>NZ_CP021913.1:3295625-3597500 GCF_002814095.1 Sagittula sp. P11
CTCGATGGCTTCGGCGATCTGCAGCGCGCTGCGCCGCTTTGTGCCCTTGAACGCCATGTGTTCGAGGAAATGCGCAATGCCGTTCTGTTCCACGCGTTCGTGCCGTCCGCCCGCCGTCACCCAGAGACCGAGCGCGGCGGATTGAAGGCCGGGCATCTTCTCGGTGACGATGCGAAGCCCGTTGGACAGCGTGGAAATCTGGACGGTCACTTGGTGATACGCTCCTGAATAAGGTTTTCGAGGGCGGACAGGTCGTTGGCCACGCGGGTCAACCGTTCCGAACGCTCATACAGGTCAGCCATGCGATTTGGAAGAGGGGGACGAATACCCGTGGCCTTTTCAACGGCATCCGGGAACTTGGCCGGGTGCGCGGTGGCCAGCGTGATCATCGGCGTCTTCGGATCGCGCTGGTCCTCTGCCACGCGGACGCCTATCGCGGAATGCGGGCACAGGAGTTCCCCCATCGTGGCCTGCGCCAGGCGGATGGTGTCCAGCGTCTCCTCCTCTGACACGCGGCCGGAGTCGAAGTGTTCGCGCAGGGCCTGAAGCGCGCCCTGGCTCACGTTGAAGCCGCCTGCCTTCAGTTCGTCCATCAGCTGCGCCACCGCCGCACCGTCGCGGTCGTAGGCGTCGAAGAGGGCACGCTCGAAGTTGCTGCTGACCTGGATGTCCATCGACGGGCTGATCGAGGGATGGACTTCGGAGGTCTGGTAGTCGCCCGACGTCAGGCAGCGGTGCAGGATGTCGTTCTGGTTCGTCGCCACAACCAGCCGGTCGATGGGCAGGCCCATGCGCTTGGCGATGTAGCCCGCGAAGATGTCGCCGAAGTTGCCGGTGGGCACGGTGAAGCTGACTTTGCGGTCCGGGGCGCCGAGGCTGACGGCGGCGGAGAAGTAGTAGACGACCTGCGCCAGCACGCGCGCCCAGTTGATCGAGTTCACGCCGGCCAGCCGAACGCCGTCGCGGAACTCGAAGTGGTTGAACATGTCCTTCAGCCGCGCCTGGCAATCGTCGAAGTGGCCGTCCAGCGCCAGTGCGTGCACGTTGGCCTCGGGCGGTGTGGTCATCTGGCGGCGCTGCACCTCGGACACCCGGCCATGCGGGTAGAGGATGAAGACGTCGACATTGTCGAGCCCCTTGAACGCCTCGATAGCGGCCGAGCCCGTATCGCCCGACGTGGCGCCGACGATGGTCACACGCTCGCCCCTCCGCTCCAGCGCCTCCTGGAAGAGCTGGCCGATGAGTTGCATGGCGAAGTCCTTGAAGGCCAGCGTCGGCCCGTGGAACAGCTCAAGCAGGAAGTGGTTCGGTGCCAGCTGCACCAGCGGCGCTCGGGCGTTGTGACCGAAACCTGCGTAGGCCTTGGCGATCAGGTCGGCAAAGACCTCGTCGGTGAACCCGTCGCCCACGAAGGGCCGCATCACGCGGAAGGCGGTTTCCTCGTAGCTGAGACCTTCCAGCGCGCGGATGTCGTCGGCGGACATCTGGGGAATGGTCTCCGGCACGTAGAGGCCGCCGTCACGGGCGAGGCCGGACAGCATGGCTTCTTCGAATGACAGGGCCGGGGCCTGGCCTCGGGTGGAGATGTAACGCATGTCAGTCGGTGCCTTTCGCGATACGGCGCAGCCATACGCCGGTCATGAGGAGCCAAACCGCGGCCAGAGAGAACCACGTGATGGCGTATTGCAGATGATCGTTGGGAATGCCGGAGGTGTCCACGGGCAGCGGATCGACGGCGTCGTCCGCCGGATCCAGACTGCGGGCAATGACCAGTAGCGGCTCCGTGTCCAGCGCCTCGGACATGGGGCCGATGTCACGGGCGAACCATGTGTCGTCGTCCGGGTCGTTGTCGGGGGTGGAGGAGTTGCGGTCGTCCGGCCAGTGCAGGTTGCCGGTCAGCCGGGTGGAGCCCGCATACAACGGCGCGTCCTTTTGATCGATCGGGGTGAAGCCGCGATCCACCAGGAGACGACGCCCGTCGTCGGTGGTGAAGGGGGAGATGACCCGCCAGCCCGCGCCGCGCAGCTTTGCCGAGACGAGGACGTGCAGCGCCTCCGCGCCGATCTCGCCCGACAGTTCCACGGGCTGATAGCGCTGTGCCGTGGGGTCGACCATGACGGGCAGGGGCTGCGCGGGTCCGGAGATCGTTGCCTCCATGTCGGCGAGCAGGCCCTCTTTCCAGTCCAGGCGCTGCATCTGCCATGTGCCCAGCCACAGCAGGATCGCGCATCCGGCGATGCCGATCAGCAGGGGGGCGAGGTAGCGTGTCACATGCGTCTCCGGAAACGGAAAAGGCGCGCCCGGTGGGGCGCGCCTTGGTTTACCGCGTGAGGCGTCGAGCGCAAGCCCTGTGGCCGTCGAGGAGGCTCAACCGCCCCAGATGTAGACCGCTGCGAAGAGGAACAGCCACACCACGTCGACGAAGTGCCAGTACCAGGCGGCCGCCTCGAACCCGAGGTGGTTTTCCGGGGTGAAGTGGCCGCGGTAGACGCGCAGCAGGCAGATGAACAGGAAGATCGTGCCGATGATCACGTGCGCGCCGTGGAAGCCGGTCGCCATGAAGAAGTTGGCGCCGTAGATGTTCCCGGAGAAGCCGAACGCCGCGTGGCTGTATTCATACGCCTGAAGGGCGGTGAACAGCAGGCCGAGGACGACGGCGATGATCAGGCCCTGCTTGATCTCGTCGCGGCGGTTGCCGTGGACCAGCGCGTGGTGCGCCCAGGTCGCGGCACAGCCGGAGCACAGCAGGATCAGCGTGTTGATCAGCGGAAGGTGCCAGGGGTCGAACGTCTCGATTCCCGCCGGCGGCCAGACACCGTCGACAGCCGGGCTCATGCCGTTCGGGTCGATCGGGTAGATCGCGTGCTTGAAGAAGCTCCAGAACCACGCGAAGAAGAACATCACCTCCGACATGATGAACAGGATGAAGCCGTAACGCAGGCCGATCAGCACGACGGGTGTGTGGTCGCCGACCAGGTTCTCCTTCACGGTTTCGCTCCACCAGCCGAACATGGTGTAGAGGACGCCGACAAAGCCGATGAGGAACATCCACATCGTGATGTCCTTCATCCACAGCACCGCGCCGAAGAGCATGATGAACCCGGCCACTGCGCCCAGGAAAGGCCAGATGGAGGGGTTCAGAATGTGGTAGTCGTGGTTCTTAGCATGCGCCATGGCAATCCCTCGTTAGGCGTTAGTTCACGGATGCTTTCGCATCGGTCTTATCGTCGATGCCGGGGGCATCGCCAGTGATATCGAGCGCGGCCTGCGTTTCTTCGGGCAGGTCGATCTCGTAGAAGGTGTAGGACAGCGTGATATGCTTGGTGTACTTCGCGTCGCGGTCGTCGACGATCTCGGGGTCGACGAAGAAGCTGACCGGCATCTCGACGCGTTCGCCGGGCATCAGGACCTGCTCGGTGAAGCAGAAGCACTCGATCTTGTTGAAATAGCCGCCTGCCTGGTAGGGCGCCACGTTGTAAGTGGCCTGACCGGCGACCGGGTGGTCGGTCGGGTTGTAGGCCTCGTAGAACGCCAGCCCCTCTTCGCCGATGCGGACGGTCATCTCGGTCTGCATGGGCTTGAACTCCCACGGCATCCCGCGGTCCTTCGAGGCGTCGAACTTGATCTTGATGGTGCGGTCGAGGATGTCGCGCTTGGCCGAGGCTTCGGCGACCTGCGTGGTTCCGCCAAAGCCGGTGACGCGGCAGAACCAGTTGTAGAACGGCACCGAGGCCCAGGCCATCGCGCCCATGAAGACAACGACGCCGAGCGTCTGGAAAAGGGTCTTGGTCTTTGGATCAATTGCCATTGCCGTCTCCCTGTGTTGCCGCAGCCGGTTGCATCTGGAAGTCGCCGCGGTTGATCTTCACCATGGTCATTCCGAAGACGATCACGATGAACGCACCCAGCACCAGCCCGACACCGATGTTGCGGGATCGGCGGCGCTTGTGAAGCTCGTGTTCGCGGCTGATGCTCATGACAGCACCCCGAAGCGTTCGAGCCCTGCGTCCACGAGGATCGCGCCGAAGTGGGCGAAGAGGTAGAGCAGGGACAGCTTGAAGAACGCCTTTTCGGCCTTGAAGTTGTCGGCCTCCGAGGCGGCTTCGTCGCGGCGCCAGATGGTCCACGCGCCTTTCAGGAACAGCGCGTTCAGCACGATGGCGGTGGCGAGGTAGACCGGCCCGCCAACCTGCGTGAAGCCCAGCCCGATGGCAAAGGCGGCCAGCAGGACGGTGTAGACGAGGATGTGCGTGCGGGTCGACTTTCGGCCGTGGGTGACAGTCAGCATCGGCACGGTGGCATTGTCGTAGTCCATGCGGACGAACAGCGCGAGCGCCCAGAAGTGCGGCGGCGTCCAGAGGAAGGTCAGGCAGAACATGAGAACGGAGGCGGTGGAGACCTCGCCGGTGGCGGCGGCCCAGCCGATCATCGGGGGGAAGGCCCCGGCGGCGCCGCCGATCACGATGTTCTGGGGTGTCGAGCGCTTGAGCCACATCGTGTAGATCACGACGTAGAAGAAGATGGTGAAGGCCAGCAGGGATGCGGCCAGCCAGTTGGTCGCGAGGCCGAGGAAGACGACGGCAAAGGCGGAAAGCGTCAGGCCGATGGCCAGCGCGTCTTCACGGTCGACCTTGCCCGCGGGGATCGGACGCTTGGCGGTGCGCTTCATCAGTGCGTCGATGTCCGAGTCGTACCACATGTTCAGGGCGCCGGACGCACCGCCGCCGATGGCGATGAACAGCACCGCGCAGAAGCCGAGGAACGGGTGGATCGCCACGGGCGCGGCAAGCAGGCCGACGAAGGCGGTGAACACCACAAGCGTCATAACACGCGGCTTGAGCAGCGCGAAATAGTCGCCGAACTGCGCTTCCTGCGAGTCGGCCCGCATCTCGGTGCCCATCTGGGTGCGTGTTTCGAAGCTGGCGTCGCTCATGTCGGCTCCTGCCTGAAGTGCCATGGTCGGTTTGGTGCAGCGCAGGCCGGGAGCGGTCCCGGCCTGCGCATCATGTCTATGTCGCCGGGGGCGATCAGTTGGTCAGTGCCGCGCGCACGTCGGTGTACCAGCCTTCGTCCTTCGACGCGGCGAGCCATGCGTCGTAGGCTTCCTGGCTGACCACCTTGACGGTGATCGGCATATAGGCGTGGGCGATCCCGCAGAGTTCCGAGCACTGGCCGAAGTAGACGCCTTCGCGCTCCGGGGTGAACCACAGCTCTGCGAGGCGGCCGGGGACCGCGTCCTGCTTCACGCCGAAGGCCGGGATGGTCCACGAGTGGATCACGTCGGCGCCGGTGACCTGCATCACGATGGTCTTGCCGACCGGCACGACAACGGCGGTGTCGGTGGCCAGCAGCCACTCGTCCTTGGTGTAGCCGGCGTCGGTCAGCATGGTCTGCACGTCTTCGGAGTAGCGGTTGTCGCCGCCGGTCGCCGGGGAGCCGATCATGTAGCTGTCGTAGGCGAGGTCCTCACCCACGTACTCGTAGCCCCAGTACCACTGGTAGCCGGTCACCTTGATGGTGATGTCGCCTTCCGGGATTTCCTGCTGCTTGAACAGCACCGGCAGGGAGAAGGCACCGATGAACACGAGGATCACGATGGGGCCGATGGTCCAGGCGATCTCCAGCGGGGAGTTGTGCGTGAAGGTGCCCGGCGTCTTGTTGGCCTTCTGGTTGTAGCGCACCACGATGAAGGCGAGCAGGGCAACCACCAGCAGGCAGATCGCGGTGATGATCACCAGGATCATGCCGTCGAGCCACTGAAGGTCACGCGCCAGTTCCGTGGAGGCCGGCTGGAAACCCATGCCACCCTGGTGCGGGCGGCCCACAACGGGCAGGTCCTGCGCCAAGGCCGGCGCGGCGACAAAGGCGCTGAGTAGGCCCGTCATCATCGTCTTGAAGGTCATATGTCACCCTGATCGATTCGAGTTGTGCACGGGCCCGCCGACCCGGAATGACTTGATATACATGCAAAAAGGAAGCGCAGGCTGGCGCCCGTCCTCCTCCGCGGCATACCGTTGCGTTCTGGCGGTCTAGAAACCATATTCTTTCCACCCGTGAAAGCTTTGAGCTTGCGGCAAAGCGCCGCTTTACTTGATCCAGATCAATCCAGAGGTCCATATGTCCGACGCACTTTTCCGCCCTTTCGAGACACATCTGGATCTTGATCGCACTGTATCGCTGGTGCGGGAGGCTCTTTCCGGGGCCGAGGACGGCGAACTTTTCCTTGAGCGGCGGCGCTCGGAATCGCTGGTCCTGGATGACGGGCGGCTCAAGACGGCGAGTTACGACGCCTCCGAAGGATTCGGATTGCGCGCGGTGAAGGGCGAGGTGGCCGGTTACGCCCATGCCACGGAGATCAGCGAATCCTCCCTCAGGCGCGCGGCAGAGACGGCGCGTCTGGCGGTGGGCGACGGCGGCGGCGTGATGGCCCCGCCGCCTCCGGGCACGAACCGCACGCTCTACACCGATGCCGACCCGATTGCCGGGGCGAGCTTTCCGGTGAAGGTGGACACCCTGAAGGAAATCGACGCCTTCGCCCGCGACCTCGACAGCCGCGTGGTGCAGGTGACGGCCAGCATCGCTGCCTCGCTGCAGGAGGTTGCGATCCTCCGTCCCGAAGGCGGCCTTGTGACCGACGTGCGCCCGATGACGCGGGTGAACGTGTCGGTGATCGTGGAACAGGACGGGCGGCGCGAGGCCGGAACGGCAGGCGGCGGCGGGCGCGTCACGCTGGAAGGACTGCTGGAGCCCGTCGAATGGCAGTCGAAGGCGCGCGAGGCGCTGCGCATCGCGCTCGTCAACCTCGAGGCGGAGCCTGCGCCGGCGGGCGTCATGGACATCGTTCTCGGCCCCGGCTGGCCCGGCATCCTGCTGCACGAGGCAATCGGGCATGGGCTCGAAGGCGATGCCAACCGCAAGGGCACATCCGTCTTCGCCGGTCTGATGGGACAGCAGATCGCGTCGAAGGGCGTGACGGTGCTGGACGACGGCACCATCCCGGACCGGCGCGGCTCGATCACCGTGGATGACGAAGGCACGCCCTCCGGCAAGAACGTCCTGATCGAGGACGGCAAGCTCGTCGGCTTCATGCAGGATCGGCAGAACGCGCGCCTGATGGGCGTGACCCCCACCGGCAACGGACGCCGCGAGAGCTATGCGCATATCCCGATGCCGCGCATGACCAACACCTACATGCTGGGCGGCGATGCCGATCCGCAGGACATCGTGGGCGATCTGAAGGACGGCATCTGGGCCGTGGGCTTCGGCGGCGGACAGGTCGACGTGACCAACGGCAAGTTCGTATTCTCCTGCACGGAGGCCTACCGCGTGAAGGACGGCAAGGTCGGCCGTCCCGTAAAGGGCGCCACGCTGATCGGCGACGGCGCCTCTGCGCTTCAGCAGATCCGCGCCCTTGGCAACGACATGGCGCTCGATCCGGGCATGGGCAACTGCGGCAAGCAGGGGCAGTGGGTGCCGGTGGGCGTCGGGCAGCCGACGGTGATGATTGGCGGCCTGACGGTCGGCGGTGCGGGTGTCTGACACGCCAGACCCGTTGCCCTGGTGGCACCCAGTGCATGCGCCGGTGATCCGGCCAACACTCCGGCAGCACGGACTGGCCATTCTGGCGACGCTGGCCGCCACGCTGGGCGCCGGGATTTCCGTCGTGACGCTCGCGCTGATGGTCGCGACGGTCTCGGACCCCGCGGCGGGGGCGCTGGTTGTCGTTGGCTACGTGCTGGTGTTCTCGGTCGCCTTCACCTGGATCGGTCACCTGGCCGGGGCGTTCGTGCTTCACTCGCCTCTGGCGCGCGGCTTCGGCGGCTGGGGCGTGGCGATGCTGGGCGGTTTCTTCGTCGGTGCGCTGCTCAAGCCGGTGGTGGGCACGGGGCTGACGGTCGGGCTGGGGCCTTTCCTGGCCGTGCTGCAACTTGCCATGCTGCGCGTGATTGTCGGACGTACGGAGCGCGACCTGCCGGGTGACGGCACGCCGACCTGAAGCTTTTCCAGGGCATGTCCACTGGCTGCGCACCGCGGGAATAATTCTCTCGCCAGAGTTTACCTTCGGTTAACCACCCTCACGCTATGGATGAAGGTGCAAGACGGCGGGGCCAAGATGCGCGACGACAGCTACTCTTCCACTCACCCCCCACTCCCACCCACCACGGAAGATGCTCGTGTGGATTGGCTCCGCCTCTTGCGCTCACGCCGCGTCGGCGTGGCAACCTTCTGGCGGCTTCTGGGCGAACACGGCTCGGCCCGCGCAGCACTCGACGCGCTACCCGAAGTGGCGAGGGCCGCGGGGGTGGAGCGTTACACCGTCTGCCCCGAAAACGTGATCCTTGGAGAGATGAAGACCGCCCGCCTGTGCGGCGCCCGGCTGATCCTGCGCGGAGAGGCGGATTACCCGAAAGACCTGGCCGACCTTTCCGACGCGCCGCCGGCGCTGTGGACGGTGGGCGATGCGCGCGTGCTGAGCCGTCCGATGGTGGCGCTTGTCGGTGCGCGCAACGCGTCGTCGCTGGGGCTGCGGATGGCGCGCAACCTTGCCGAAGGACTGGGCGAAGCGGGTTATTGCGTCGTCTCCGGACTGGCGCGCGGGATAGATGCGGCGGCGCACCATGCCGCGCTCAGGACCGGCACGGTCGCCGTTCTGGCGGGCGGCGTGGATGTGCTTTATCCGGCAGAGAACGCCGGGCTGGCGGATGACATCGTCTCTCACCACGGTGCGCGGATCAGCGAACAACCCATGGGCATGCAGCCGCTCGCCCGCCATTTCCCCATGCGCAACCGGATCGTCTCAGGGCTGGCCCGGGCCGTGGTGGTGGTGGAAGCTGCGGCAAAGTCCGGGTCGCTGATCACCGCGCGCGGCGCGCTCGACCAGGGGCGGGAGGTGCTGGCCGTGCCCGGTCACCCGCTCGACGCCCGGGCGGCGGGCTGCAACATGCTGATCCGCGACGGCGCGCACCTCGTGCGGCACGTCGACGATGTTCTCGAGGCGCTGCCGCGGCTGGAGGGCCAGACATCGGCACAGGCGGAACTGGCCCTGCCGGACCCGGCGAGGGCGGGCATTGACTCGGTGAAGGCGCCGGAGCCCGAGACCCGGACCCTGCGCCAGACGGCCGATCTGCACACGCGCATCCTTGACCGGCTCGGACCGTCGCCCCTGGCCGAGGACCAGCTGATCCGCGACCTCGGCGCGGCCTCTGCCCACGTCTCGCCGGCCCTCACCGATCTGGAGCTGGAAGGGCGCATAAGGCGTCAGCCGGGCGGTTTTCTCTCGCTTGTGCCACGCTGAATCAGCAGGCCTAAGGGATTACACTCTGCCATGTGGCGCAGAAGGGGCCCGAACTTTCATGCGTCTGTTGCGCCCATGGTCCATTGGCCCGCGACCGAGGCGTTGCCCGACCGCTGGCACAGGGCCTGCACCTCCTGCCCGCCGTATTCGAAGATATCGGGGCTGCGTTTGGGGAAGAGATCGGGGGATGTCATGGTGCGCCCGTCCCCGCGCAACGGATCCAGTATTCCAAGGGCGACAGCGCCGACCACCCGCAGCCCATCGACCCGAAACAAAAGCGGCGCTCCGAAGACCTACCCGGCGTCGGGGCACGTCTCGACCATCCGATAGGCGCGAAGGCTTCTGCCGATTTCAGGGGTCTCCCGCGCGCCCCGGGGCAGGCGACGCAAGGTCAGCTAGAAAGCGGGAAACCGCATGTCCGGGGCTCCTTTTTGCGGCGTTCAGCCAACGCCCGAACACCCCCGGGACAAGCGCGGCTCTTCCGCCCGCATTGACAATTACCCCTTGCACCCCACATCTAGCGCCGCGATACGCCGCCCGGAAAGCAGCCGCGCGAGGCCGCCAAGAAATCAGTAGAGGTAGCAGTCCCAGATGCCCGTCGTCGTCGTCGAATCGCCCGCCAAGGCCAAGACAATCAACAAGTATCTGGGATCCGACTACACGGTTCTGGCGTCTTACGGTCACGTGAGGGACCTGCCTCCGAAGGATGGCTCGGTCGATACCGAACATGATTTCGAGATGACGTGGGAGGTCGCGAACGATTCGCGCAAACACGTCGCTGCCATCGCCGAAGCCCTGAAAACCGACGACAAGCTGATCCTCGCAACTGACCCCGATCGTGAGGGGGAGGCGATCTCGTGGCATCTGAAGGAGGCACTGACGAAGCGCCGTTCGATCAAGAAGACGACAGAGGTCAGCCGGGTCACATTCAACGCCATCACCAAGGCCGCCGTGACCGAGGCGATGAAGAACCCCCGCGACATCGACGCGCCGCTGGTGGAGGCGTATCTCGCCCGCCGTGCCCTCGACTACCTCGTGGGCTTCAACCTGTCGCCGGTGCTGTGGCGCAAGCTGCCCGGCGCGCGGTCGGCCGGTCGTGTGCAGTCCGTCTGCCTCCGCCTGATCGTCGAGCGCGAGATGGAGATCGAGGCGTTCAATCCCCGCGAATACTGGCAGGTGAAGGCACAACTCGCGACGCCGCGCGGCCAGACGTTCGACGCCCGGCTGGTCAGCCTCGCCGGCAAGAAGCTCGACCGCTACGACCTCGAAAACGCCACTCAGGCCGAGATGGCGGTGGATGCCGTCGCCAAGCGCAGCCTGAAGGTTCTGAGCGTCGAGGCGAAGCCCGCCTCGCGCAACCCGTCGGCGCCGTTCATGACCTCCACCCTCCAGCAAGAGGCGAGCCGCAAGTTCGGCATGGGCGCCAAGGCGGCGATGAACGCGGCCCAGCGGCTCTACGAGGCCGGGCACATCACATACATGCGGACGGACGGCATCGACATGGCGCCGGAAGCCGTCAGCGCCTGCCGCGACGCCATCGCGGAGCGCTACGGCAAGGATTACGTGCCGTCCTCGCCGCGGGTCTACAAGAACAAGGCGAAGAACGCGCAGGAAGCGCACGAGTGCATCCGACCGACCGACATGACGAAGGACGCCGAGAGCCTGCGCCTGTCCGAATCCGACCAGCGCAAGCTGTATGACCTGATCTGGAAGCGCACGCTCGCCTGCCAGATGGAGGCCGCCCGGATGGAGCGGACCACGGTCGAGATCGGCTCTGACGACGGGCAGGTCGGTCTGCGCGCCACCGGCCAGGTGGTGCTCTTCGACGGGTTCCTGAAGGTCTACGAAGAGGGGCGTGACGAGCCGGTCGAGGATGACGACAAGCGCCTGCCGCAGATCATGCAGGGCGAGCCGGCGAAGTTCGACGCGGGCGCGCTCAAGTCCGAGCACGCGAAGGCGATGGAGAAGGGCACCGACCGCGGTCTGCCCGCGGTGCTGTCCGGCGACGGCGCGACTCTTGGCACGCAGAGCTTCACTAACCCGCCGCCGCGCTACACCGAGGCGACGCTGGTCAAGAAGATGGAGGAACTCGGCATCGGGCGACCCTCCACCTATGCCTCCGTCATCACGACGATCCAGGATCGCGAATATGTCCGCAAGGAACAGAACCGTCTGTTCCCGGAGGACAAGGGCCGGATCGTGACGATCTTTCTGCTGAACTTCTTCAAGCGCTACGTGGAGTACGACTTCACCGCAGCGCTGGAGGACGAGCTGGACCAGGTCAGCGCAGGTGCCGAGGACTACAAGGAACTGCTCGCTAAGTTCTGGCGCGACTTCAGCGCGGCCATCGCCGAGACGTCCGACCTGCGGATCTCGGAGGTTCTGGACGTGCTGGACGAGGCGCTTGCGCCCCAGCTTTACCCGCCGCGTGAGGACGGGAGCGATCCGCGCATCTGTCCGAAGTGCGGGCAGGGACGGCTGCACCTGAAGACCTCGCGCACCGGCGGATTCGTCGGCTGCGGCAACTACCCCGAATGCACCTACACGCGCCCCATCGCGGGCGAGGGCGCCGAGGGCGAGGAGCGTCTGCTGGGCGAGGATCAGGGCGACGAGATCTGGCTGAAGGCCGGGCGCTTCGGCCCCTACGTGCAGCGCGGGGAACCCACGCCGGAGAACAAGAAACCGCCGCGTGCGTCCCTGCCCAAGAAGGGCGGCCAGTTCCTGCCGGGCTGGGATCCGGCGGACATGACGCTGGAGAAGGCGCTGACGCTGCTGACCATGCCGCGCGAAGTGGGGATGCACCCTGATGGCGGCGTCGTGAGTGCGAACCTCGGGCGCTTCGGTCCCTACATCATGCACCAGCTCCCGGACGAGGAGAAACCGGTCTACGTGAACCTCAAGGAGTTCCAGGAGGTCTTCGAGATCGGCATGAACCACGCCGTCGAACTGCTGGCGCAGAAGCGGGCGAACCCCGGCCGCGGACGTCAGACGGCCAAGGCGCTGCGCGACATGGGCGAGCATCCCGATGGCGGCAAGATCTCCATCATGGAGGGCCGCTACGGTCCCTATGTAAAGTGGGAGAAGGTCAATGCCACGCTGCCGAAGGACGTGGAGCCTGCGGACGTGACAATGGAAACCGTGCTGGAACTGATCGCCGCGAAGGCGAAGAAGAAACCGGCGAAGAAGGCCGCGGCCAAATCGACCGCCACAAAGTCGACCACGAAGAAGACCGCCGCAAAGAAGCCGGCGGCCAAGAAGGCGGCGAAGAAAGACTGACAGACCGGCGACGGAGGCGGAAAGCCGCCTCCAACCGTCTGATCTGTTGCGAAAAAGCACTCACATTCGTGGTAAAGAATGTGTGATTTCCAAAACCCGCCACCCGCCTCCATGTTGCCCGCATCGAAACAGGCAACAAGGAGGGATCCCTTCATGACGAAGTCGAGCATCACCCGGCGCAAGCTGCTGAACACCGGTCTCGTGGCAGGGGCCGCGGCGCTGATCGTCCCGGCCACGGCGCGTGCGGCGGACGTGCGGCGCAACGTCTCCAGCTTCGTGATGCAGGACTGGCGCGACCATTTCTCGGAGATCGGGAAAGGCTGCATCGTCTGCGATACCGAAAGCCGCGCGCTGCACTACTGGGCGGCCGATGGCGTCGATTACCGCATCTACCCGACCTCCGTGCCGAAGTCCGACGAGCTGACGAAGCGCGGCTATACGGAGATCGTGCGCAAGAAGGTCGGCCCCTCCTGGACCCCCACCGCCAGCCAGATGGAGCGTTTCCCTGACTGGAAGCCCGTCGCAGGCGGCGCGCCCGACAATCCGCTGGGCACGCATGCGATGTACCTGAGCTGGCCCGCCTACCTGATCCACGGCACCCATGACACGCGCAAGATCGGGCGCCGGTCGTCCGACGGCTGCATCGGGCTCTATAACGAGAAGATCGCCGAACTGTTCGAGATCACGCCCATCGGCACGCAGGTCCGCCTGATCTGACTTGGGATCCGTGACTGGGGACCTCTGAGTGGGGTCCTGCCCTTTTTGCGCTACCTCCGAACCACCGGGACAACGCGGGCGTTGGTCCATGGTACGCCCCTGCACGGGCTCCTCCGGGAAGCCCGTGCCGACAAGGGGCACCCAACCAGAGGAGGATAGATCGTGACACGTTTCATGCTGACCACCGCCATGGCGGCGATGCTTGCATCGGGCGCCTGGGCCGAAAGCCACGGGGCCGCGATGGACCAGCCGGGGCAGACCGCTTCGGCCGACCTGATCAACACCGACGACGAGAGCATCGGCACCGCCACCCTGACCGACGGTCCGGCGGGCATGCTGATCCATGTCCGTGTCGAAGGGCTGACACCGGGCAAGCACGGTCTGCACCTGCACGCCGTCGGCACCTGCGAGTCCTCCGAGGGCTTCACCACCGCCACCGGCCATGTCGGCAAGGTGGAGGGCGGCCACGGCCTGCTGAACCCCGAAGGTCCGGAGCCGGGCGACCTGCCCAACATCTTCGTGGGCGAGGACGGCATCGGCGAGATGGAGGCCTATTCGACGCTCGTGGATGTGGCGTCCCTGCTGGATGAGGACGGCTCCACCTTCATCATCCACGCACAGGGTGACGACCACATGTCCCAGCCCATCGGAGGGGCGGGCGACCGCGTCGCCTGCGGGATCATCAAGGGTCAGTGACACAATGAGGGGGCGGTCGGTTCGGCCGCCCCCGTCGCGTTGGGGCGCTACCATGACGCGGCCGCGTTGACTCTCTGCTGCAGAGCGGCGACAACCTGCGTCAGTACCGCACAGGAGGGGTGTTTCATGAAGAAGGTATACGGTTCGGCGTCCGAAGCGCTGGACGGCCTGTTGAGCGACGGCATGCTGATCGCGGCGGGCGGGTTCGGTCTTTGCGGCATTCCCGAGCTTTTGATCGACGCCTTGGTGGAAAGCGGCGTGAAGGACCTGACGGTCGCGTCCAACAATGCGGGCGTCGACGATTTCGGCCTCGGCAAGCTGTTGGCGACCCGCCAGATCAAGAAGATGATGTCGTCCTACGTGGGCGAAAACAAGGAGTTCATGCGCCAGTACCTCGGCGGTGAGCTCGAGCTGGAATTCAACCCGCAGGGCACCCTGGCCGAGCGCATGCGCGCCGGTGGGGCAGGTATTCCGGGCTTCTACACCAAGACCGGCGTCGGCACCCAGATTGCCGAAGGCAAGGAAGTGAAGACCTTCGACGGCGAGGATTACATCCTCGAACGCGGGATCTTTGCCGACCTCTCCATCGTGAAGGCGTGGAAGGCCGACGATACCGGCAACCTCGTGTTCCGCAAGACGGCGCGCAACTTCAACCCGCCGGCCGCGATGTGCGGCAAGGTCTGCGTGGTCGAGGTCGAAGAGATCGTGCCCCGTGGCTCCCTCGACCCGGATCACATCCATCTGCCCGGCATCTACGTGCACCGGATCGTTCAGGGCGAACACGAGAAACGGATCGAACAGCGCACGACGCGCAAGCGGGAGGAAGCGTAATGCCCTGGGATCGTAACCAGATGGCCGCACGCGCGGCGGAAGAACTCGAAGACGGCATGTACGTGAACCTCGGCATCGGCATCCCGACGCTGGTGGCGAACTACGTGGGCGACAAGGACATCACGCTTCAGTCCGAGAACGGCATGCTGGGCATGGGGCCGTTCCCCTTCGAGGGCGAAGAGGATCCGGACCTCATCAACGCGGGCAAGCAGACGATTACCGAACTGGCGCGCACGTCCTACTTCGACAGCGCCATGTCCTTCGGCATGATCCGCGGCGGCAAGATCGCGGCGGCGATCCTCGGCGCCATGGAAGTGGCCGAGAACGGCGACCTCGCGAACTGGATGATCCCCGGCAAGCTCGTGAAGGGCATGGGCGGCGCGATGGACCTTGTGGCCGGTGTCGGCAAGGTCATCGTCGTGATGGACCATCAGAACAAGGCAGGCGAGTCCAAGGTGCTGAAGGAATGCACCCTGCCGCTGACTGGCAAGGGCGTGGTGAACCGCATCATCACCAACCTCGGCGTACTCGACGTGGTCGAGGGCGGTCTGAAGATCGTCGAATGTGCCGATGGCGTGACCGAGGACGAGATCCGCGCGGCGACCGACGCGACCATCGTCTGATTTTCGATGCACGGCATAGGGGGCGGCTCCGCTTGGGGCCGCCTTTTTTGTTGACCGGGCGGGGCGGCAGACCGCTTCCACACGGTCATCGGCGGCGCATTTTCTTGACCTCGCACCCGCAGCGCTAAGTCGTTTGGCGCAATCCGCGCCTGGCGGGGCAGGGACATTGGCCCCGCGGGGGACAGCGCGGTCTCGGAACGTTGAGCAGAACAAGAACAAGGAGCTCTTCATGAGGGTTCATATCCGGCAGGGTCTGTTTGCCTGCCTTGTCGCCTTACTCGCAATCCTTGCCCTTCCGGCTTCTGTGCAGGCGCAGGACACCGCGGCAACGACCGGTGTCGCCAGCGGTGTAGAGGCACTGACACCCGCGCAGGCCAAGGCGCTGGCCGATCTTCTGGCCGACGACGCCACGCGCGGCGCGCTGATCGACGCCCTGAACCGCACCGGAGAGCCTGCGCAGGCCAGCGACACCTCCGGCGAAACCGTGACCGAGGCGGTTACCGGCGCGGTCGAGGACGAGGCGACGGACCCCGGTGAAACCTCCTTCAGCCGCCGGATTGCAGCCGCCACGCAGGACACCGCAGAGCGCATCGCGGGCAGCCTCGGACGGTTCTGGCAGGGGTTCAGCCGGGCGCCCGAGACATTGGGCAGCGCCCTGTCGATCAATCCCGACATCATCCTGACCGCGCTGCGTGACCTCGCCCTGGTAATCGTCGCGACGGTCCTGCTTTACAATGTCCTCAGGTGGATCGCGAAACGGCTGTTCCGCCGGATGGGCAACCTGGCCGGGGATGCAGGCCCGGCACAGACCGCGCTGATCATCGTCACCTCCGTCATCATCGACGCCATCGTGGTGGTGATCGCCTGGGGAGCCGGCTACGCCCTTGCGATTACGGCCTTCGGCGACGCCGGGCAGATCGGCATCCGGCAGACAATGTACCTCAATGCCTTCCTGATCGTGGAAATGGTCAAGGTGCTGATCCGCGCCGTCATGTCGCCCACCACTGCGCAACTGCGCACCGTGAACGTTCCGGACCGGGGCGCGCGCTATGTCGCGCGGTGGCTGACCTTCCTCGTCAGCCTGCTGGGCTACGGCCAGCTGCTGGTGGTGCCGATCATCAACCAGAACGTCAACTTCACCACCGGGCGGGGCGTGTCCACGCTGATCTCTGCCGTGGCCATCGCCATCCTGATCTGGATGGTCCTGAAGTGGCGCCGGGTGGTGGCCGACTGGCTTCTGGGCGAACGCAGGCTGAGCGAGGGGCGTGGTCTCCTGAAGTTCCTCGCCCGCAACTGGCACGTCCCGGCACTGATCTATCTCGTGGTCGTGCTGGCCATCGTGCTGGCTCGTCCGGGCGGCATCCTTTTCCCGCTCCTGGGCACATCGGCAAAGGTGTTGGGTGCCATCGTGCTGGGCTTCATCGCCTCCAACCTCGTGAGCCGTGCCATCATGCGGGGCGTGCGGGTGCCCTCCGGGGTGTCGCAAAGGCTGCCGCTGCTGGAGCGCCGCCTGAACGCTTTCGTGCCGCGGGTGCTGACGATCCTCAAGGTGGCGATCGTGCTGGCGGTGGTCATGTTCACACTCAATACCGTCGGTGTTCTGGACGTTCAGGGCTGGATGGAAAGCCAGATCGGTGTGCGCACGACCGCCGTCGTCCTGCGGGTCGCGGTCATCCTGACGGTGGCCTTCCTGATCTGGCTGGCCGTGAATTCCTGGGTGGATTTCCGTCTGAACCCGGAATTCGGCTCCGTCCCGACGTCCCGGGAACAGACGCTTCTGGCGCTGTTGCGCAATGCGGTGACCATCGTGCTGGTGGTCATCACGCTAATGTTCGTACTGTCGGAGGTGGGCATCGACATCGCGCCGCTCCTCGCGTCGGCCGGGGTGCTGGGCCTGGCTATCGGTTTCGGTGCGCAGAAGCTGGTGCAGGACATCATCACGGGCGTCTTCATCCAGCTTGAGAACGCGATGAACGTGGGCGATGTGGTGACCGTCGGCGGGACCACAGGGACGATCGAACGCCTGACGATCCGGTCGGTCAGCCTGCGCGACCTGCACGGCGCATTCCACATCATCCCGTTCTCCTCGGTGGACATGGTGACGAACTACATGCGCGAATTCGCCTTCTGCGTCACTGACATGGGCATCGCCTACCGCGAGGACATCGGCGAGGCCAAGCAGGCGATGTTCGACGGCTTCGAGGAGTTGCGCGCCAATCCCGACTGGGGGCGGCATATCCTCGAGGACCTGCAGTGGTTCGGCCTGAACAGCTTTGGTGCCAGCGAAGTGGTGGTGCGCGCACGGATCAAGACGGTGCCGGGCCAGCAATGGGGCATCGGGCGTGCCTACAACGAGATCCTGAAACGGATTTTCGACGAGCGCGGCATCGAAATCCCGTTCCCGCACCAGACCATCTATTTCGGCGAGGACAAGCAGGGGCAGGCGCCCGCGGCGCCGGTCCGCATGACCATCGAACAGACGCCGAAGTCCGCCCCCGCGCCGTCCAGCGGGACGACGGGGCAGCCGGATACGCTGGACTCGTCGATCAACACCTCGCCCGACGACGAACCGCCGGGAGATCGGTGAGGACATCGTCGCGCCATGCGGACACAGCCGCATGGGCGGGGATACCCGGAAAACAGGAAACGCCCGCGCGAGGGATCGCGCGGGCGTTTTCATGTCCGGACGCAAACCGTTCCTGTGCCGTCACCCGTCGGTAGACCAGCGCAACGACCTTCGGGAAGCGTCATGTCGAAAGCGGAAACGACTGCGCCTCCCTGCAGGCCGCACGAGGTAATCCCGGCATACAGGGAGGCGCATAAAGAAGGGGCGGGCTCCTAAGAACCCGCCCCAGGATTTTGCGCCTGAATGGGAGGAGAGGGCGCAAAAAACCGGTCCTCGGCCCAGAAGGGCCCAGGGATTACTTGGCCGCTTCGGAGACTTTTTTGGTCGCCGCGGTCATCTCGTCGGTTGCCTTCTTGGCAGCCGCGGTCATGTCCTCGGAGAAGTCCTTGCCAGCGGCCATCATCAGCTCGACGGTGTCCATCTGCACTTTCTTCGCGATTTCGGCGAAGGTTGCCATGTGCTCGGCTGCGGCTTCGGCCTGAGAGGCTGCGAAGTCGGTCATCGCCTTGGCGTAGTCGGCCGGCTCTTCCTTGGCGGAAGACAGCTCGGCGATCTTCGACAGGGTTTCCTTGGTCCAAGATGCGGACAGCTCGGTCGACTTCTCGGCTGCTTCAAGCGCCACTGCGGAGAGCTTCTCGCTCATCGTCGCGGTGGTCTTGAAGGCGTCTTCCATTGCCTTCGTGTCAACCGGGAAAGAACCCATCATTTCTTTCATCATAGCGGTGAAGTCTTGCGTCTGTGCCATTTTATTCCTCGTAATCTCTCTGCTGCTCTGCGGGCCCGCCCCGCGTCTGTGCAACTGAGAGAAATATGCATGCTGCAGCGCAGCATTTCAAGTGTTTTTCTGCGCCGCAGCAAAAATTCCTTCAACTCATTGAATTTGTTTCGCCGCTTTCATCTTCACATAAGTGCCCGGCGCGGGGGCGAGAACCTCGTAGCCAGAATCACCCGGAACGCGAGCGTCCACCTTCTTTCCGGCGCGCTTCTTCAGCCACGCTTCCCAGTGCGGCCACCACGATCCGGGGTGATGTTCGGCGCTGGCCTTCCAGTCTTCGAAGGACAGGCTGAGATCGTCGTTGATGTAATGACCGTACTTGTCCTTGCCCGGCGGGTTGACGATGCCGGCAATGTGGCCGGACTGGCCCAGCACGAACTGCTTGTTCTTCGACCCCATCATCTGAACGCCGCGATAGACGTCCCGCGCCGCGGCGATGTGGTCCGTTTCCGTCGCAATGGACATCAGGGGCACGTCCACATCCGCCACCGACAGCTTTTCGCCGAACAGTTCATAGCCGCCCTCGGCGAACTCGTTGCGCTGGCAGAGCGCGCGGAGGTACTGGCGGAACATCTTGCCCGGCAGGTTCGCGCCATCGCCGTTCCAGTAGAGCAGGTCGAAGGCGGGGGGCGTTTCCCCCATCATGTAAGACTTGATCGCCGGTCCGTAGATCAGGTCGTTCGACCGCAGGAACGAGAAGGTCCGCGCCATGATGAAGTGCGGCAGCATCCCTTCCTGGTCGATCTCCTGTTCGATGCCGTCGGCAAAATCATTCTGCAGGAAGGGCGTGAACTCTCCCTGGTCGCTGAAATCGGTCAGGGCGGTGAAGAAGGTGGCCGACTTGACCGACTTGTCGCCGCGCTTCTTCATCAGCGACAGGGCGATGGACAGGGTTGTGCCGGCGATGCAGTAGCCGACGGCATTGACCTTGTCGACGTCGCAGATGTCCTTGGCGATTTCCATCGCCTTCAGGAATCCCTCTTCGACGTACTCTTCCATCCCCACGTCGCGGTAGCGGCCATCCGGGTTGACCCAGCTGACCACGAAAAGGGTGTAGCCCTGATCGACCACCCAGCGGATGAAGGAGTTCTGCGGCTTCAGGTCAAGGATGTAAAACTTGTTGATCCACGGCGGGAACAGCACGATGGGGGTCTCGTGCACCTGGTCGGTGGTGGGGCTGTACTGGATCAACTCCATCATGCGGTTGCGATAGACCACCTCGCCCTTGGCCGTGGCGATGTTCTCGCCGATCTCGAATGCGCTTTCGTCGACCAGCCGCACGACCATCTCGCCGTTGTTGGCCTCAAGGTCGGCAACGAGGTTCTCTAGCCCCTTCACAAGGCTCTCGCCCTCCGTCTCCACCGCCTTCATCAGCGCGTCGGGGTTGGTTGCAAGGAAGTTGGTGGGGGCGAACATGTCGATGATCTGCTGGCTGAAGTAGCGCAGGCGCCTCTTCTCCTTGGGGTCCATGTCGTCGATCGACTCGACCGCATCGCGGATCGCGTCCGCGTTGATGAGGTATTGCTGCTTCACGTAGTTGAAATAGGGGTGGGTGTCCCACAGGGGATTCTTGAACCGCTTGTCGGTGGGGCCCGGATCCTCGGGCGCGGACAGCTTTCCGGAGGCGAGCGCATGCTGCGCCTCGACGAAATGCGAAACGGTCTTTCCCCAGAATCCCACCTGCTGCTCGATCAGCTTGGCGGGGTTGGTGACCCACTCCTGCATGTAGGCCTGCGCCGCCTTTACATAGAGGGAACTGTCCGGCCCGTTCAGGGCTTCAGGGGTGGGATGGCGCCGTGTCAGCGCTGCAACCATGCGCTGTGAGAGCTCTTCGACCTTCTTGAGATTCTCCTCAAGCCGTTCTCTATCTTTCCCTGCGGCAACAGTGTTCGTTGTCATTTCAAGAATTCCCCCCTATCTTCGCAAACGCAGAAATACCGTCGCCGGGGTCGGGGGGCAAAGCGACGAAATGGCTCGGGTCCGACCGCCGACGTGGCTGCGTCGACCCCCATGATAATAGGAGTGGCTGTCATGCGCTACATGGCGACGTACGATCTGATGGAAACGATGCGTAATACCAGCCAATGGCTTGGCGCAACGGCCCGAACGGCTGCATCCTACCCGGCGATGTCCCTGATCCCCAACCCCATGATCCAGTGGATGGCCGCCTGGGGTGAGGTGACGGAACGCACCTACGAACGCATGGTGGTCAAGCCCGACTGGGGAATCCGCACGTTCACCTGCGAGGACGGCAAGGACCACCTCGTCGATATCCGCAACGTGGTCGAGAAGCCGTTCGGCAACCTGATTCACTTCGACGTCTCCGGACGCGAAGAACAGCCGCGCAAGATCCTGCTGGTCGCCCCGATGTCCGGCCACTACGCGACCCTCGTGCGCTCCACCGTGAAGTCGCTGCTGGTGAATTGCGAAGTCTACGTCACCGACTGGCACAACGCGCGCGACATCCCGGTGAGCTGCGGCAAGTTCGATGTTGAGGACTACACCCTCTACCTGATGGATTTCATGCGTCACCTCGGGCCCGACACCCACGTGATCGCCGTGTGTCAGCCCGCGCCGCTGACGCTGGCCGCGACCGCCTACCTGGCCGAGATCGACCCGGATGCGCAGCCGCGCACGCTGACCCTGATCGGCGGCCCGATCGACCCCGACGCCACGCCCACGGATGTGACCGACTTCGGACGCCGTGTGACCATGGGCCAGCTCGAGGAAACGATGATCCAGCGCGTGGGCTTCAAGTACAAGGGCGTGGGTCGCATGGTTTACCCGGGACTGCTGCAGCTCACCTCCTTCGTCAGCATGAACGCGGACCGGCACGTCAAGGCGTTCCAGGACCAGATCCTGCGCGTGGCCAAGGGGCAGGCGTCGGACCATGACGCACACAACCGGTTCTACGACGAATACCTCGCCGTGATGGACATGCCGGCGGAATTCTACCTGTCGACGGTGGAACGGGTCTTCAAGAACCGCGAGATCGCGAAGAACGAATTCGTGGTGAACGGCCACAAGATCGACATCGGCAAGATCACCAGCGTTGCGGTGAAGACGGTCGAAGGGTCGAAGGACGACATCTCCGCCCCCGGCCAGTGTGTTGCGGCGCTCGACCTCTGCACCGGTCTGCCGGCATCGAAGAAGGCGAGCCACCTCGAGCCGGGCGCAGGCCACTACGGCATCTTCGCGGGCAAGAGCTGGCGGAACAACATCCGTCCGCTGGTGCTCGACTTCATCGACGCCAACTCGGCCGCTCCGAAACAGGCGGAATCGAAGGTCGTCAACCTCTGACAACCCATTCCCGACGATGAAAAAGGCGCGCCCGGGTGGCGCGCCTTTTTAGTTTTCCAGTGGCTTGGCCCGCAGCTCCACGTCCCGCAAGGCGGATCGGTCTGTCTACGGGGCAGGGCGGCAGGCCGCCCTCAGAGCCCGCCGTATTCCACCAGCGTATGCACATCCATCCCGAGCGCCTCCAGCCGCTTGCGCCCGCCAAGGTCCGGCAGATCGACGATGAAGGCGCAGCCGATGATCTCACCGCCAAGCCGCTCAACCAGCTTGATCCCGGCTTCGGCGGTGCCGCCGGTCGCCAGCAGGTCGTCCACGATCAGGATCTTCTCGCCCGCCTCGATGGCGTCGTCATGCACCTCGACCACCGCCTCCCCGTACTCCAGCTGGTACTCCTCGGAGATCACGGCGCCGGGCAGCTTGCCCTTCTTGCGGACCGGCACGAAGCCTGCCGACAACTGGTGCGCCACCGCGCCGCCAAGGATGAACCCCCGCGCCTCGAGGCCCACGACCTTGTCGAACCGGACACCGGCATAGGGCAGAAGCAACTGGTCGATGGCCATCCGGAACCCGCGCGGATCGACGAACAGTGTCGTCACGTCCCGGAACATGATCCCCTCGTGCGGGAAATCGACGATGGTGCGGATGTAGTCCTTGATCTCGCGACGGGGTGGCATGAGGCCTCCGGATAAGAAAAAACCGCCCCAAGCGGTAGCGCGGGGGCGGTCCTGCCGCAAGCGTGTTGCCGTGAGTGGTGGTGCCGCGTCAGCGCAGGCGGGTCCAGGATGCGTAAAGCGCGCGCTTGAACCAGCTCAACCGCGGGCGGCGGCCGTCAAGACTGTCGTTCATGAAGATGGACTTGGCATGGAAAGGGCTCATGGGTATACCTCTGTTTTTATAGTTTTACGCTGTACTTTGTATATACAATTCGTGAACCGAAGGTCAATGACGGCAACAGGAGAAGACCGGTTTGGGCAAGGACGACAAGAAAAAGGCCAAAGGCAAGGACGCCCAGCTGGTGCTGCGACTGGATCGTGAGGACCGCGACGCCTTCATCGCCCTGTGCAAGGACATGGACACCTCCGCCTCGCGCGAGGTGCGGCGCTTCATCCGGGACTTCCTGAAAAGCAACGGCTAGGCGCGGCATGGCGTAGGGCAGGGCTTTGCGCCGCCGCCCCGCCAGACATCACGCCCTGCGCAGGGTCGCTGTCAGAACACCCATGCCGATCAGGGTCGCCCCCCCGGCCCGGGTCAGCCAGGTCAGCGCCGAGGGCCTGGCGATCCACTTCCTCAGCCGGTCGGCAGCCAGCGCATAGGCCAGCGCGTTCAGCGTCGCCAGCGTCACGAAGGTCGCGATCAGGATGGCGAATTGCGGCAGCAGCGCGCGCGCCGGGTCGATGAACTGCGGCACGAAGGCCACGAAAAACGCGATGCTCTTGGGGTTCAGCGCCGTCACCGCCGCGTTGTGCCAGTAGACCGACCGGGCCGAAACCTCGGCGCGGGGCAGGGACAGGCCCTCGGCGCGCGCCGACCGGATCAGTTTCACGCCCAGCCAGACCAGGTAGACCGCGCCCACCCATTTCAGCACGGTGAACAGCGCGGCAGAGGTCGCCACCAGCGCCCCCAGCCCCGCGAGCGAGGCGGACATCGCGACGAAATCCCCGGTGGCCACACCGGCGGCAGAGGCCACGGCGACCGACCTTCCCTTTGACAGGGCATAGGACAGCACCAGCAGGACGGTGGGTCCCGGGATCAGCAGCAGCGCGGTGGAGGCGGCGACAAAAGTCATCCAGATCGAAAGGTCCATGGGGTTACTCCGGTGGGTAATGGCGGCGCAGGGCCATGACGTCCTGCGGCGAGAATTGCTTGGTGTCGTTGCTGTCCTGCGAGAAGATCGAGACGCCCTCGTAGACCGGGTTGCGGATGTCCGTCAGCAACCCCAGCGCTTGGGTTACTTCTTCCAGCATGGCGGATTCGTAGTGCTGGATATGCAGCCGCGTACCGAATAGGATCGTTGCCCGCAGGATGGTCTTCGTATCGCTGCGCGACCAGACGATGACCCGCGCGCCCGTGACCGTGGTGCCGTCCGCGCCGTCGATCCCGGTCCGCGCCAGGGGTTTGCTGCCATCGGTGTCGAGGAAGTGGATGCTGATGTCCGCCTCGGACGCGGGCCCCACCTGTTCGACCCGGATGCCCGCACCGGCCGCGTTGATGTACTGCACCGCACGTACCAGCGCCGCCTCCGCCCGTTTCGTCTTGCCGCCCAGGAAGGCCCGGTCCATCGACGCGATCCGCACGCGCACCGGGCGTTCGTCGCTCCAGTGCAGCATCGGCTTGACGCAGCGAGCCCCCGGCGGGGCCGCGCAGGCCACGAGCCGGTAGAAATCGTCGTCCGACAGCCAGCCGTCGGATTCCACGTAATCCTGTGCGGCGGGGGCCGCGTTTGCGGTGAAGGCGGCCAGAACCAGGCCGCAAAAGGCAGGACGCATGGGCAGGCGGATCACTTCTGCGGATTGGTGTTGTCGATCATCTTGTAGACGACACGGTAGAGGTAGGTCGACGGCGGTGCCTGCCGGCATTCTGTCAGCGTGGCCTCGTAGATCTTCAGCCCGCCGACCTTCTCGACGATGTCGGTGAACCCTTTCTCGCGCTCCGTCGTCGCCCGGGTCCAGACACCCAGCACCCAGCCCGCCAGCTGGCCCTTCAGGCTTTCGTCCGACCCCTGGAAGGTCTCGATCACCTCGGCACAGGTCCAGCCGCCGGCGCCCATGATGTAGCTGTCGGTCGAACTGAAGGTGACCTGCGCCGACAGTGGCGTCGCGCATGACACGATCAGGGCGAGGGCAAGATGGCGCATCTCCGGTCTCCTTCGCCGCCAACTCTAGCGCCCGGTGTGCGCGCGGGACAAGCCCGCCGTGACCGTTGCACCTGTCAGAGCATCCGCCCCGCCACCGCGTCGAGCTTCGACAACAGGGCCGGGTCGCGCTTGTCGGGGGCGGTCATGATGGCGAACTCCAGCGCGCGGTCGCAGCCGTGCGGGCAGGGCGCACGGTCCGCGCCCAGAAGCGCAGGAAGGCGGCGCACCATTTCGCGCCCCTTGTCGGCGTTGCCCGTCAGGGTGGCGATGATCTCGGTGATCTCCACCGCGCCGTGATCGGGGTGCCAGCTGTCGTAATCCGTGACCATGGCGATGGAGGCGTAACAGAGCTCCGCCTCGCGGGCGAGCTTGGCCTCGGGCATGTTGGTCATGCCGATCACGTCGCAGCCCCAAGCGCGGTACATCTTCGATTCCGCCATGGACGAGAACTGCGGCCCCTCCATTGCGAGGTAGGTGCCGCCCTTGTGGATGGTGATCCCTGCATCCTTCGCGGCGGTGTAGCAGGCGTCGCCCAGCCGCGGGCAGGTGGGATGCGCGACCGAGACATGCGCCACGCATCCGGTGCCGAAGAAAGACTTTTCCCGCGCGAATGTGCGGTCGATGAAGTCGTCGACCACCACGAAATGGCCCGGTGCGTACTCCTCGCGGAACGACCCGCAGGCCGAGACGGAGATCACGTCTGTCGCCCCCAGCCGTTTCAGCGCGTCGATGTTGGCGCGATAGGGCACCGTGGTCGGAGAGTGGACGTGCCCGCGCCCGTGACGCGGCAGGAAGGCCATCTTCACCCCGCCAAGCCGCCCCGTCAGGATCTCGTCCGACGGCGTCCCCCAAGGGGTTTCGACCGCCTGCCAGCGGGCGTCTTCGAGGCCGTCGATCTCGTAAATTCCCGAGCCGCCGATCACGGCGATCATGGTCTCTGTCATGGGGGTCTCCGGGCTGTTCTGGGCAGGTTTCGCGCGCAGTTAGCCATGGCCCGCGCGGGGCTGCAACCGGGGATCGGCGCAGGGGGCGATTGGCTCAGGATCAGGCGGCTGGCGGTCGGCGCTTTGGATTCAGGGGCTTGCCAAAGGCGATGGTCCCTGAACTCATTTTCATCTCCCGAATTCGTGAAAAAATCACGAAACAGGGAAGGGTGCCAATGTCGTCACCATGCCTGCCGGAACGACAAGGTCAGCCGTATATGTCCAGCCCGCCCTTCACCAGAAGCACGACCGAGAGGATCAGCAGGAAGACCTCGATCACGATGCGGTAGGCGCGTTCCGGCAGATGCGCCGTCAGCCAGCGGCCGCCATAGGTGCCGACCATCCCGGTGACGCACAGCGCCGCGACAAGGCCCCAGCGCAGACCATCGAACTGGCCGATGGACCAGTAGGCCGGCAGCTTCACGAGGTTGCCGATGGCGAAGGAGATGGCGACGGTGCCCGCGAACTCCAGCTTTGGCAGGCGCTGCGGCAGCAGGTACGCCTGCACCGGCGGCGCGCCGGAATGGGTGATGAAACTCGCAACGCCGGTAATCGTGCCCCAGAAGACGCCGGGCGCCACGTCCGGGCGGGTCGGTTCCGGTGCCTCTTTCTGCCGAAGGGCCCGTCCCCATGTGCGCGCGATGTACCAAAGGCCGATCAAACCAGTGAAGATCAGCAGCGCCCATTCCGGCGTGTAGGGCGTGATGACAGTGGCGATGGCCACGCCCAGCAGGATCGACGGCACGAGGATGGCCACGTTGCGGCGCGAGTAATCCTTGCGGTAGAGCCACACACCGATCCAGTCGGTGGCCACGAAGACCGGCAGCAGCGTCGCCGCCGCCGTCACCGGGTTCATGAAGAGCGACAGCATCGGGACCGCGATGGCCGCGGCAGAGGCGAGCCCGCCCTTGGAAAAGCCGACGATCAGCGCCGCGAACAGGAGGAGAGAGGTTTCGAGCACGGGATGTCCTTTCCGGCGCGGACCCGGACGCGGTCGCCCGTCAGGTCAGCTCTGCTGTCCGTCTTGCAGGTCTGCCACGCATCTTCAAGCCGCCGCACGCGCTGTGGACCTTCGTGCCGCGTGGGAGGACGGCAGGGCACTGGAAACCCGTCCGCGGGGCAGAAGAAACCCGTGCATCCGCGCAAATAACTGGCTATAGCACAGCCGAACGCGCTGCTTTGCAGCATTGTCGGTGGTGTTTGCGCTCCCGTTGCGCTATGCCGCCGCCTCGCGACGAAGAGGATCCCCGATGAAGAACACCGTCCTGGCGAACTTCGCCAAACGCCTTGCCATGCCCGACCTGTCCCTGATGCCGGAGGGTAAACTGACACCTGAACGGCTCCGGATCGAGGTGCTGGCCGGCCTGACGGTTGCGCTTGCGCTCGTGCCAGAAGCGGTGGCGTTCGCCTTCGTGGCGGGGGTGCACCCGCTTGTCGGCCTCTACGCGGCCTTCATGGTGGGGCTTGTCACTGCGCTCTTCGGCGGCCGTCCGGGCATGATTTCGGGCGCGACCGGCGCGCTCGCCGTTGTCATGGTGGCGCTGGTGGCAGACCACGGGGTCGAATACCTGTTCGCGACGGTGGTGCTGATGGGCATCCTGCAGGTCTTTGCCGGGGTCATGCAGTGGGGCAAGTTCATCCGGCTGGTGCCGCACCCGGTCATGCTGGGCTTCGTCAACGGGCTGGCCATCGTGATCTTCCTTGCGCAGCTTACGCAGTTCAAGGTTCCGGGCACGACCGAGGTTTCCGGCCACGGTGCCGGAGGTGGCGAATGGCTGACCGGCCTGCCGCTCTACCTGATGCTGGGCCTCGTGGCGCTGACCATGGCGATCATCTGGCTCATGCCCAAGGTGTCCAAGGTCGTGCCCGCGCCGCTGGCGGGCATCGCCGTCGTCGCGGCCATCGTGATCGGCTTCGGGCTGGACGTGCCGCGCGTGGGTGACATGGCCTCCATCGAGGGAGGACTGCCCACGTTCCACATTCCCATGGTGCCTCTGAACCTCGAGACGCTGCAGATCATCTTCCCCTACGCGGTGATCCTCGCGGCGGTCGGCCTGATCGAATCCCTGCTGACACTGAACCTCGTGGGCGAGATGACCGGCAAGCGCGGCGGCGCCAGCCAGGAATGTATCGCGCAGGGAGCCTCCAACGTGCTGACCGGTTTCTTCGGCGGCATGGGCGGCTGCGCCATGATCGGCCAGTCGATGATCAACGTGAAGTCCGGCGCGCGCACGCGGATCGCGGGCATCGTGGCGGCACTGTTCCTGCTGTCCTTCATCCTCTTTGCCTCGCCGCTGATCGAGATGATCCCGCTGGCGGCGCTGGTCGGCGTGATGTTCATGGTGGTGATCGGCACCTTCGCGTGGAATTCGCTCAAGATCCTGCTCAAGGTCCCGGCGATGGACGCCTTCGTCATCATCCTCGTGACCGTGGTCACGGTGCTCGAAGACTTGGCCGTCGCGGTGGTCGTCGGTGTCATCGTCTCGGCGCTGGCCTACGCCTGGAACAACGCGCGGCGCATCCACTCCCGCACCTACGTGACGCCCGAAGGGTCCAAGGTCTACCAGGTGCAGGGACCGCTGTTCTTCGGCTCCTCCGACGGCTTTGTCGAGATGTTCGACGTGGCCAGCGACCCCTCGCTTGTGGTGGTCGATTTCGCGGACAGCCGCGTGGTCGACCAGTCGGCGCTTCAGGCGATCGAGGCGGTTGCGGGCAAATACGCGGCCATCGGCAAGACCGTCCAGCTGCGGCACCTGTCGCGCGACTGCCACCGGCTGCTCAACAAGGCCGGGCACCTGATGATCGATTCCGACGACGATCCGGATTACGAACTGGCGGTGGACTACGGGGTGCGGACCGGCATCCTCGGCGGGCACTGACCCCGCTGAACTCCGGATCGGGGCGGCCTGCGCGGGCCGCCCCTTTTCCTGTCCGGACGCGCGGCAAGGCACGGCTCAGGGCGCCAGCCGTTTCAGCGCGTCGACATCGCCCGCTTCGAGAGCGGGCCGCGCCCGTGCGATCCGCTCAGGCGCCCAGTCCCACCATGCCAGCGCGTTCAGGCGCGCGATGACATCGTCCGGAAAGCGCATGCGGACGACCGAGGCAGGGTTGCCGGTGACCACGGCGTAATCGGGGATCGACCCGCGCACCACGGCACCGGCCCCCACGATGACACCGTTTCCGATTCTTGCGCCGGGCAGGACCATGGCGCCATAGCCGAGCCAGACGTCATGACCGATGGTCATGTCGCGGGTGTCAGGCTGGTAGCCTGTCATCGCGGCCGGATCGAGCACGGCGAAGGGGAAGGTGGTCAGGCCATCCGTCGCATGGTTGGCGGACGAGCCGATGAAGCGCACGCCGTGGGCGATCTGGCAGAACTTGCCGATTGTCAGCCACTCTTGCGAGAACGGGAAAAGGAAGGGCGAGAGCCGTGCGGCCCAGTCCTCGGGCGGGTCGAAGTCGGAGGCGTATGTGTACTCGCCGACAACGAACCGCGGGTGGTCGATGACGTTCTTCAGGAAGACGGTGCCAAGATGGGGCGTGCCGTCAGGAAGGGTGATGGGATGACGGCGCGTTGCGTCGGGCAGGACGAAGGGAGCAGGCATGGGGCCTCCTTTGAAATGCTGAACGGGTGTCAGGGGTTCAAAGGTGCTGGTCCATTTCGCTCTCCATCGGCTGCGGGCCGTCCTTAGCACGGGGCGGTCGGCTTGGCCACGGCCCATGGCCTGCGGACCGGCGGGATGGTCATGACGGGGCCGGCGGGTGACCTGTTCGGCCTGCGGCCAAAGGCGCCCACCCGCCGCCCCCGGCGCGCCCTTACTGGCCCGGACGCTTGAGCGAGAACTTCTCGCGCACCACGGTGTAGTCGCGGTAGCCCATCCGCGACAGCGGGTTGTAGGCCAGCACGTCGAAGATGCCGTCGATCAGGCAGTCGTCGCGCATGTGGATGCCCGTGACCTCTCCGAACACCGCGAAGTTGCTGGTGCCCTCCAGCGCCACGATCTGTGTCAGCCGGCATTCGAGGTTCGCGGGGGCCTTTGCCACGCGCGGACAGGCGATGGTCTCGCATTCGGCCTTCTCGATTCCGGCCTCGAGGAACTCGTCGGTTCCGGCGGGCAGGGGGGCAGAGGTGGCGTTCATGGCGTCGCGCATGGCGAATTCGACGATGTTCACACAAAAGACGCCGGTCTCGCGGATCTGGGCGACGCTGTCCTTGGTGTCGCCGCGGTCTTCCTTCGACGAGGTGGAGGAGAACATGACCTGCGGCGGCGTGTAGGCGCAGGCGTTGAAGAAGGAATAGGGCGCAAGGTTGTCGCGCCCGTCGGCCCCCCGGGTCGAGATCCATCCGATCGGACGGGGGGTGACGATGGCATTGAACGGATTATGTGGCAGGCCGTGGCCGTCAGCGGGGCGGTAGAACATGGTGTCGCTCCTGTTTGCAGGGGATTCCTGCTGGTGATAGGGCGTTTGGAAGCGAAGTGCACGTGCCTCACGGCGCAGGCGACCTGCAACGATGCAGGCGGGAAGGGAGACCGCGACGGGTGTATGTGACGACCGAGGAACGGCCCGAGGACTGGTGGGAAGTCGAGGCGCTGTTCGACCTGGCCTTTGCACCGGGGCGCACGGCCCTGTCTTCTTACCGGCTGCGGGAAGACGTGCCACCCGTGGCACCGCTCTGCCGCATGGCCCGCGACGGGTCGGGAACCACCGTGGGGGCCATCCGCTACTGGCCGGTCCGGATCGGTGAAGCCGAGGTCCTGCTGCTGGGCCCCGTGGCGGTCCACCCCGTGGCGCAGGGCGCAGGGCTGGCGGCGCTCCTGATCCGCGAGACGCTGTCCAAGGCCGCAGAGCTGGGCTTTGAACGGGTTCTGCTGGTGGGCGACCGGCCCTATTACGGCCGTTTCGGGTTCGATCGGCTGGAGGGGGTCGAGATGCCGCCGCCCACGAACCCGGCGCGGATCCTGGGGCTGGAACTGGTCGAAGGCGCATGGGACGGCGTGACCGGCGAAGTGGAACGCGCGATCCCGGCATGACAGCGGCGTCTTGAACGGCGCGACTTCGGTCACATCTTTTTCAGCAGGAGGATGCGCCATGACCGAGATCATACCTGTCGGAACCACGGAAGAGCAGGTGCGCCTGCTGGCCAAGCGCTACAAGTCCGCCAATTCGGTGGGGATGCAGTTGCTGAACCTGATCGGCGGACAGGCGGAGAACCTGCTGGAACGGCTGCCGGATTCGGCCAAGGATCGCCTCGAGGTCACGGCGGAGCGTGCCCTGGGTGCCGCGCTGGACGCCGCCGGGCGGACGCGCGGCGTGGTCCCGGACCAGAAGGGCTGGCTCAACACCGCGATGGCGACGGCCATGGGGGTTGCGGGCGGAATGGGCGGCCTGCCGTCGGCGCTCGCGGAACTGCCGGTCACGGTCACCGTCCTGATGCGCGCCATGCTGGGCATCGCTGCCGAACATGGCTTTGACCCGGAAAGCCCCGAGGTTGCGAAGGAATGCCTTGCGGTCTTTGCCTCCGCCGGTCCGCTGGCGAAGGATGACGGGGCGGACATCGGGTTCTTGGCGGCGCGTGTGTCGCTGACAGGGGCCAGCGTGAACGGCCTGATTGCGCGCGTCGCGCCGCGTGTCGCAACGGCGCTCGGCCAGAAGCTGGCCGCCCAGACGGTGCCGGTTCTGGGTGCCGCTGCAGGGGCCGCCGTGAACTACGCCTATACCTCCTACTACCAGCAGATGGCGCATGTGCATTTCGGTCTCCTGCGGCTGGCAGAGGACAGCGGCCGCCCGAGGGCAGAACTGCTGGAAATGCTCCGCCAGGAACTGGAGCCGCCGCGCATACGCCGTAATTGAATTTCGGATTTTCGGTAACTTTGGCTTAAGGCGCAGGCTGTAGCTTGGCCGCTATCCGGGGTGCAGAAAGCCCTGCGAAGCAATCCGGTCCCAAGACCCTACGCGACAGGCTGTCCTGAAGGCACACAGTACCTGCATGTGGGAACCGGTTCCTGCCGCGCAGAAGTGTGCGCAGGGCTCTTTGCCAGAAGGCGGAGGGCGGAAACGAGACGTCAGAGACTAACGCGCTCCGGTTCGGTGCAAAACGCGCCGGCCGGGGCGCTTTTTCACCGGGGTTGGCGGTCCTTGCATCCGTTGCGGTGGGCCAACCCGGGTCCAAGGGCCGCGTCATGGCATAACGAACATGAGCCGCCGCAGGGCCTAGCTCGAATCCCGCAGGTATTCCATGACCGCCTGCCGCACCGACTGTTCGCCGCGCACGCGCGATTCCTCGATCACGTCGCGGATCTCGGTCAGCGAGTAGCGCATCAGCAGCGACTTGACCGGCCCGATGGAGGCCGGGCGCATCGACAGCGTGCGGATGCCTATGGCCGCGAAGCACAGCGCCTCGACCGGGCGGCCCGCATCCTCGCCGCAGAAGGACAGGGCGGTGCCGGATGCCTCGCACCGCTTCACGATCTGTTCGAGGAAGGTCAGGAACGACACGTTCAGGGAATCGTAACGGCGGCGGACGCGCTCGTTTTCGCGGTCGGCGGCAAAGAAGAACTGCTTCAGGTCGTTGCCGCCGATCGACAGGAACTCCACCTCCTCGAAGAAACGGTCGGAGGCGTAGGCCAGCGAGGGCGTCTCCAGCATGCAGCCGACGGACAGCCGTTCCGGAACTTTGTGGCCCAGGCGTTTCTCGCGGGCGATGACCTTGTCGACCTCGGCGCGGGCGCGGGCGTATTCCTCGTACTGCGCGATGAAGGGGAACATGATCGACATGGCGCGGCCATCGGCGGCGCGCAGCAGGGCCTGAAGCTGCATCCGCATGACACCGGGCCGGTCGAGCGCCACCCGGATCGCCCGCCAGCCAAGCGCCGGGTTCGGCTCTTCCTGCGGCTTCATGTAGGGCAGCACCTTGTCGGAGCCGATGTCCAGCGTGCGGAAGATCACCCGCCTGTCGCCCGCAGCATCGATGACACGCTTGTAAAGCGCGGCCAGTTCGTCGCGCCGCGGCATCTGGTTCCGGACGAGGAACTGCAACTCGGTCCGGAACAGGCCCACGCCCTCTGCACCGGAGCTTACGAGCGACGGCAGGTCCGCCATCAGCCCGGCGTTCATCATCAGGTGCACCCGTTTGCCGTCTGCCGACACGCATTCGGTTTCGCGGATGGAGGCGTAGCGCTCCTGCGCCTTGGCCTGCATAGCCATCTTGTCGCGGAAGGCGTTCACCACGGTTTCGTCCGGGCGCAGGTGCACCACGCCCTGATCGCCGTCGACAAGGATCAGGTCGCCGTTCAGCGCCTCGTTGGTGATGCGCTCTGCGTGGATCACCAGCGGAATGGCCAGCGCCCGTGCGACGATGGCGGCGTGCGATCCGACCGAGCCCTGCTCAAGTACCACACCCTTCAGCCTGCGGCCGTAGTCCAGTAGCTCGCCGGGGCCGATGTTGCGGGCGATCAGGATGGGGGCGTCCGGCATCTCCGCCCCGGTTTCGCGGCCTTGTCCGGTCAGGATGCGCAGCAGCCGGTTCGACAGGTCGTCGAGGTCGTGCAGGCGTTCGCGCAGGTAACCGTCGGTGACCTGGCTCATGCGGGACCGGGCCTGCGACTGTTCCTTCTCCACCGCGGCCTCGGCGGACAGGCCAAGGGCGATGTCCTCTTCCATGCGCCGTAGCCAGCCCTTGGAGTTGGCGAACATCCGGTAGGCTTCCAGCACGTCGACCTGTTCCTGGTCGCCCATGGCGCCAGCCAGCATCTCGTCGACCGACACGCGCAGCTTGTCCACCGCCTCGCGCAGGCGGCTGGCCTCGCGCTCGGGGTCGTCGGTCACGAGGTTGGTGACGACGACGCGGGGTTCGTGCAGCCAGACCTGGCCCATGGCCGTGCCTTCCTGCCCGGTGGCGCCCCGGAACAGCACGGCCTGCGTATGGCGTGCCTTGAGCGCGGCGCCCTCTCCGGTGAACGCGCCCAGCTCGGTCATCTCCGCCAGCACCATGGCGACGACTTCGAGCGCGTAGATCTCGTCGTCGGAGAACTCCCGCGCCTGCTTTGACTGGACGACCAGCACGCCCAGTTTCTCGCCCAGCCGCTGGATCGGAACGCCGAGGAAACTGGAATAGATCTCTTCGCCGGTCTCCGGCATGTAGCGGAAACCGGGCGCGGCGGGGGCGTCGGCGGTGTTGATCAGCTTGCCAGAGCGGGCGACGCGGCCCACCAGACCCTCGCCCAGCTTCATGCGGGTCTCGTGCACGGATTCCGGCTTCAGGCCCTGCGTGGCACACAGTTCAAGCGTATTGGCATCACGGAAGAGGTAGATGGAGCAGACCTCCGTCCCCATGCTGTCGGCGGTGAGGTGGGTGATCTTGTCCAGACGCGCCTGACCGGCGGAGTCCTCGGCCATCGTGTCGCGCAGCCGCCCAAGGAGCTTGCGGCTTTCCGATTCTGATTTGGGCACCATTGACTTGCATTCCTCGGACCGTGCGGCTTGCAGGGATAGAGCATTGAGGCCGCGTTGGGAAATGGCTTTTCAAAACGCGCGCGGCATTTCTCCCGTTAAGGGCGAAAACTCCGGGGCCGAACGATGTGGATTTCAGCGTGATGCGGTACGGATGGCCCAGGACGAAGGTTCGCTCACAGCCGATTGAATCCCAGCGGTTTTGCGAGTTATCCCCAGACGTGTCGCGTTGGGCGGCGCACGGCTGGGGATAACTCTGTGGACTCACCGTGTATATGGGAACCTGAGGACTTTCAGATTTGGCTCCCTGCGATTTCTGGTCGTATAAGGTCAAGAATTCGGCGCAGCAGATCAGGCCGCTGAAGCCTTGCGCGTGACGACGGCGGCCCGAAAATATCCACCCCGCATATCATGAAACTGTCATGCCATTCGGCAGGTAGCGATGCAAATTGCAGCCTGTGCACAGCGGTGCCTGGCTTGCAAAACTGGCGGCCGGCGTCATATGCGCGGGGGCGGTTCCGGGCAAGGGAGACGGGCATGCTGCTTTACCGACTGCTGATCAGCCTCTTCGCCGCCGCAGTCCTCCTGCGCCACGGCCCGTCCCGGCTGAGCGTGCCTGACCCTCAAAAAGGACCGCACGTCTGGCTGCACGGCGCCTCGAACGGAGAACTCGCCTCTGTCCGGCCGGTTCTGGAGCGGTTGGTCGAGACCCGTCCGGACCGAAGGTGGCTCGTGACCGCAAACACCGAAACCGGGCGCGACATGGTGGCGGGCTGGAACCTGCCCGGCGTCAGCGCGCGGCTCGCGCCGGTGGACCTGCAGCGCGTCACCCGAAGGGTTCTCCGCGAGTGGTCCGTCACCGCGCATATCTCGCTCGAAGCGGAGATCTGGGCACATCGCTTCCTCCAGTGTCCCGGCCCCGTGATCCTCTTGGGCGCGCGCATGAGCGAGGGCACGGCGCGTGGCTGGGGCCGCGTGCCCGGTCTGGCGCGGCGGGTATTGGGCCGTGTTAGGTTCGCCTCGGCACAGGATGCGGCGTCGATGTCTCGCCTCGAAGCGCTAGGACTGCCGGAGACGGCGCGCGGCCCGGTCGTCGATCTGAAGGCGTTCTACGCGCCCCCGACGGTCTCGCCCCCCGCGGAGTTCCCGCGAGAGAGCACTTGGCTGGCCGCCTCGACCCATGAAGGGGAGGAGGGCATCGTTCTGGCCGCGCATCTCGCCGCGCGGGCATCCGAGCCCGACTTGCGGCTCATTCTCGCCCCGCGGCACCCGCGCCGCGCGGCAGAGGTGCGCGCCATGGCCGAGGATCTGGGGCTGACAGTGGCGCAACGCAGCCTCGGGGAACCCGACGGTACGGTCTATCTTGCCGACACGATGGGCGAAATGGCCTTGTGGTACGCGGCGGCGGGGCGAGTCTTCGTCGGCGGTACGATGACCGACAGGGGCGGCCACACGCCTTACGAACCTGCCGCCTTCGGCGCCGCCCTGATCCACGGCCCGGACGTGCGCAACTTTCGCGCGGCCTATGCCCGTCTGGCTGGGGCCGGTGCAGCGATCGCCGTGACGGGGACGGATGACCTCGTGCAGGCGCTGGCCACGCTTGCGGACCCTGCCGAACAGGCGCGGATGGGCGATCTGGCCCGCGAAACGCTGCGTCCGGAGGCAGGGCTCGAAACGATTTGCGATAAGATCGCGGGAACCCTTGAGCCGGGATAAACGCTTACTTTAATATAGTGCAGTCAAGATGTTTACGGGATCGAGGACGGAATGATCCGTTATGCCCTGAAATGCGCGGAAGGTCACAGCTTTGAAAGCTGGTTCCAGTCCGCGTCTGCCTTTGACCGGCTCGATGCCGCCGGACACGTCACCTGCGCCGTCTGCGGCTCTACCGAGGTGGACAAGGCGATGATGGCCCCGCGCGTCCGCAACGGAGAGGCGGAACAGGTTAAACCCCTGACCGGCGCCCCGCAGCATCCGGCGGAACAGGCGCTGGCCGCGCTGCGCGATCACGTGGAGAAACACTCGGACTACGTCGGGCGTGACTTTGTGCGCGAGGCGCGGGCCATGCATGTAGGCGAAGTTCCGGAACGCCCGATCTGGGGCGAGGCGCGCTCTGACGAGGCCAAGGCGCTGGCCGAGGACGGCATCCGTATTGCGCCGCTGCCCTTCCGGCCCACCCGCAAATCCAACTGACCCGACAGCAAGCCACGTTGCTAGGCTGCTGGCGCACGCCGCTCTTGCGCAGCGTCATGCACAGGCGTAAAGGCCCTTCCGACCTGAAGGAAGAAAGATCATGCCTGTTCTCGTGATGAAATTCGGCGGCACGTCCGTCGCCACGCTGGACCGCATCCGGCGCGCTGCAAAGCGCGTCGGCGTCGAAGTTGCCAAGGGCTATGACGTCATCGTCATCGTCAGCGCCATGTCGGGCGAAACCAACAAGCTGGTCGGCTATGTCGAGGAAACCTCTCCGCTGTTCGACGCGCGCGAATACGACGCCGTTGTCTCGAGCGGCGAGAACGTGACTGCCGGCCTCATGGCGCTGACCCTTCAGGAAATGGATGTGCCGGCGCGCAGCTGGCAGGGCTGGCAGGTGCCGGTGCGCACGACCTCGGCGCACGCCTCCGCCCGGATCGAGGAAATCCCGACCGACAACATCATGGCGAAGTTCGGCGAAGGCATGCGCGTCGCCGTTGTCGCGGGCTTCCAGGGCATCTCGCCCGAAGGCCGGATCACCACGCTGGGCCGCGGCGGCAGCGACACCACCGCCGTGGCCTTTGCCGCCGCCTTCGACGCAGAGCGCTGCGACATCTACACGGACGTGGACGGTGTCTACACCACCGATCCGCGCATCTGCGACAAGGCGCGGAAACTGGACAGGATCGCGTTCGAGGAAATGCTGGAACTGGCCAGCCTTGGCGCGAAGGTTCTGCAGACCCGCTCGGTCGAGCTGGCGATGCGCTACAAGGTGAAGCTGCGCGTTCTGAGCAGCTTCGAGGAAATGGACGATGCGGCCGGCACCCTGGTCTGCGACGAGGAGGACATCATGGAAAGCAAGGTCGTGGCCGGTGTGGCCCATTCCCGTGACGAGGCCAAGATGACCCTCGTCTCTGTCGCCGACCGCCCCGGCATCGCTGCGGCGATCTTCTCGCCGCTGGCGGATGCGGGCGTGAACGTCGACATGATCGTTCAGAACATCTCGGAAGACGGGCGGACGGACATGACGTTCTCCTGCCCGACGAACCAGGTGGCGCGCGCGCAGAAGGCGATGAACGACGCCAAGGCGTCCGGCCACATCAACTTCCACGAGATCCTTGCCGACACGGGTGTCTGCAAGATCTCGGTCGTGGGCATCGGCATGCGGTCCCACGCCGGTGTCGCCGCTAAGATGTTCAAGGTGCTGGCACAGGAAGGCATCAACATCCAGGTCATCACCACGTCGGAAATCAAGATCTCCGTTCTGGTGGAGCGCAAGTACATGGAACTGGCGGTGCAGGCGCTGCACGACGCGTTCGAGCTCGATAAGGCCGACTGATCGGCTTCGGCGGTTTCGCATTGCTTGACGGCGGTCCCGGGGCAGGGGCCGCCGTTTTCGTTTGACGGTCGTGTCAGGCGATCTCTACCGCCGGATCCATGAAGTTCGTGGTGATCTCATACCCGTTGTCCAGATACAGGACACGCTGCACGGCATTGCCGCTGGCATCGAATGTCGTGGTGTAGCTGGCCCAGTTCCAGTCGTCCTGCACATCGGTGACCGTTTCAGCCGTCCGGACGCCGTTGACGAAGGTGGTGTCGATCTCGACCCCGTCGTCGCGGCACAGCACCTGCCGGATACGCGCCCCGTCCATGTCGAAGTGGTCGGCGGTGCTTTCCCAGGTAAAGTTGTTGGCCGTGTCATGCACCGTCTTTGTCAGCACGCGGCCACTGCTGAAACTGGTTTCGACCGTGCGCCCGTCGTCGAAGGTCATCACCTGCGACACGCGGTTGCCGTTCTGGTCGTAGGTGTCGACGTAGCTGCTCCACGGCCGGTCGTTGTTGGCGTCCGTCACGGTCACGGTGCTTCTCTGGCCGCCAAGGTACGCGGTCTGCACCTGCAACCCGTTGTCGAGCTGGAGGTTCTGCATCGTCCGGGCGCCCGACGCATCGTAATGGTCGGTGTAGCTGCTCCAGATCCTCGAATTGTCGGTGTCGGTCACCGTGACCGTCGCGCGGTTGCCATTGACGAAGACGGTGTCCAGTTGCAGCCCGTTGTCCAGCAACATGCTTCGCGTGGCGTGGGCACCGGAGGCGTTGAACGTATCGGTGTAGCTGCTCCACGACCGGATATCGGTCGTGTCCGTGACGGTGACCGAAGTGCGCACGCCGCCGTCGAAGCTGGTGTCCACACGCAAGCCGCTGTCGTGCAGCATGCTGCGCATGGCGAGGCTGCCCGACGCATCGAAGGTGTCGGTGTAGCTGCTCCACCACGTCGTGTCCGCGCCGTCCGTGACGGTCTGGCTGGTCCGGGTCGCGCCGGAATACGTCGTCTCGATCTGCCGCCCGTTGTCCATCGTGATGCTGTGCGCGGTCCGGTTCCCGGCCGCATCGTAGCTGTCGGTGTAGCTGGTCCAGTTCCGGCCGTTCTGCGCATCGTTGACGGTGACGGAGGACCGGCGCCCGCCGGAAAAGGCGGTCTCGACCTCCAGCCCGTTGTCCAGCGTCATGTTCTGCGACAGGCGCGCCCCGTTGGCGCCGTAGGTGTCGGTGTAGCTGTGCCAGTCGTAGACATCCGACTGATCCGTCGCCGTCATGCGCGTCGCGGCGCCATTCGCGTAGTCGGCGACCCGAAGCACGCCGTTGTCCATGACCGTGGTGGTCCGCAGCAGGGCGTCGTCGGCATCGTAGTCGTAGGTGATCGACGCCCAGTCGAACTGGTTGGTATCGTCGGTCACCGTGGTGGAATAGGCGGTGCCGACGAAACTCTCGGTGCGGGTCGTGCCGTCGTCGTTCAGCGTCGTGCGTGTCAGCAGCGTGCCGGAGCTGTCGAAGGTGTCGGTATAGGCGCTCCAGTTCGCGGAATTGGTCGTGTCGACCGTCACGCGGCAGGCGGCATAATTGGCGCCGGTCGCGGTAAAGGTGATGGTCTGCCCGTCCGCCGAGGAGCCGACGACCGCCGTGCCGTCGGCGAAGGTCAGCGTCTCGATCCCGGTGAAGCGCGTGGTGTTGCCGTTCATCGTCAGCGTGGCCGCGCCGCTGCAGCCGAAGGTGTAGTCAGTAAAGGCGCCGCCCATCACCAAAAGGTCGCTGCCCGCGCCGCCGTTGATCGTGTCGTTCCCGGCCGAGCCGAAGATGGTGTCGTTCCCGGAACCGGAATGGATGCTGTTGTTGGCCGCATTGGTGGTGATCGTGTCGCGCCCGCTTCCGGTGGTCGCGTTCTCGATCAACGCGCCCCGGGCGATGGCGAAGTTGCCGACCTCTCCGTTCAGGTCCGAAAAGGTGCCGTCCCGCAGGTCGAGCCGCTGGTTCGCGGACCGCGACCCGAGGTTGATCGTGTCCGTCCCGGCGCTGTCGAAGATCGCCACCGCCCATTGCGTCGTCAGCCCCATGCCCTTCTGCGTCAGGTTGGTGTTGTCGCCGTAGACCGTGTTGCCGGTGTTGGCATTGGTGGGCGTGCCGTAGAGGGTCTGGATGGCAAGGATGTCGGCCATCTGCGTGGTCGCGAGGTAGTTCGAAGAGGCGTTGGTGTGCGGGTTCTCCCACTGGCCGAAGTAGGACATGATAGAATACTGCCAGCTGTCCTGCTGGTAGTGCGCATCGGTGCCGAAGTCGGCAGAACCGTTGTAGTTGCCCGCGTGTCCCAGCCCCAGCGCGTGGCCGATCTCGTGGATGTAGGTCTGCAGGTAGTAGTCGCCGTAGGCCTGCCAGCCGGTGTTCACGTTGACGTAGGACTGGCTGATCGTCTGCCCGGCGACGTAGGAATAGGAGTACGCGCCCGAGGAATCGTCGGTAAAGACGAAGTCGGCGCTGTTCGACGTGGTGATCTGGAAGTTCAGGCCGGAGACCGCCGACCATGCCTGGAACGCCTCGATGGCGGTGGCGCGGCCCGTCGAATCCAGCTGGGAGACGTTGAACGTCAGCGTGTCGCCGGCCTCCGCCTCGAACGACCGGCGCGCCCGGCCGGTGGAATTCCAGTACCCGTCCGTCAGTTGTGCGGCGACCTGGTCCAGCGTGTAGCTGGGCAGGGTGGCCGAAAGGCTGGCACCGGTCGTGCCGCCGCTGGAATCGAGAGAGGTTGCGCCGTGGGTGTCGTAGACGGATTTCGACGGGTCGCGGGCTTGGCAAAGGAAACACATGGATTGGACGCTCTCTTCGGTGGCGGGCCGTCCGCCGGGCGCGGACGTCAGGACGGGGGGAAGAGCGATCCTTCTGATCGGCATGGGGCGCGGTCGCCATTCAGGCACCGGCTGCGAGGGGCGTTTCGAACCCGCGGCCAGAGTCGCCAGAGAATCCGGGTGCGATTGGGCGCAAAGGCGAAGGTTTTGCGTCATTGGTCACGCAGCGCGAACGCTGAAGGGCGCAGCCGCCGGGTTGTTTCCCTAACGGCGAGCCGTAATTCGTCAATTTTATTCAACGATTTACGTGTTTGGTAGCACCGCGCGACTTTCCGGTCCAACAGCAGGCGGCCGGATGGGCTGACCGGGGCAGGGACCTCCGGCGCGCCGGGCACCGCACGAACGCGCGCCCGGTACACGCCGGCTGGCTAACCGCCCTGTCGGCGATGTCTGAACCGAACGAACTGACCGTACACCTCACCGGCAGCAGCCGATGAAACCACACACATCCGTCGCGCGACAAACGCCGTATTGCAAAGGAAGGGAGGATGGTGCTGCTGGAGAGAATTGAACTCTCGACCTCTCCCTTACCAAGGGAGTGCTCTACCTCTGAGCTACAGCAGCGCCGTGAGGGGGCGTTTAGACTCTCTCTTTGAAGCGCGCAAGAGGGGTTTGGCGAAAAAACGTAGCGCCGTTTTCCGAAGGCTGGACCCGTTATCGCGGCTGAGATACATCCGGCCCATGGATCGGGGCAACCGCAAGACCAGGGCGTCGAAGGACAGTGACCGCGAGGACCGCCTGAAGGCGGCCCTCAAGGCGAATCTGGCCCGCCGCAAGGCGCAGGCGCGGGCCCGGTCCGAGAACGAGCCCGGGGACGCCGGGCAGACAACGGACAACGACTCGGATTGAGAGGCAGGCAGGCATGGATTCCATTCTGGTGACGGGCAACGGCCCGCTGAACGGCGAGATTCCCATCGCGGGCGCCAAGAACGCCTGCCTTACGCTGATGCCCGCGACGCTTCTGTCGGAAGAGCCGCTGACGCTGACCAACGCGCCGCGTCTGTCGGACATCCGCACGATGACGCTGCTTCTGCAGTCGCTGGGGGCAGAGGTCACGGCGATGAACGCGGGCAAGGTGCTGGCCATGTCGTCGCATGCGCTGACCTCGCAACGTGCGGAATACGACATTGTGCGCAAGATGCGGGCGTCGATCCTCGTGCTAGGGCCGCTTCTGGCGCGCTTCGGCTATGCCGAGGTCTCGCTGCCCGGCGGCTGCGCCATCGGCGCCCGCCCAGTGGACCTGCACCTCAAGGCGATGGAAGCCCTGGGCGCGGAGATGGACCTGCGCGACGGCTACGTGCACGCCAAGGCCCCTGCTGGCGGACTGAAGGGCGGCGTGGTGGAGTTTCCACTCGTCTCGGTGGGCGCGACGGAAAATGCGCTGATGGCGGCGACGCTCGCCAAGGGCACGACCGTCCTCAAGAACGCCGCACGGGAGCCGGAGATCGTCGACCTTGCGCATTGCCTGCGGAAGATGGGCGCGCAGATCTCGGGCGAGGGGACCTCGACCATCGAGGTGCAGGGCGTCGAGCGGCTGGGCGGGGCGACCCACAGCGTGGTCACCGACCGGATCGAGCTGGGCACCTACATGCTGGCCCCGGCGATCTGCGGTGGCGAGGTCACCTGCCTTGGCGGCCGCATCGACCTGCTGCAGGCCTTCTGCGAACGCCTCGATGCTGCCGGTGTCTCCGTTGAGGAGACCGACAAGGGCCTGAAGGTCGCGCGCAAGAACGGGCGGGTCAAGGCAGTGGACGTGGTGACGGAGCCGTTCCCCGGCTTCCCCACCGACCTGCAGGCGCAGATGATGGCGCTGATGTGCACCGCCGACGGCAAGGCTGTGCTGGAAGAGAAAATCTTCGAGAACCGTTTCATGCACGCCCCGGAACTGATCCGCATGGGCGCGCGCATCGACGTGCACGGCGGGACGGCGACGGTCAGCGGCGTCGAACGCCTGAAGGGCGCGCCCGTGATGGCGACCGACCTGCGTGCCTCCGTCTCGCTGATCCTTGCCGGGCTCGCTGCGGAGGGTGAGACCATCGTGAACCGCGTCTACCACCTCGACCGCGGCTACGAGAACGTCGAGGAGAAGCTGTCGGCGCTTGGCGCACGGATCGAACGGGTGGCCGGCCAATGACCGAGGATGCCCGTTTCGAAGACGGCGGCGAACGCCCCCTGAACCTCGGCGCACTGGATGCGGAGGACCTGCAGGTGATCTCTGCCCTCGCGCAGGATGCGGTCCTGCCGGTGACGGAGATTCGCTGGCAGAAGGCGAAACGGCGGCTGGGCCTTCTGGTCAACCGCCTGCGCCGCGAGGTCGGCACGCCGGACGTGGAACGGGTGCAGTCGCTGCTGGTGATCGACAACGTGCTGGGCGTGTCCAGCCAGGGCGTGGACCGGGCGGACAAGGACCTCGTGCTGCAGATCCTGTCCATCGACTGGGAAGCGGGCGAGGACGCGGATGGCCATGTCGTCCTGACGCTGGCCGGTGACGGCGCGCTTCGGGCGCAGGTCGAGGCGCTCGAGGTCGGGCTGCGCGACGTGACGCGGCCCTACGTGGCCCCCTCGCGCAAGATGCCCGACCACGGCTGATCCGCCCGGCCGCCATGCGCGGCGACCGGGTGTTGAGGCTTCGCGCCCGGCAAGCTATGTCAGCCAGCGTCAACGGAGGTTTGCCCCATGCCCGTGTTCCTGGACAGCACGTCCGCCGATTTCGAGACCCGCTTCACCGCCCTCCTGTCGGCCAAGCGCGAAGACAGCCCGGACGTGGACGATGTCGTCGCCGGGATTATCGCCGACGTACGCAAGAAGGGTGACGCCGCGGTCCTTGCCCTGACGGCAAAGTTCGACCGGCTGGCCCTGACCTCCGACACCATGCGTTTCTCCGCGGCAGAGATCGAGGCAGAGTGCGCCCGCGTGCCGGAGGCCGAGGCCCGTGCGCTCGAACTCGCCGCCGAGCGCATCCGCGCCTACCACGTGCGCCAGATGCCGGAGGACGCCGCCTGGACCGATCCGGAAGGGGCCAGGCTGGGCTGGCGCTGGACGCCTGTCTCGGCTGCGGGACTCTACGTGCCCGGCGGTCTGGCGAGCTATCCGTCCTCTGTCCTGATGAACGCCGTGCCCGCCAAGGTGGCGGGGGTGGAGCGGCTTGCGATCTGCGTGCCCACGCCGGACGGGGTCGTGAACCCGGCGGTGCTGCTGGCGGCAAAGATCGCGGGCGTCGACGAGATCTACCGCATCGGCGGGGCGCAGGCGATTGCGGCGCTGGCCTACGGCACCGAGAGCATTGCGCCCGTCGACAAGATCACCGGCCCCGGCAACGCCTTCGTCGCCGCCGCCAAGCGCCGGGTGTTCGGCAAGGTGGGCATCGACATGATCGCCGGTCCCTCCGAGATCCTCGTCATCGCCGATGCCGACAACGATCCCGACTGGCTGGCGCTGGACCTCATGAGCCAAGCCGAGCACGACGAATCGGCGCAGGCCCTTCTGATCTGCACCGACGCCGCCTTTGGCCAGAAGGTCGCGGAGGCGGTGGAGAAGCGGCTGGAAACGCTGGAGCGCCGCGAGATCGCGGGCGCCTCCTGGCGCGACTTCGGCGCGATCATCACCGTGTCCGACCTCGATGAGGCCGCGCGGCTGTCGAACCGCATCGCGCCGGAGCACCTCGAGCTCTGCGTCGCCGACCCGGAGGCGCTGGCCGAGAAATGCGTGCACGCCGGTGCAATCTTCCTCGGCGCATGGACGCCGGAAGCCATCGGCGACTATGTGGGCGGCCCGAACCACGTCCTGCCGACGGCGCGGTCTGCGCGCTTCTCCTCGGGGCTGTCGGTGATGGATTTCCTCAAGCGCACGACCATGGCCCGCATGTCGCCGGAGGCGCTGGGTGCCATCGGTCCCGCGGCAGAGGTGCTGGCACGCTCCGAAAGCCTCGAGGCACACGGGCTGAGTGTCACCGCGCGGCTGCAGAAACTGAACGGCTGACGCGCGGGGCCCGGGCCTACGGGATGGTCCGAAGGTCGGTTGACCAAAGGCGCCGCGCGCCCTTGCCAAAAATGTTAACCGGCTGGTAACGTTTTTGCTGCAGATGCGAAAGACGTCCCAATGACCCATATCGCCCACATCCAGCTTGACGATGCCAACCTGCCCCCTCCGACCCCGGAGATCGAGCAGGAGCGGCGCGTTGCCATGTTCGACCTGATGGAGGAAAACTCCTTCGTCCTGCCACAGCGCGACGACCGCGTGGTTCCCCCGGGGCCCTACAACGTCGCCCTGTCGATCCGCGACAAGCGGCTGGTCTTCCTGGTGATGACCGAGGCCGGAGAGACGGCGGCGGAGTTCCATCTCTCGCTCAGCCCTTTCCGGCAGGTGGTCAAGGACTACTTCGCCATCTGCAAAAGCTACTTCGACGCGGTGAAGACCGCGGCCCCCAGCCAGATCGAAACCATCGACATGGCGCGGCGGGGCATCCATAACGAAGGGGCACGCGTGCTGCAGGAACGCCTGGAGGGCAAGGTGGAGGTGGACGATGCCACCGCCCGGCGGCTCTTCACGCTGGTCTGCGTGCTGCACTTCGGGGGGTGATTTGAAGGACTATCCGCAGTCGGTTCTGTTTTCCTGCGACCACAATGCGGTCCGCTCGCCGATGGCGGAGGGGATCATGAAGAAATTCGTGGGCACCCGGACCTACGTGCAATCCGTCGGCGTGGTCAACGACCTCGAGATCGACGGCTTCGCCATCGCCGTCTGCAAAGAGATCGGCGTCGCGCTGGAACGGCACCGCTCGCGCTCCTTCGAGGAGATGGAACAGATGGGCGAGATGCTGTCGGGCTTCGACATGATCGTCACCATGTCCCCCGCCTCGCAGCGCAAAGCGCTTGAACTGACACGCTATTATCACCTGACCGTGGACTACTGGCCGGTGATGGACCCGACCGGCATCGGCGAGTCGCGCGAACAGAAGCTGAATGCCTACCGCCAGACCCGCGACCAGATCGTGAAGCGTGTGCAGGAGCTCTGGGGCGTCTGACCCTACCGACCGACGGAGGTGTTTTCCACGGCTCCGAAACCGGCTAAGGCGGCCTTCGGAGCGACAGAAGGAGACAGCCATGGGGCGTGAGGTCATCGAGCGGTATTTCGCAGCATTCAACGCGGGCGACACGGAGGGCATGCTGGCCTGCCTCGCCACGGACGTCGAGCATCACGTCAACGAGGGCCAGATCCGCGTCGGCAAGGTGAAGTTCGCGGAATTCTGTGCGCACATGAGCCATTGCTACGAAGAAAACCTGACCGACATGGTGATCTTTGCCAACGACGAGGGCACGCGCGGCGCGGCCGAATACATCGTCAACGGCACCTACAAGGCCACCGATTCCGGCCTGCCGGAGGCCGGGGGACAGACCTACCGTCTGCCCGCCGGGTCGTTCTTCTCGATGAAGGACGGGCATATCACCCGCGTCGTGACCTATTACAACCTCGCCGACTGGGTGCGCCAGGTCTCATGAAGGTCGAGCGGCTGACAGGCGATGCGCTGCAGGCGGCGCTTGGCGATCTGGCACAGCTGAGGATCGCGGTGTTCCGGGCCTTTCCCTATCTCTACGACGGGGATCTCGACTACGAACGCCACTACCTGCGGTCCTACACCGACAACACGCGCGCGGTGCTGGTCGCGGCGCGCGACGGCGACAGGATCGTGGGGGCTGCGACGGGCATGCCGCTGGCCGACCACGCCGACGCCTCGCAGATCTCCGGTCCGCTGCCGCCGGTCGAACGGATCTTCTACTGCGCCGAAAGCGTGCTGCTGCCGGACTACCGCGGGCACGGGCTGGGGCACGCGTTCTTTGACCTGCGGGAGGCGGAGGCGCGGAAACAGGGTTTCGATTTCACCCTGTTCTGCGGCGTCGTTCGGCCCGAAGATCACCCCATGCGCCCGGAAGGCTACCGCCCGCTCGACGGCTTCTGGCGCAAGCGCGGCTACGAGAAGGCAGAGGGTGTGACCGCCACCTTCCACTGGACGGATCTGGGCGACACCGAAGAAAGCCCGCACACGCTTCAGGCCTGGATACGCCGGCTTTGACCCTTGCGGCGCCGTACCGCCCGGGGCAGGGACAGGACCGCACACGTTGCACGAAATGAGGACCACGGAATGAAGATCGCCACCGCCGCCTACAACATGGATTTCCTCGACGACTGGGCCGCTTACGAGGCCAAGCTCGAACGCTGGGTGAGCGATGCGGCGGGCGAGGGCGCGGACCTGCTGGTCTTCCCGGAATACGGCGCGATGGAACTGGCGACGCTGGCCGGGCGCGACGTGGCGATGGACCTTCAGGGGTCGATCCGGGCGGTGTCCGAACGTGTACCGGAGGCGGACGCGCTCCACGCCAAGCTGGCGGAGCGCTACGGCGTGCACATCCTCGCCGCCTCCGCGCCGGTGCAGACGGGCGAGGGGCTGCCGGTCAACCGCGCGCGCTTCTTCGCGCCGGGCGGGGCTATGGCGGCGATCGACAAGCAGATCATGACCCGTTTCGAACGCGAGGAATGGGGGGTGCGCGGCGGCGACCCTCTGGCGGTCTTCGACACGGCGCTGGGGCGGATCGGTGTCCTGATCTGCTACGATTCGGAATTCCCGCTGCTCGCGCGTGCCCTGTCGGAGGCGGAGCTGCTGCTCGTGCCGTCCTGCACCGAGGCGCTGGCCGGCTACTGGCGCGTGCGAATCGGCTCGATGGCGCGGGCGCTGGAACAGCAGTGCATCGTGGCCATGTCCTCCACCGTCGGCACCAGCGACTGGTCCTATGCGGTCGACACCAATTGCGGCGCGGGCGGGGTCTTTGGTCCCCCGGACCGGGGTTTTCCCTCGACAGGCGTGATCGCGGAGGGCAAGCTGAACGCGCCGGGCTGGACCTTTGCGGAGGTGGATCTTTCGGCGGTCGCGGAGGTCCGCCGAGATGGCGTCGTCCTGAACCGCACCCATTGGGCAGAGCAGTCCGGCCGTGACGGCAGGGCGCCTGTAACGCTGTTGAAATGACGCACTGTCAAGATGTGACTTGAAAACCGGGTGGGATCGGACCATATCGTGGTGCGCCTTGCCCTTGCGCAGCAGGGGCGGACCACGAAGGAGAGACCATGGCCAAGGAAGATACGCTCGAATTTCCCGGTGTCGTGAAGGAACTCCTGCCCAATGCGACGTTCCGGGTCGAGCTTGAAAACGGCCATGAGATCATCGCACATACGGCAGGCAAGATGCGCAAGAACCGCATCCGTGTTCTGGCCGGCGACCGGGTCCAGGTGGAAATGACGCCCTACGATCTTACGAAGGGCCGCATCAACTACCGCTTCAAATAAGAAGACGACGAAGATGGACCGCGCTTTCGGCGCGGTCTTTCCTTGTCTGACGCACGGTTTGCGCCGGCGCATCGTGCGGCGCACCCTTTATCATCCTGCCCGCGTGGCGTAGGTCACGGCTGATCTTTGCAGCGACGGTCCCGAAGGCATCACATGACGAAACCCCGCCTCATCCTCGGGTCAGGCTCTCCGCGTCGCCGCGAACTGCTGGCGCAACTCGGCATCGTGGCCGACGACATCCGTCCGCCCGACATCGACGAGGACCCCGCGAAGGGCGAACTGCCGCGCCCCTACTGTGTGCGGCTCGCGCGCGAGAAGGCGCTGGCGATCCCGGCGGAGGACGACGAGATCGTGTTGTCCGCCGACACGACCGTGGCGCTTGGCCGCCGCATCCTCGGCAAGCCGGAGGACGAGAAGGAGGCCGCGGCCTTCCTTGCGCTGCTTTCGGGGCGCCGTCACCGCGTGGTCACCGCCGTGGCCGTCCGCCGCGGCGCCCGTGTGTGGGAGCGTGACGTCGTCACCCAGGTGAAGATGAAGATGCTCTCGAACGAGGAAATGAATGCCTACCTTGCCTCCGGCGACTGGCGTGGCAAGGCGGGCGGTTACGGGATACAAGGACCCGCGGGCGCGCTGATCCCCTGGATCTCCGGCTCTTTCACCGCTGTCGTCGGCCTGCCGCTGGCCGAGACGGCGCATCTGCTGCAAGCTGCGGGCTACCCGCTATACAAGGACGCGCCATGAAGGGACGCACGATCGCTCTGGACACGTGGAACGGCCGGGAGGCCGCCGCGCTGATGGTGGATGGCCGGCTGGAGGACCTCTTCATCGACGGTGACCTGCCGCGTCCCGGGAACCTCTACCGCGCCATCGCGCAACGCCCGATGAAGGGGCAGGGGGGCATGTTCCTCGAAACGCCGGACGGCAATGCCTTCCTGCGTCAGGTGAAGGGCCTGTCGCAGGGCGGACCGATCCTCGTGCAGGTCACGGGTTTCGCAGAGCCGGGCAAGGCGCTGCCGGTCACCTCGAAACTGCTGTTCAAGTCGCGCCATGCCATCGTCACGGCGGACGCGCCCGGCATCAACGTCTCGCGCCAGATTCGCGACGACGACGCGCGCGAGGCGGTGCTGGAACTGGCGCATGACGTGCTGTCGGAGACACCTCTGCCGGAGGGTGCGGGCCTGATCCTGCGCTCGTCCTGCGAGGGGGCGGCCGACGACGCGGTGGCCGAGGACATCCTTGCCATGGCGCAGCTCGCCACGGCGGTGCTGGCGGACGCGACCGGCGGCGCCGAACTGCTGGTCGAGGGCGACGGCCCCCACGCGCTGGCCTGGCGCGAATGGGCGGACCCCGCCGAAGTCGACGATGCCCCTGGAAGTTTCGAACGGCACGGCGTGGACGAGGCGCTCGAGGCGCTGAAGTCGCCGCGCGTGGCGCTGGGGGCCAATGCCTCCATGGTGATCGAACCGACCACCGCGCTGATCGCGGTCGATGTGAACACCGGCGGCGACACCTCTCCGGCGGCGGGGCTGAAGGCGACGATCGCCGCCTTCCGCGACCTGCCGCGCCAGCTGCGGCTCAGGGGCCTCGGCGGACAGGTGGTCGTCGACCCGGCGCCGATGCCGAAGAAGGACCGCCGCCAGGTCGAGAGCGCGCTGAAGGCGGCGCTGAAGAAGGACGCGGTGGAGACCATCGTCGTCGGCTGGACCAACCTCGGGCTGCTGGAACTGCAGCGCAAACGGGACCGGGTGCCGGTCGGGGGGCTGCTGTGAGCTGTCCGATCTGCGGAAGGCCGACGGAGCCCAAAGTCCGGCCCTTCTGTTCGAAGCGCTGCGCCGACGTGGACCTCGCGAAGTGGCTGGGGGGCGGCTACGCCATCCCCTCGGACGATCCGGAGGACCTTGAGGAGGCCGCGCAGGCCGCGGAAGAGGCGCTGCGCAAGCCGCACTGAAAGACGTTTCGCCGCGCTGACGCGCGCCGATCCGCGCCGCCTGCGGCGGCGCCTCGTCCCTGATCCGGCTGGGTGCGCGGGACGGCGGGTGAGGCACAGGTATTTCTGCCAAGATGAAGGGGCGGGTTGCGCCTTTTTCGCCTGACGATGACGCTTCCCTTCGCCGCGCGGCGGGCGTAGTCATCTGGCATGTTCGACGATACGCTCCTTTCCGCCATCCGCGCGCGCTTTGCCCATGTGGACGACTGTCCCTTCACCGGGCCGCGCATTTTCTTCGAGAACGCCGGGGGCGCACTGACGCTGCGCTCCGTGGTGGAAACATCGTCGCGGTTCGCGGCGATTCCCGACAACCAGGGCCGGGACAACCCGGCGTCTAAGGCGTTGGTCGCGGTGATCGACCGGGCGCGGGCCGACGTGCGGCGGTTCTTCAACGCCGAAGGCGGCGCGGTTTTGTTCGGCGAGAGCGGGACGGAACTGCTGTTCCGGGTGATCCGCGACGCCTGCCTCGGTGCCGGGCCCGGGGATGTGCTGGGCTCGACCGTGGAGCATCCGGCGTCGCGCAGCGCGGCGGCGCGATGGGCTGAGGTGGCGGGGCGTCGCCACGTGCTGATCGCCCATGACGATGCCACCGGACAGGTGACGGCAGAGGCCTATGCGGCGGCGGTGACGCCGGAGACCGCGGTGGTGACGATCCTGCACACCTCGCCTGTCACCGGCATGGGCATGGACCTGCCCGCCATCGTGAGCGCGGTGCGGGCCGTGGCGCCGGAGGCGATCGTCATCGTGGACGGCATCCAGCACGCCTGCCACGGGCGGATCGACGTGGCGGCGGCGGGTGTCGATGCCTACGTGATCTCGCCCTACAAGGTCTTCTCGCGCCACGGCTACGGCCTTGCCTGGGCCTCCGACCGGTTGACGGCCATGGCGCATGACAGCCTTGTCGGCGGGCCCGCCGGGAACTGGGAACTGGGCACGCGGGACACCGGCGCTTACGCGACCTTCTCCGACGTGGTGGCCTATTTCGACTGGCTGGGCGGGCAGGTCTCCGACGCCACCGATCCTCGCGGCCGGATCGAGGCGGCGGGGCAGGCGATCCACGACCACGAGGCGGCGCTGACCCGGATGATGATCGAGGGCACCGACAACCTGCGCGGACTGGCGGCCATCGAGGGCGTGCACATCGTGGGCGGGGCGGAGAATCCGGCGCGTGAGGGGCTGGTGAGTTTCTGGAGCGACAGCAAGCCCGCGGCAGAGATCGTCGCGGCGCTGAACGCCGAGGGTATCCGGACCCACACGCGCAAGGCCGACCACTATTCGGGCAACATCCTGACACCGCTTGGGCAGGACAGCTGCGTGCGCGTGTCGCTGGCGCATTACAACAGTCCCGACGAGGTGCGTCGCTTCCTGTCGGTGATCCACGGGATGGGGCTGTAACCCGCTCCGGTGTACCCAAGCCGTCCCAGCGCATGCGTCCGGGATCGTGCCCGGTTCGCGCCCTCTGGACAGCCTGCGCCGGGCATGGTCCCCTTGCGCCATGACTGCTGAGACGACCTTTCCCCGGATCGACCCCGTGGGCCTCGACGGCCTGCTGGTGCGCTTTGCCGACAGCCTGTCGGAGCGGGCCAACCGTGCGGCGCTGGCGTTCCGCGCCGTGCTGGAGCGGGAGACGCCGGATGGTGTCGAGGAATGCGCCACCTCGCTGGTCTCCGCCTTCGTGCGATTCGACCCTCTGGCGCTGGCGCCCGACGTGCTGGAACGCCGTCTGTCGGACCTGCTGGCCACCCGCGACTGGTATGCGGAGGACCTGCCGGAAGGCCGGCGCCTTGTGACCATTCCCACGCTCTACGGCACCGACCTTGCGCCGCAACTGGCGGAGGCCGCGGCCGCCGCGGGCCTGTCGGAGGAGGAGGCGATCCGGTCGCTGTCGGAGGCGGAGGTGCGGGTGACCACCATCGGCTTTGCGCCCGGCCAGCCCTACCTCGGCACCCTGCCAGAGTGCTGGGACATCCCGCGCCAGACCGCGCTGACACCGAAGGTGCCGGTGGGCGCGCTGGTGGTGGCGATCCGGCAGCTTGTGCTGTTCTCCGTCACGACGCCCACCGGCTGGCGGCACGTGGGCCAGACCCATGCGCGGCTGTTCCGGCCCGAGGCCGAGGCGCCCTTCCTGCTGCGTCCCGGCGACGCGGTGCGCTTTCCTGCCGTCGACCGCGCCGCCTTCGAGGCGATGCGCGAGGCGGGCGAGGATGGCATCGCGGTGGAGCCCCTGGCATGAGCGGCGCGCTGGAGGTGGTGCAGGCGGGGCCGGGGCTCAGCCTGCAGGATGCGGGACGGCCCGGCTGGCTGGCGCAGGGTCTGTCGCGCGGCGGGGCCGCCGACCTCGTGGCGCTGTCGGAAGGAGCGGCGCTGCTGGGGCAGGCGCCCGGCGTCGCGCTGGAGATGGCGGGCATGGGCGGGCGTTTCCGCGCCACCTGCGACCTGCGCATCGCGCTGACCGGGGCGCGCATGGCGGCCTCGGTCGATGGCCGAGCGCTGCGCTGGAACGCCTGCTGGCTGCTGCCGGCGGGCGAGACGCTTGAGATCGGGGCGGCGCAGGACGGGGTCTACGGCTATCTGAGCGTTGGCGGCGGTTTCGACCAGCCGGAGGTCCTGGGGTCGCAGGGGGCGCATCTTGCCGCCGGCATCGGACGGGCGCTGGAAGCGGGCGACCGGCTGGCGCTGGGGGACGACGCGGGCGGCGCGACTGGCCTCGGGCTGGAGCCCGTAGCGCGGCTTGGCGGCGGTGTCCTGCGGGTGCTGCCGTCCCTGCAGACGGAGGTCTTCCCGGAGGAGATGCGCACCCGGTTCTGTGCCGAGGCCTTCAAGCGGGACGCGCGCGGCAACCGTATGGGCGTGCGGCTGGTGCCGGAGGGCGAGGGCTATGGCCTCGACGCCGGGGGGCGGATCCTCTCCGAGGTGATCGTCCCTGGCGACATCCAGATCCCCGGCGACGGCGCGCCCTACGTGCTGCTGAGCGAATGCCAGACCACCGGCGGCTATCCGAGGATCGGGACGGTGATCCCGGCGGACCTGCCGCGCATCGCGCAGGCAGCACCGGGGGCGGAGATCCGTTTTCGCTTCGTCACGCGGGACGAGGCGCTGGCGGCAGAGCGGGCGATGCGCGAGGCGCTGAAGGGCCTGCCGAAGAAGATCGCGCCGCTGGTGCGCGACCCGAAAGACATCAACCTGCTGGACCACAACCTGGTCAGCGGCGTGACGGATGGAGAGGTGACACGATGACGTCGGTGGATCTGAACGCGGACATGGGTGAGAGCTTTGGCCCCTGGGTGATGGGGCAGGATGCGGCGCTCTTGGAGGTGGTGACTTCGGCCAACGTGGCCTGCGGAATGCATGCGGGGGACCCGGACGTGATGGCGCGCACAATGGAGGTCGCGCGGGCGCAGGGCGTGGGCATCGGCGCGCATCCGGGGTTTGCCGACCTGCAGGGCTTCGGCCGGCGCCGGATGCACCTGCCGGAGGCGACGCTCCGGCACCTCGTGCAGTACCAGCTTGGGGCGGCGCTGGGGATCGCTCGGGCGGTGGGCGCGGAGGTGCGGCACCTGAAGCTGCACGGCGCGCTGGCCAACATGGCGTCGGAGGACGAGGCCCTGGCCGAGGTCTGCTATGGCGCGGCGCTGGAAGTGGCACCTGAGATCATCGTGATGGTTCTGGCCGCGACGGCGCAGCAGCGCGCGGTCGAGCGGCTGGGGTGCCTCTGGGCCGGAGAGATCTTTGCCGACCGCGCTTACAACGCGGATGCGACGCTGGTCGACCGGTCGCTGCCGGGGGCGGTGATCCACGACCCGGAGCACGCAGCGGAGCGGATCGTGCGCATGGTGCAGGCGGGCGCCATCCTGCCCGAGGAGGGCGAGGCGATCCCGGCGGCGGTGGACACGATCTGCCTGCATGGCGACGGCGCCACGGCCTTGGAGATCGCCCGGGCAGTGCGGGCGGCGTTGGTGGAGGCCGGGATCGAGGTCAGGACCTTCGAGGGGCGGCGCGGGTCGATCTGACGGTTTCGGGACCGGCGCGGGCAGAGGGGGCTCCGCCCCCGCGCGTTCCGCGCCCCCGAGGTATTTTTCGCCAAGATGAAGGGGACTGGCGGGGGGCGGCCCCTGTCATGGGCCCCGGGGCGCCAGTGGGGCGGCCCGGGGTTGGGATGCGTATGCGTTACTGGCTGGCGCAGGCGGCGATGCGGTTCGCGATGTCCTCTACCAATGCGGGGTAAAGGGGCGCGCCTTGCGGCAGGGCGCTGCCCAGCGGGTCGATTTCGGCCTGCGGGATCGTGTCGAGGCCCACGGCGTGCATCAGCCGGGGCGAGGTGCCCGGGTCCGCGAGCGCACAGACCGGCGCGGTTTCGGCGTAGAGCGCCCGCAGTGCGTCGAGCCGCTGTGCGCCCGGTGCGGTGTCGTCGCCGTCTGTGAGCGCGCCGACCACCCGCAGCCCGAAGGCGGCCTCGTAGTATTGCAGGGCGTCGTGGGTCACGGCGAGCGGGCGGTCGCGCACCGGGTCGAGGGCGCTTTGCGCCGTTTCCGTGGCTTCCGCGATGCGCGCCACGCCTGCCTTTGCGTTGGCGTCGTAGGCCTGCGCGTTCTCCGGGTCCTGCGCGGAGAGCGCGGCGGCGATGGCCGAGAGCCAGACGGTGGCGTTTTCCGGGTCGAGCCAGAGGTGCGGGTCGAGGTGGATGTCCTCTTCGTGCATCGCGCCTGCGTGGTCGTCGTCGGCGTGATCGTCACCCGCGTGATCGTCTTCGGTGTGGTCGTCGTGTTCCTCGTCCGCGTGGCCGTGATCGTCGTCTTCGCCGTGGTCATGCGGCTCCAGCCCGCCGTCGCGGAACGGCAGCACGCGGGTTTCCGGGAGGTCGGCGAGGGTCAGGCGCTGCGCGCCCTCTGCCAGCGCCTCGATCTGGCGGGCGATGCCCGGTGTCAGCTCCGGCCCGATCCAGACCACTACGTCCGCCGCTTCGAGCGCGCGGGCCTGGCTCGGTTTCAGCGAGGCGCCATGGGCGGAGGCGCCCGGCGCCACCAGAACTTCCGGCGTGCCGAGATCGCCCAGAACCATCGCGGCAAGGCTGGCGACGGGCGGGATGTCGGTGACGACGCGCGGCACCTCGGCCAGGGCCGGTCCGGCCGCGAGGGTCAGGCACAGGGCGGTTGCGTTGCAGGCGGGAAACAGCGGCAGGCGCATGGCGGCGGTCCTTCTTGTCTTTTGGTTCTCGTGTTGGTATGAGTTATATCATAACACTTCAAGCCAAAAAGAAACCCCCGACGGCACGCAGGAGAACAGGCATGGAAACCAAGGGCTTCGAGCCGCATGACCACACCCAGTGCATTGCCAGCGCGATGGGCGCGGCGGAACATTTGTGCGACGAGCAGGGGCTGCAACTGACCAAGGTGCGCCGCCGCGTGCTGGAGATCCTGCTGGAGAAGCACCGGGCCATGGGCGCCTACGAGGTCCTGGATCACCTGCGCGAGGAGGGGCTCGGCTCGCAGCCGCCGGTGGCCTACCGGGCGCTCGATTTCCTCGTCTCGAACGGGCTGGCGCACCGGATCGAACGGCTGAACGCCTTCATCGCCTGCGTCGCCCCCGGCGAAAGCCACGCCCCCACCTTCCTGATCTGCCGCGGCTGTTCGTCGGTCGCCGAGACACCGGCCTGGCGGGCTGGGCGGGCGCTGCGCAACGTGGCGAGCGAGGTGGGTTTCGAGGTCGAGCGTGTCGCCATCGAGGCCGAGGGTCTCTGCCCGAGTTGCCAAGAGCGGCCCGAGGCGCTGCCCGAGACCGAGGCACAGGCTTGACCGCAGCGCTCATCTGGACGGAGGCTCTGGACGTCGCGCAGGGTGGCCGCGTGGTGCTGGAGCGGGTCTGGTTCAGCATCCACCCCGGCGAGATCGTGACCGTGGTCGGCCCGAACGGGTCCGGCAAGTCGACGCTCCTGCGTGCCCTGATCGGGGCACTGCCTCCGGCGAAGGGACGGATCACCCGGAAACCGGGGCTGCGGGTCGGCTACGTGCCGCAGGGGCTGCGGCTGGATGCGTCGATGCCGATGACCGTGGGCCGCTTCCTGAACCTGCCCCGCAAGGTCCCGGCAGAGGCGCGGCGGCAGGCGCTGGACGAGGCCGGCGCGGGGGACCTGGAGGAGCGCGCGCTGACGGAGCTGTCCGGCGGGCAGTTCCAGCGGGTGCTGCTGGCGCGGGCGCTGCTCGACCGGCCCGAACTGCTGATCCTCGACGAGCCGACCACCGGGCTCGACCAGCCGGGGCAGGCGGCCTTTTATCGCAGGCTGGAAGAGGTGCGGGACAAGCTGGGCTGCGCCGTCCTGATGGTCAGCCACGAGCTGCACGTCGTGATGAGCGCGTCCGACCGGGTGATCTGCGTGAACGGCCACATCTGCTGCGAGGGCCACCCGGAGACGGTGGCGCAGGCCGAGGAATACCGCGCGCTTTTCGGCACCGGCACGCAGGGGGCGCTGGCGCTTTACCGGCATGAGCATTCGCACCGGCACGACGGCTGCGACCACGACCATACGCACGACCACGACCATGCGCACACGCACGAGGGTGCCCACTGATGCTTGACGATTTCCTTGTGCGCGCGGTGCTGGCGGCGGTCGGGGCAGCGCTTGCGGCGGCCCCTCTGGGCGTCTTCGTCGTCTGGCGGCGCATGGCCTATTTCGGCGACGCCACGGCCCATGCGGCCGTTTTGGGCGTCGCGCTCGCACTGGCCATGTCCGCGCCGGTCTTTGCCGGGACGCTGGTGGTGGCGCTGGCCATGGCCCTGACTGTGGCGCGGCTGGCGGGGCGCGGCTATGGCGCCGACATGGTACTGGGCGTGGCCGCCCATGGCGCGCTGGCATTTGGCCTTGTCGCCGTGTCCTTCCTGCAGGGGCCGCGCCTCGACCTCGAAGCCTACCTGTTCGGTGACATCCTCGCGGTGGGCAAGGCCGACCTCGCGGTGATCTGGGGCGGCGGCGCGGTGGTCGCCGTGCTGATCGGCTGGCGCTGGCAGGCGCTGGTGACCTCGACCGTCTCGGAGGATCTGGCCTTTGCCGCCGGCATCGATCCGAAGCGGGAGCGGCTGATCCTCATGCTGGCGCTGGCGCTTGTCGTCGCCGTGGCGCTGAAGGTGGTGGGCGCGCTGCTGATCGGCGCGCTGCTCATCATCCCGGCGGCGGCGGCGCGGCCCTGGTCGCGCACGCCCGAGGTGATGCTGGCCGGAACGGCGGCGCTTGGCGTGCTCTCGGCGCTTGGCGGGCTGTGGGGCGCATGGGTGCTGGACCTGCCCGCGGGGCCTGCGGTGGTCTGCGCGGCGGCCGTGCTGTTCGCGATCAGCGCGGTGGCCGGGGGGCGCCGCTGACGCCACCCCGGCCTGTGCTCTCAGCCATAGGGGAAGGCGCGCGGCACGAAGCGATAGCCTTCCTGCGCCGCCTCGACGTAACCGATCCCGGGGAAGGCGATGTGCATCCCGGCGATCTGAATCCGGTCGGCCGCCGCGCGGGCGAGGATGTCGGCCCGTGTCTGCGCGGCCATGTCGGCGGCGGTGTCGAAGACGATGGTGACCTCGGGGCGGGCGAACTGCACCGGCCCGACATGCACGATGTCGCCCCAGATCAGAAGCTGGCTGCCCTCGCTCTCGAGCATCACGCCGGTATGGCCCAGCGTATGGCCCGGCAGCGGCACCAGCGTGATCCCGTTGCCCAGATCGGCATCCTCGGCGACGACCTCCAGCCGGTCGCCGAAGGCGTCGACGGCGGCCCGCGCCTGGTCGAAGAACGGGTGGAACTGCTCTGGCGCGCCGTTCCGGATCTCGTCGCTGCGCCAGAAGTCGATCTCCGGCTGGCTGACGGTCAGGCCCGCACCTGTGTAGGGGTTGCCGTCCGGCGCGAGGATGCCGCCGATGTGGTCGGGGTGCAGGTGGGTGGCGATGATCCGCCCGATGCTGGCGGGGTCCACGCCGAAGGCCGCCATGTTGGCGCCAAGCTGGCCCAGCCCCGGCCCCATGAGCTGCCCTGTGCCGGTGTCGACAAGGATGCGTTCCTCGCCGAGCTCGATCAGGTAGGCGTTGACGCCGGTCGGATGGCCGTCGCCGTCGATGTAGGCGGCCCGAAGCAGGTTCTGGAAATCCTCAGGGGTGATGCCTTGCAGCGCCTCAGCGGTGATCGGCAGGAAGCCGTCGGAAAAGGCGGTGACGGTCGCGCTTCCGACGGGAAAGCTTTGCGCGACGGCGATGCCGGGGGACCCCGACTGCGCCGCGACCGGCGCGATTCGCAGGCCGGTCAGGGCGCCGGCGGCGGCCAGCAACGAGGTTGTCATGAAAGAGCGGCGGTCCATGGGCGTCCTCCCGTTGGATGCAGGGTGACGCAACGGTGCCCGATCCGCCCCGAGTCGGACAACCGTGAAGTGTGAATGGCCGCGGTTCAGGAATGAATGGCCCGCCCGACTGCGCCGACGCATGCCCGCCCCGGAAAGGGCCTGCAAGAGCGTCGTCATTGTCAGAGTGGAGATGGTGGGCGACCTTGGAATCGAACCAAGCGTGCGTCTCCGCGAGGGAGTTACAGTCCCCTGCCACACCTTGCGGCCTGTCGCCCACCGGGCGTCCGTGAAGGCCAGCGGCCCCGGACGTGGAGGGCTGATTACAACCGGCCCAAAGGGGCGTCAACAGGAAAATCCCTTGGAATTCACCCGGCGCCCGTGCATGAGTGAACGCTCTGCGGGACAGGCTGCGAAGGACGGTGCAGACGACATGGCGAAGAAACCGAAATGGGTGGTCGAGAAGGAACAGGCCAAGCGCGCCTCTGCGGCGGAGACTGTCTGGCTGTTCGGCCATCATGCCGTGCGCGACGCCCTTCTTAACCCGAACCGGGTGAAGCTGCGCCTGATCCTGACCCCCAACGCCGCCGAAAAGCTGGGCGAGGCCGTGGCCGAGGCCGGGATCGAGCCGGAGATCAGCGATCCCCGCCGCTTTGCCGCGCCGCTCGACCCGCAGTCCGTCCACCAGGGCGCGGCGCTCGAGGTCAAGCCGCTGGACTGGGGTAAGCTGGAGGACGTGGCGCTCTCGGGCGAGGGCGCGCTGCGTCTGGTGCTGCTCGACCGGGTGACCGATCCGCACAACGTCGGCGCCATCCTGCGCTCGGCTGAGGTGTTCGGCGCGCAGGCGGTGATCGGCACGCGCCATCACGCCGCACCCGAAACCGGCGCGCTGGCCAAGACGGCGAGCGGCGCGCTGGAACGTCAGCCCTACCTGCGGGAAAGGAACCTCGCCGACACGATCACCGCGCTTCAGGGGATCGGTTACATGGTCCTGGGTCTCGACGGGGAGGCAGAAATGACCATCGAGGAAGCCGTGGAAGGCAAGCGCGACCGGCCCATCGCGCTGGTGCTGGGCGCAGAGGGGCCGGGCCTCCGCCCCAAGACGCGCGAGACGGTGGATGCCCTCGTGAAGATCCCCTTCGCCCGCGATTTCGGCTCGCTCAACGTGTCGAACGCGGCCGCCGTGGCGCTTTACGCCGTGCGGGGCTGACCGCGGGTCCTGACGCGACTTGTCCTGACCCTATGCCGTACTTAGGTCAGGGACATGCCGAACACCAAGATCGCCACCTGCTGCTACTGCGGCACCCGCGCAGCGCTTGTCCTGAAGGGCGAGCGGTCGCATGAACTGGCGTGCTCCTCCTGCGGGGCGCCGCTGCACGACCTGAAGAAGCTGCGCTCCGACGCCGTCCGGCCAGAGGCGCATCGCGTGCCGCAGAAGGGCCGGAAAGGCAAACGCCGCGCGGCGCACTCGCCCTTCGACCTGGTGGAGACGGCGATGCGCAGGACCTCGAAGAAACGCAGGAAGAAGGGGTTCCTGCATGAGGCCTTCGACCTGCTCGACGATATCTTCGACTGACCGCCGCCGGGCCATCGTGCATATTTTCGGGAAAGACCCTGCGTGCCCGCGGGGCGGTGAGGCGCCATAGCCTCTGGCCTTTGGGGCCTCGCTGGATTATCCCGCCACAGACCCGAGTGAGGCGAGACGCTATGACCGATTACGAAAACCCCGGCCCGGTGGAGCAGAACTGGCGCGACGCGATTTCCTCTGTCGAGGAGATCATCGAGGACGCCCGCAACGGTCGGATGTTCATCCTTGTCGACCACGAAGACCGCGAGAACGAGGGCGACCTCGTGATCCCCGCGCAATGGGCGACGCCGGATGCGATCAACTTCATGGCGCTCTACGGGCGCGGGCTGATCTGCCTGGCCCTGACCCCGGAACGCATTGAAGACCTTGGCCTTTCGCTGATGTCGACGAACAACTCGTCGCGGCACGAGACCGCCTTCACCACGTCGATCGAGGCGCGCGAAGGCGTGACCACCGGCATCTCTGCCGCCGACCGGGCGCGCACCGTGCAGGTGGCCATCGACTCCTCGAAGGGGCCGGCGGATATCGCGACCCCGGGGCATGTCTTCCCGTTGCGGGCCAAGCGCGGTGGCGTGCTGGTGCGCGCCGGTCATACGGAGGCGGCCGTGGACGTGTCGCGTCTGGCGGGGCTGAACCCCTCCGGCGTGATCTGCGAGGTCATCAACGACGACGGCACCATGGCGCGCCTGCCGGAACTGATCGCCTTCGGCCAGAAGCACGGCATCAAGATCGGCACCATCAGCGATCTCATCAAGTACCGCCGCCGCAACGACAACCTCGTGAAGGTGCGCACCGAAGAGGTGATCCAGACGGAGTTCGGCGGCGAGTGGACCATGCGGATCTACACCGACGAGACCCACGGCGATGAGCATATCGTATTGGTAAAAGGCGATATTTCCGGCGAGGAGCCGGTGCTGGTCCGGATGCACGCGCTCGACCCCATGCTCGACGTGGTGGGCACCGGGCTGAAGGGACGGGCGGACGAATTCCGCAACGCTATGATGGCCGTGGCCGAGGAAGGGCGCGGCGCCGTCGTGCTGCTGCGCGACACCTCGATGAAGCTGGACGTGGGCGAGGAGGTCTCTCCAAGGACGCTGCGCCAGTACGGTCTTGGCGCGCAGATCCTGTCTTCGCTGGGCCTGTCGAAGCTGGTGCTGCTGACCAATTCGCCGAAGCCGAGGGTGGTGGGCCTGGATGCCTACGGCCTTGAAATCGTTGAAACCCGCAGGATCTCGGAGCTGGGCTGATGGCATCGAACGAAACGCACTACACGCTGCCGCGCGCGGAATTCGACAAGCCGGTGAAGATCGCCATCGTCGTGGCGCCATATTACAAGGACATTGCTGACCAGCTCGTTAAGGGCGCGGTCGCAGAGATCGAGGCCTGCGGCGGCTGGCACGAGATCATAGAGGTGCCCGGCGCGCTGGAGGTTCCCACCGCCATCGGCATCGCGGAACGGATGTCCAGCTTCGACGGCTACGTGGCGCTGGGCTGCGTTATCCGTGGGGAAACAACGCATTACGACACGGTCTGCAACGACTCGTCGCGCGCCCTGACGCTGCTCGGCCTTCAGGGCCTGTGCATCGGCAACGGTATCCTCACGGTCGAGAACTACGATCAGGCGGCGGTCCGGGCCGATTCGGACGGCCAGAACAAGGGCGGCGGCGCAGCGGCGGCAGCCCTTCATCTTATTGCAATCGCACGGAAATTCGGCGGGGCCCGCAAGGGCGTCGGGTTCCGTCCGTCCGGCGGCGAATACGAGATCGCCACGTCCGGGAAAGGTCCAGTCGCATGAGCGAGGCGAACGCGCCCAAACCGCAGCCGGGCAAGCCGTCCGGCAACCAGAAGCGCAAGATGCGCTCCGCCTCGCGGCTCTATGCCGTGCAGGCGCTCTACCAAATGGAACAGTCCGGCACGCCGGTCGACAAGGTCCGCCGCGAGTTCCTCGAATTCCGCTTTGGCGCAGTTGTCGACGAGGACGGGACAGAGATGCTCGACGGGGATGTTTCCCTGTTTTCCCAAGTGCTTGAAGAGGCGCTGCGCTGGCAGGCCAAGGTCGACCAGATGACCGACCGGGCACTTGTGGCGAAGTGGCCCATCGCCCGTATCGACCCGGTGCTGCGCGCGCTTTTCCGCGCGGCGGGGGCGGAACTGGTGGCCACGGACACGCCGCCGAAGGTGGTGATCGTCGAATACGTGGATGTTGCGGTGGCCTTCTACCCGGACGGCAAGGAGGCGAAGTTCGTCAACGCCGTGCTCGACCACATGGCCCGCGAGGCGAAGCCCGAGGCGTTCTGAACGGGGGCGGTCGTTAACACGGCGCGCGCCGGGCTTAACGCGCCGCCGGAGTTCTCCTGCCGCGCAGGATGTGGGGGCGCGTCACGGGCCGGCCACAATCCCGCTACCGGATCTTTACGGATGTGAACGCGCCGGAAGGGGTGAACCGGCCGGTTCGACCCCCTGGTCCGGCCGGTTGTTAACCTTTGGCCGTGACGTTGCGTCGCAAAGGGTTAACGCTGCCTCGGCCCGGCTCCGCGCGGCCCCGTGCCACTCCGGGCGGCTGCGGCGCTGTGCGCTCTTGTTTCGGCCCGCGCATGATGTATCTTGTATCTCGAATGTGATGGAGGGCGCCATGCCGAAACTGATCCGACTCTACATCCTGCAGGTGCTGGCGGGCTTCGGGCTGTCGGCGGTCTTCGTGGGGCTCCTGCTCTGGGCCAACGTGGCGAACCTCTGGCATCTGGTCAGCACCTCGCCGGTGGGCTGGATCGCGGTCGCCATGCTGTTCTTCGCCAACGGCATCGTCTTCGCGGGCGTGCAGTTCGCGATCTCGGTCATGCGCATGGGCGAGGACGACACGCCGGCCGGCGGCAAGCGCCAGCCACGGCTTGTGCGGGAGCCTGCGGTGCTGCGGGTGCCCGCCGGGGAGGCGCGCGCGCAGGGCGGGACCTTCCGTCGCCGCTGAGGTGCCGCGCGCGGGGCAGGGCGCAAAATTTTCGCCGAAAATTTTGAGGGCGCGGGCGGAGAGGCCTGCGCCTTTGTCGTTCTGGCTGTACGGGAAGCACCGGGTGCCGCCGCAAATTCTTCGCCGAAGAATTTGCGGCCGGCCCGATGAGCGGCGGGAACCACCACGACCGTGTGGGTGACGCATTCCCGAGGACCTGTATATACAGGTGGGCGCCAGGTAACGAAGCCACGGCTACGTCAGAGCCAGCTCCCTCGGATTTGCTTAAGGCCACCGGAATGTACCCGTTCACGAGAGGGGCAGAACCCGCCAGTGCCTCAGGTAAGCTCGTGACAGGGCGTCGGCAAGCCCATCTTGTCGATTTCGTGAAGGCGGCCCATGAACTCGTGCCAGCCCTTGTCGAATCCGAGCACCACGGCGAAGTCTTCGGCGCCTTCGGGCAGGCCCGAGTGCACCAGCGACAGCTGCGTGCCCCCCGGCACGGTTTCAAGGTCCCAGGTGACCGTGGTCATCGTGCCGTTGAGCGGCGAGACGGTGAAGGACCAGCGCATGTGATCCTTGGGCGAGAGCTTCTCCACCGTGCCCCAGCACAGGGTGTTGTCGTTGGCGGCGTTGTAGAGCTCATAGGGCTGGCCTTCGCTCAGGTCGGCGCGGGCGGGGTTGAACCACTTGCCCAGCAGCTCGGCCCGGGTCAGGTGGTCCCAGACGGTGTCCTTGCTGGCGGAGAGCATCACGGATTTGCGGATGGTTAGCGTCATGTGTTGTCCTTTTCGGAAAGGGTTCTGGAGAGGGCGGACAGCTTGTCGTCCCAGAAGGCGTCGAAGTGGGCGAGCCAGTCGGTGACGGGCTTCAGGCCCGGTGCGTTGAGGCTGGACAGGGTTTCGCGCCCCTGACGGCGCATGGTGATGAGGTTGCCTTCCTCCAGCACCACGAGGTGCTTCTTCACGGCCGCGCGGGTCATGTCGCAGTGTTCGGTGATTTCGGCGATGGTCATTTCCCGGGTGCCGAGGCGGTGCAGGATGTCGCGTCGGGTCGGGTCCGCGAGGGCGCGGAAGGCGGGTTGGAGCAAAGCGGTCATGGCGCCTCCTTTGGACGGTGCGTGTCCAAAGGAATACCATTTGGTTTCGCAAAATGAAATACCTTTTGGTATCGCGAATTGCGTGCGCCAGATCAGCTGTCAGGCGTGATGAAGCCGTAGCGTTCCAGTTCCTCGGGCAGCAGGATGTAGATCTCGTCCGCGGGGGTGGCCAGCGCGTGGCTCATGACCCGCACGTCGAGGCCCATGTCGTCGAGGTAGGTCATGACCTCGGCCTGGCCGCGCTGGATGTCCTCGACCGCGACGAAGGCAGGCAGGATGGTGCTTTCGCCGAAGTAATGCTGGTGCACGCCGATGGAGGCGGAGGGTTCCGCCGTGCGGGTCGCGCCGCCCGCGAAGAGGTAGGGGCAGGCGGAATAGCAGATCTCGCCCGAGAGCACGCTTGTGGCGATCCCGGCGGCGCGCAGGTGGCGCCCGAGGTCGAGGGCGTCGCGCACCGATCCTCCGGGCGATTGCAGGACGAGGGTCTCGATCTTCGGGTCGGCCTCGGTGATCTGCGGCATGAGGCGCTGTGCGTCGCCGTCCTCGATCGTGCCTTCGAGCCGCCAGGTGGCGTCCTCGTAGGTCAGCGTCAGCCGGTCGGGCAGTTCGCCGGCGTCGCGGCTGGGCTGCACGGTGGGGCGGTCGCGCGCCGGATCGTAGGTGCGGCGCTGGTCGCCGGGGCGCACGGGTTCGGACAGGCGCGGCGCCTGGGGCGAGGAGAAGGGCAGCGAGAAGGGCGCGCTGCGGATGTCGCCCAGCACCAGCAGGATGCCGATGCCGACCTGGAAGATCAGAACGGCGGCCAGGGTGCGGGCGACGGGCCGGGCGGTGCGGCCGGTGCTCATGTCTGCAGGCCCCGCGGATCGGGCATAGGGATGGCGCACTGCAAGCGCAGGTGTCCCGGGACCGGCGCCTTCACGCGGCGTTGCACCGCGCGGCCCGCCGTGCGTGCGCGTGACGTCTGCCCGCCCATCGTCTCACCGGCGTTCATTCGGCGGCCTCGCGCGGCGGCTCCTGCGGTTTCTGGGCGGGGTCCGGCGTCAGGACGGTGGGGGCGGCGGTCGTGGCCGGGGGCGGGGCCGAGAGCTGCTCCACGTCGCGCAGGGCGGTGACGGCGGCGCGCAGCTCGGCCAGCGTCAGCGTGTCCTCGATCCCCGTGCCGTCGCGCCCGTGGCGGATCGCGCCTTGGGTGATGGCGAGGATGAAGACCAGCACCATGGGCAGGAGGTCGATGGCGATGGCCCCGGCCCAGGACGGCACGAAGTTGCGGGCGTAGAGGATCACCGCGTCGGCGGCGGAGATCGGCGTGTAGGTCACGTCGGTCGGACTTTCCAGCGCCTGCACGTTCTGTGCCGCCCGTTCCAGCGTCGCGGCGCGGCTGCCCAGCACCTCCAGTACCGAGGAGATTGTGGCCGACTGGTCGGCCCGCCCGGCGGCGGTGGAGCTGTCGAGCTCCGGCAGCACCACGGAGGCGGCGAGGTCCTGCGCCGCCCGTTCCACGAGCTGCGCGACCGACAGTTGCCGCAACTGGGTGATCAGGCCCTGAAGGCGCACTGCGGCCTCCGAGAACTCGATGGAGCGGGCCTCCACGCTGCCCGGCTCCACCGTCAGGGCGCGCATCCGCGACAGGATGGTGTTGCCCTCGGTAAAGGCGCTTTCGACCAGCGGGGTCTGTTCGGCGATCTGGGTTTCCAGCGCCGAGAGCTCTGCCGACTTCTGGCGAAGTACGCGGAAGACCGCGCCGCGGCCTGCGAGGCCGGAGAGCGAGCCCTGCGCCTCCTGCTCCGAGAGGTCCTCGAACGACTGCCGCACGCGGGCGACGTCGCGTTCCAGCGCCTGCCCTGTGAGGGCGATCTCGTGGGCGCGCTCCAACGCCGTCTGGTAGTCCTGCACGGTCTTGGCGAGGTGCTGCTCCACCGCCGCCGACCCGGCCAGCGCGGCGGCGTTCAGCCAGGACGACATGGCGACGATGGCGAGGCTGCCCATGCCCATCGCGGCCAGAAGGCCGGTGCGGGCGCGCGTCGTGGTGACGGCCGGGAAAAGCCGCAGCATGTAGGACCAGAAGACGAAGATGCCGACCGAGACGGCGGTCGAATAGGCGATGGCGGCAAAGACCGACATGGCGCCGTTCTCGTCCAGCAGGGAACTCACCCCGAGGTAGGTGTAGATGCCCGAGGCCACCGACAGCACGCCGAGCGCCGTGCCGGAGAAGGTGTCGAGCCACGTGATGTGACCTTCGAGGTCGCGGGCGTTGCGCACACCGCGCGCGGCCTCCCGGCTGAGGGGGACGGTGTCCTGTCGTGGGCTCTGGCTCATGCGGTCTCCGTGCGCGTCGGCCAAAACCGGCCGGCCCGTAAAACATGACCCCTGGGCGGCAATTTGCAACGCCTCTCGCCGTGGGGGTTGCATTTGTTCACGTATTGTTCATATGTTTTCAGCATGGAATTGCGTGACACCCTGTTGGATTCCGGCCTGATGCCGGGGCAGCTTCTGGCCCGGGGCGTGTGCCGCCACCTCGCGACACACGGCTTTGCCACGGTGGAGGAATTCGTGCCCGAGCGCGGCCTGCGGGTCGACGTGATGGCGCTTGGCCCGAAGGGAGAGCTTTGGGTGGTCGAATGCAAGTCCTCGCGCGCTGACTTCATGTGCGACGCCAAGTGGCAGGGCTACCTCGACTGGTGCGATCGCTATTTCTGGGCCGTGGACCAGGATTTTCCCACCGACCTGCTGCCCGAGGGCACCGGCCTGATCGTCGCCGACGGCTACGATGCGGAGATCCTGCGCATGTCCCCGGAATCGAAGCTGCCGGGCGCGCGGCGCAAGGTGCTGATGCAGAAGTTCGCCTTCCATGCCGCCCGGCGCCTGCAGGGCCTGCGCGACCCGGGTGCGGTGCTGGACGGCTGGGGCTGAGGGCGCGGCGCGTTCCGTTGCGACGGCGGTCGGCGCCGCCGCGTTCAGCGCTTCTTTTTCTTCGGTTTCATGCCGCGCGCGGTCGCCGCGGCGGCGCGCAGTTCCTCGGCGATGTCCTCGGCCTCTTCGGGGTCGAAGTCCATCGGGATCTCCAGGTCCCCGGCAAAGATGTACATCCGGACCATGCCCAGGTCGGTCGGGCCGATCTGCAGGTTGGCCTCGATTTCGCTTTCGTCGTTGATGCTCATGGCTGTCCCTCGCGGTGATCTTGTCAGTTAGCCACCGCCGCGCTTTGATGCAAGCGCAGGAGGATGGGACGATGACGGTGGAATTGCGCGATCTGGGCGAGGGCGACGCGGACTGGCTGGTGACCCAGCACGGGCGTCTCTATAAGCGGGACGAGGGGTTCGACGACAGCTTCCCGGTGCTGGTGCGGCAGGTGCTTGACGATTTCATCGCACATCGTGATCCGGCGCGGGAACGGGCCTTCATCGCTTGGGAGGATGGCGCCCGGCTGGGCAGCATCTTCTGCGCCCGCTCCGACGATCCCGATGCGGCAAAGCTGCGGCTGTTCCTCCTGATGCCGGAGGCGCGCGGCAAGGGGCTGGGGCGGCGGCTGCTGGCCGAGAACCTCGCCTTTGCGCGGCAGGCGGGGTATGCTAGAATGGTGCTCTGGACGCATGAAAGCCACCGCGCGGCTTGCGCGCTTTATGCAGCAACCGGGTGGCGGCTGCTCCGGTCGGAGCCGAAAATCAGCTTCGGCGTGCCCGTGGTGGAACAGGCCTGGGAGATAGACCTGAGCACGCCGCGGGGAAAAAATTTCCGGGATTAGCGCTTGCATTCCAAGGGCGCAGTTTGTAAATCGCCTGCCAGTGCCGCCTTAGCTCAGTTGGTTAGAGCGCCTGATTGTGGATCAGGAGGTCCCCCGTTCGAGCCGGGGAGGTGGTACCATCTCCTTCAGGACGCAAAGCGAAAAGGCCCTTCGCCGGTGATGGCAGAGGGCCTTTCGCGTCTGTTGGGCCGAGGCATCGGGGCGATGCGCGTTGCAGGCAGCCGCGCGGGAACCGCCCCCCGGGGACGCGGTGCCGGCACCGGCCGCCCGGGGAGGTCTGCGCGTCTAGCCTTCGGGAACGGTCAGCGCCTCTGCCACGGCTTCCAATGGCAGGTCGATGTGCAGCGCGTTCATTTCCTTCACGAATTTCTCCTCCATCCGGGTGAGCGGCCCGTGGATGACCATGACATGCCCGGGGGCGGACCGCTTGGCGATCTGCCGGGCGAAGGTGCGGAGCATCTGGTCGTCGAACCGGCAGCCGAGGAAGAGGAAGGGCCGGCCGGTGCGGCGGCGGGTGACGTCCTCGGGAATCGGGCGCTGGATGTCGATCTCCGTCAGCACCTCCACGTAGTCGCTGTCCGACATCAGGAAGGACAATCCCTTCCGCGCCATGCCGTGCGGTTTGTAGATCAGCGTCTCCCACTCCGGGCTGGCCTCAGGCACCTGGTTGCCATCCGCATCGTAGGCGCGGGTGAAGATGTCGATCCATTCGCCGTTGCGGCTGACGCCCTGCACCAGTCCGTGCGGCTTGCCCGCGAAGGCGCGCAGCAAACCGTCGTCGTACCAGGTGTCGACGATCATCGGCGGGCCGACGCGGGCCAGCCAGTCGTGCACCGGGTTGGACCCGGCGGCGGGCGTGTCGAAGGCATCCTCCACCAGCTTGTTGAGCGTGGCGCGGAACTTGCGGCTTTCGATGTACTGCGCCACGGCCCAGAGATTGCCGGCGGCGCGGCGGGGCGCCCGCACCTGCCTTTCCAGCAGCGCCGAGAGCGCCTGCGGCGTCGTCGGTGCGGCGGTGTCGGACAGTGCGGCGACCTCGGGACCGAGGTAGGCGATGCGCCGGCCCGAGGCGACTTCGTTCATCGCCTGTTCGAGTTGGTCGTGCGGGGTCATGGCTCAGTCCTCTCCGGCGGTCAGGCGGCGGGCGTCGACGGTGATCGGCAGGGCGGGGGGCTCGTCGAAGGCGGGCATGGCGAAAACCCAGCCGTTCGCGAGCCGCGCCCAGCCGCCCCAGAGGCCGGGGACCTCTGTCTCGACGATCATTTCCTCGAGGTCCTTCTTGGGGACGTAGGCTTCCATCCCCTTGGGGGTTTCGCGGATCATGACTTTCATTCGGCGGGCTCCTCGCGCGTTCGGGCCGATGGGCGGGTGACGATGTGGGACTGCAGCGCCGACGGGTCTTCGGTGCGGCGGATTTGCTGGCCGTCGGGGGTCAGCTCGCGCTCGCGCATGCCGACGATGCTGGCGCGGTCGACGAAATCGACGGCGTAGATGTAGAATTGCTGGAGGAAGACGCCGATGTCGCGGACATAGCCCACGTCGCCCTTCTTCACGACGGTTTCGCCGATCTCCTTGCCGGCCATGGTGCCGTCGTTCCGGACGTTCTTCTTCGAGATGACCCGGTCGCCGGGCATGAAGGCCGGATCGCGGTAGACCTCGATCTCGCGGTCGTCGGTGGACATCAGGCTTCCTCCTGGAGCTGGGCGAGACGGGCGCGGGCGGTCTCACGGATGAAATCGTCGGGGTCGCCGGTGAGGAACTCCGCCTCTGCCCGGCCGCCGTTCTCGGCCACCACGTGACGCACGCGCAGGTCCTCGTCGGCAATGAAGAGCGCGGGACGGCGCAGGGCGGCCTCGCGCCGGACAAGTGGGTCGGGATCGGTGCGGAAGCGGTCGAGCATCGGGTCGATCACGCGCCGGGCGACGATCCGGCGAATTTCCGGGTCGGGATCGGCGATCATCATCGGCAGCAGCCCCGGTTCGGCCCGGCGCGCGACGATGGTGCGCACGTAGCTGTCGGCGTCATGTGTCATCGCGGAGAGCCGTTCCTGCGGCAGCCGGTGGGCCACGGCGATGCGCACCCGGCGGTCGCCATCGCCAAGCGCGCGCTCCGCGTGGGAGGGGGGCAGGCGCAGGATGGCGATGCCGCGCACGCCCGCATCCTCGTCGTCCAGCAGCCGCGGCAGGCGAAAGACGGAAGCCGCCCGCGCGGCATTGGCCCGCGTCTCGAAATAGGGGTGGGTCAGGCATTCGTCCGCGAGATCGCGGTTCAGAAGGAAGAAGCGCTCGATCCGCTTGGCGTAGCGGTCGTGCGCACAGGACCAGCCCAGGCCGCAGCGCCCCGGGTCGAGGCGCGCGTTGAAACGGCAGGACGCACAGTCGAGCGGCGCGCCCTGCCAGTCCACGGGGGCAGGTCCTTCGGGCACCGGTCAGGCCGGGATGCAGGTTTCGGGCACCGGGCAGATTTCGGCGCACTGCGGGGTGTCGAAACTGCCCTTGCACTCGGTACAGAGCGCGGGGTCGATCACGTAGGTGTCGTCGCTGAAGGAGATCGCGGCGTTCGGACATTCGAACTCGCAGGCGCCGCAGACGGTGCAGTTGGATTGGACGATGGTCAGGGCCATGGGGGTTCCTCGTGGCTGTCGGGGCGGAGGGTGGTGCAAAGCCCCACCCTGCATGCCGGCGCGCGGGCGCGACGCGGCGGTCCTCGTGACGTCAGGCGGTCTCGGCCTCCAGCGCAGGCAGGCCGCATCTGGCGCGGTAGACCGCCGACACCGCGGTTTCGATGTACTCGTAGGCGAAATCCTGGATCGCCACGATTCCGGCCGCGGCGAGGTCCTCGCGCGGGCAGTCGCCGATCTTGGCGCAGAGGATCGTGTCGATGCCCTCCAGCGTCTTGATGACCAGTTCCAGCTTCTCCTCCTCGCCGTAGCCGCCGACGCAGTAGTTGTCGCAACGGCGGTGGGTGACGAAACGGACGCCGTCCGCATCGACCTCGAAGATCTGGAACTCGGTGGCATGGCCGAAATGCTGGTTGATGCGCCCGCCGCCCTTGGTGGCCACGGCGATCAGCATGGCCCCCGCGTCCGCGGCGACGGCGGCCTGCGTTTCGGCCTTCGCCTCCTCTGCGGCGACCCGGCGTTCGCCGCGCTCCTCCGCCACCCAGGCACGGTAGGCCTCGCGCTTCGTCGGGTCGTAGGTGACCGCGTCCGGCACGAGGTCCATGGTGAATTCCTGCCCCCGATCCTCGCCCAGAAGGCCCACCGCATCGGCGCGGCACTGGCGGCAATGCTTCATCAGGTTGGCACCACCGGCACAGGCGTCCTGAAGCTTCTTCAGCTCCTGCGCGGTGGGCCCGCGCTGACCGTTCAACCCGAAGGCCGTGCCGTGTTCCGGCGCCGAGATCAGCGGCATGATGTTGTGCAGGAAGGCGCCGCGCTTCTTCACCTCCCGGTTGACCTCGAGCAGGTGCGCGTCGTTGATGCCGGGGATCATCACCGAGTTCACCTTCACCAGAATGCCGCGTTCGTGCAGCATGTCGAGCGACTGCATCTGGCGCTCGTGCAGGATCTGGCTGGCCTCCAGGCCGGTGCGGCGCTTGTGCTGCCAGAAGATCCACGGATAGATCTTCGTCCCCACCTCCGGGTCGATCATGTTGATGGTCAGCGTGACGTGGTCGATGTTCATGTCCAGGAGGTCGTCGACGTGGTCGGGCAGGGCGAGGCCGTTGGTCGACAGGCAGAGCTTGATGTCGGGAAGCTGCGCGTGGACACGCTGGAAGGTCTCTCGCGTCTTTCGCCAGTCGTAGGCGGAATCGCCCGGCCCGGCGATGCCCAGCACCGAAAGCTGCGGGATCTCGTTCGCGACCGCGATGACCTTGCGGGCGGCGGCCTCCGGCGTCAGCCGTTCCGAGACCACGCCGGGGCGGCTTTCGTTGGCACAGTCGTACTTGCGGTTGCAGTAGTTGCACTGGATGTTGCAGGCGGGGGCGACGGCGACGTGCATCCGGGCGAAGTAATGGTGCGCCTCTTCCGAGTAGCAGGGGTGGTCCTTCACCTTTTCCCAGGTGGCCGGGTCCATGTCCTCGGGCGCGTCGGAAGACCCGCAGGAGGAGGACGAACAGCCGTCCGACTCCATGGCCTTCGTCAGGGCATCCTTCGAGCCGATGGCAAGCCCGTCGAGGGAAATCACGTTCGCGTTCATGGCGCTTCCTTCCTGATGGTTCGGTCCGTCGGAGAGGGTTCAGCAAGATCGATGCCAAGCGGTGCCGCGCAGGGGATTGTCGTATAGGGGACAACCGGGGCTTCTGCTGAAAGCCGATACTCAAGCGATGACTTGACTATTGTCGGCTTTGGTCCGAAACTTCAGCGCATGGTTGAGTATTCGAAGGATCTGGACCGCGCCTTTCACGCGCTGTCCGACGGAACGCGGCGGGCGATCCTCGACCGCCTTGCGCGGGGGCCGCAGTCGGTCAGCGCCCTGGCGCACCCCTTCGACGCGACGCTGTCGGCGATCCACCAGCACATCCAGGTGCTGGAGGCGTCGGGACTGGTGGAGACGGAGAAGGTCGGCCGGGTGCGCCAGTGCCGGATCTCGCGCAAGGCCGTGGCGCAGGTCGAAGGCTGGCTGCGGGCGCGACGGATGCTCTGGGAGGAGCGGTTCGATGCGCTGGGCGCGATGCTTGAGGAGGATGGCAATGCGTAAGGCGCCCGACCACGGGACGTTCCCGATCCGGCGGCGATGGAAGGCACCGGCAGCCCGGGTATTTGCCGCATGGCCGGGCCCTGACCGGAAGGCGCGCCGGTTCACCGGACCCGCGGGCAGGGGGCTGGCGGACGGCCGCATGGACTTGCGCCCCGGCGGCGAGGAGGCGCCGGAAGGGCGCTTCCCCTTGGGCAGGCAGTCGCGCCCTGCCGCGTGCCATTGCGTGCTCGAACCCGGCAGGCGGCCGGTCTGCGCCTACGACATGCGGGTCGAAGGGGCGCAGCATTCGGTGACACCCGGGGCGACGCACGTCGCCTGCACCGGACAGGTTGTCTGCCCTGACGGGGAGGGCAGAGCCGCGGACCGCAAGCACAGGGCCAGCTTGCAGGACGGTGCCATCGAGAGCACCTTCGGCCGGGAGCGCCTGTCATGATCGCGATCTACGGCCACCCGTTCTCGTCTCATTGCTGGAAGGTCTACATCGCTCTGCGCGAAAGAGGGCTGGACTGGGAGGCGCGCACCGTCGATCCCACGCTGCCGGAGCACCAGGCCTTCTGCCGGACCGCCGCGCCCACCGGCCAGTTCCCTGTGCTGGATCACGACGGCCATGTGGTGATCGAAAGCGCCGCGATCGTCGAATATCTCGACGGGCTTGGCAAGGCCGCCCCCATGGTGCCAAAGGACTGGGACGCGGCCATCGAAGCGCGGCAGATGGATGCCGTCTTCGACGACTACCTGAACGCACCGGTGGGGCGCATCGTGCTGAACGAACTGCGCCCCGAAACCTGTCGAGATGCGTTTGGCGTGGCGGAGGTACGGGAGAAGATGACCCAGGCCTATCGCTGGCTGGACGGATGGATGACGGGCCGGGACTGGGCCGCAGGTGCCTTCGGCATCGCCGATTGCGCCGCGGCCCCGGCGCTGTTCTATGCGCATTGGGTGCACCCGATCCCGATGGATCTGCGGGCTTTGCACAGCTACCGCAAGCGGCTGCTCACCAGGCCTTCCGTTGCGGCGACGGTCGACGACGCCCGTTTCTTCCGCCCTTACTTCCCGTTCAAGACGGACACCGATCCGGACTGGTTGCCGTCCTGAACGCAGCGCCCGACCCGGTGTCGTGCAGGCGAGGGGCCAGCCCCTCGCGCTCCCCGGAGTATTTCGGAAGCAAAGAAGCAGGGCACGGTCCGAGGCTTCTTTGCTTTGCAAATACTCCCGCCGGAGGCGGCGGCGCGCGCAGCGCGCTAATACCGGGTGCGCAGCACACCTTTTGATCGCGTCCAGAGGGGGAGCAGTCAGATCCTGCGTACTTCGATGCCGTGTTTCTGAAGTGCGTAGGCGATCTGGCGCGGTGTCAGGCCGAGGAGGCGGGCGGCCTTGGCCTTGACCCAGCCGGCTTCTTCCATGGCGGCGATCAGCTCTTCACGGGCGGTGTTGGCGGTCTTCCTGGGTCCGAAGGGCGCCGGGTCCTCGGGGAAACTTGCGGGTTCAGGTTCGGTCGCGGGCGGGGGCGCGGGGCGGCGAATGGCGGGGGTGACGACCTGGCCCGAGGCGAGGCCGCCGATGGGCGATCCGCCGTCCTGAAGACGCCACAGATCGGCCGAGAGGCAGGTGCCCTGCCGGCATGCAAGTTCCTGCCCCAGCACGATTTCGCCGTCCGACAGGGCGGCGGCACGGTTCACGCAATTCTCCAGTTCGCGGACATTGCCGGGAAACTTGCACTTGCAGATCGTGTCGAAGGCGTCGGCGGCGAAACGCACCTTCGTGCCGTTCGACTTGTTGAACTGATCGAGGAACAGCTGCGCGAGCGGCCGGATGTCGCTGGGCCGGTCGCGCAGCGGGGGCAGCACGATCGGTACGACGCAGATGCGGAAGTAGAGGTCGGCGCGGAAGTCGCCCTTGGCCACCGCCGCTTCGAGATCGCGGTTGGTGGCGGCGACGATGCGGACGTCGACCTTCATGGTCTTCGTGCCGCCGACGCGTTCGAACTCGCCTTCCTGGAGCACCCGCAGCAGTTTCGTCTGGAAGGTCGGGCTGATCTCGCCGATCTCGTCGAGGAACAGCGTCCCGCCGTCGGCCAGCTCGAACCGGCCCTTCTTGAGCTGGGCCGCGCCGGTGAAGGCGCCTTTCTCGTGGCCGAAGAGTTCCGATTCCAGCAGGGTTTCCGACAGGGCCGCGCAGTTGACGCGGACGAAGGGGCCTTTCTGCCGTTTCGACTGGCTGTGCACGGCGCGGGCGAACAGTTCCTTGCCGGTGCCGGATTCGCCGCGCAGCAGGACCGGCGTCCGCTTGGGGGCGACGCGCTTGACCTGCTGGATCACGTCGGAGATCGCCGGGCTGTCGCCGATGATGCCGTCGAAGCTGACCGGCCCCGGCGTCTCGCCCGACTGTTCGCGCAGCGACTGGATCAGGCGGCGGGTGTCCGAGAGCGCCCGGTCGCGGTCCTTGGCGATCCGGCGGCGGAAGCGCAGCGCCTGTTCCAGCAGCGAGGCGACCATGGTCAGCACCCGCACGTCGATGTCCGACAGACCGGCGCGCGCATCCGCGTGGCTGCGGAAGGCGCAGAGCAGGCCCAGCACGAAGTGGCTTTGTTCCGGGTCGCGCAGGGGCACGGCGATCAGCGTCTGGCCTTCTCCGCGCAGGCGGGTCGGCACGGCGTCCTCGCCGAACTCCGCGGCGAGGTCGAAGGACACCAGCGGCACGCCGGAGCTGAACACCACCCGTGCCACCCTGTCCGGCAGCACCTCGGAGGCGGGTGCGGTCGCATCCCGCGAGAACGCGGTGGCGGCGATGGAATAGGGGTTCCGCTGGCCCGGCACGTCGGTCTCCGGGTCCGTCAGCAGCGCCAGGACGCCGTGCCGCAGGTCGAGAAAGGACGAGAGCACGTTCAGGATATCGGGCACGACCTGGATCGGGTCGGGCGCCGCAGTGAAGGTCTTGGCGATCTCGTAGATCGCGTCGAGCGCCAGCCGGTCCATGCCCCCGGTTTCGTGGCCTGTGCCGGCGGTGGTCCTCCCGGTGCGCCGTTCCCCGGCGCCGTTTGTCTTGGCCGTCTTGTCGTCTTGGATGATGCAGCCCATCTGGGACCCCTCTGTCAGGACGTCTCGGCTCCTCCCGTCGGCAGTCTTTGTCGTCTCACCGGCCCGCTCTTGCGGTCCGGCGCTTTCCTCCGTTGACTGTTCTACCATGCCGAGAGGTCCTGGCGGGAGCGGGCGGTGGCGTTTCGCCGGGAGAGCCCCCGGATGGCCCGGAATTTGCGCCAGGACTGCGCAATTTCCGGGCGGATCGCCAGCGGGGGACGGGCACGGCCTACGGGTGCCGGCCCCTTCCGAACCTGAGTGATTCCGTGGGTCGTTCGGTCATCGCTTGCGGGCAAGCGCCTGCCTCCGGCGGTCGTAGGAAGAGCCGAGCCCGAGAGACAGGCGGTACTTCGTCACCGTGCGGCGGGCGATGCGCAGGCCGGACCGTTCGGCAAGGTCGACGATGGCCCCGTCCGACAGCGGGTTTTCCGGGTCTTCCCGTTCCACCGCGCGCCGGACGAACTGCAGCGCGCTGTCGCGCGAGACGCCGTCGTTGTCGTGGCTGCTGCCCACCGCGCGGGCAAAGAAGGCGCGCAGCGGCAGGGCGCGTGTTGGGGTCTGGATCATCCGGCCCGACACGGCGCGGCTGATGGTGGAGGCGTGCAGGCCAAGCTCTGCCGCCACATCCTCCAGCGTCAGGGGCGCGAGATACGCCGGGCCGCGGTCGAGGAAGTGCGCCTGCCGCGCCACCAGCACGGCCGCGGTGCGCAGGAGCGTGTCGCCGCGGCGTTCCAGCGCCTGCGCCAGAGAGCGTGCCTCGGCCAGCGCGCGGCGGCGGGCGGCGCGGGCCTCCGTGCTGGCGGTGCCGTCGGCAAGGCGGTCCTCCTGCACGGTGATCGTGGCAGACGTGGCGCGGTTCAGTTCCACCGTCCAGCCGTCCGGCCCCTTCGTGGCGATGAGGTCCGGCGGAAGGACCGGCGCGGGCGTGTGGTCGAAGGCCAGCCCCGGCTTGGGGTTCAGCCCCTTGAGCTGCGCCATGATGTCGGGGATGTCCGATGTCTCGCAGTCGCAGAGGTCGGCCAGTTCCTTCAGCCGGTTCTTCGCCACGAGGTCGAGGTTGGCCAGCAGCGTCTCGACCTCCCATGTCAGCAGGTCGGCCTCGCGCGCCTGAAGCGTCAGGCATTCCGCGAGGTTCCGGGCAAAGAGGCCGGCAGGCTCGAATGACTGCAGCCGGTCGAGGATGCGCAGGGCGCGCGCCTCCGGCACGTTGGCCAGCATGGCGATGGTGTCGACGGGCTGTCCCAGCCAGCCGGTGGGTTCCAGCGCCTCGGCAAAGCGCAGGGCGATCAGCCGGTCGGCGGTCTGCGGGAAGGCCAGTTCGATCTGCTCTGCGACATGCGCCAGAAGGCTGGGCCGGTCGGAAGCGATGGCCGCCACGGCGTCGAAGTCTTCCGAGCGCGCGCGGGTGAAGGCGGCCGGCGGGCGATAGGCGACGCAGGGGTTGGCCTGCGCGCGTTCCGCGAGGTAGTCGGAGAGTTCCTCGGACGACATGCCGAGGATGGTCAGCGAATGCAGCATCTGCCCGCTCATGGTCTGCGTCTGGCGCTGGCTGAGTCCCTGAAGCATTTCCATCTTCGTCACCTTACATCCGGGGCGGTTGAACGGGGGGCCGCGCAGGACCGGGCGGCAGAGAAAGCGGCGTTGCTGCGCGTTTCGTGGGCGATCGGGTCGTCATGTGGCACACCTGATGGCACCGGCGGGGGCGAGGGCCGGAAAAACCGGTGTCGCGTTGCGCGTGGCGACCGACTGGATGCGCCCGCCGTTCAGCGTCACCGTGCGGTCGCAGAGGCGGCCGACCTCTTCCGGTGCGTGGGAGATAAGGATCATCGGGATCTGGGTGCGCTCCTGCACGCGTGCGATCAGGTCGAGCGTGCGGGCCTTCAGCCCCGGGTCGAGGGCCGAGACGGGTTCGTCCAGAAGCAGCAGCTCCGGTTCGGCCATCAGTGCGCGGGCGATGGCGGCGCGCTGGCGTTCTCCACCGGACAGGCGGGCGGGGCGGGCGGCCATCAGGTGCCCGAGGTCCAGCGCCCCGATCACCTCGTGCCAGAAGTCGGTGCCCCTGTTGCGCGCGCCGAAGGCGAGGTTGCGGGCGACGCTCATGTGCGGGAACAGCAACCCGTCCTGAAAAACGAGGCCGATCCGGCGCTGCGCGGCAGGGACATTCACCCCGCGGTCCGAGGCATAGAGCGCGCGACCCTTCAGCGCGATGCAGCCGCGGGTCGGGCGGACGTGTCCGGCCAGGCAGTTGAACAGCGTCGACTTGCCTGAGCCGGAGCGCCCGATCAGCCCGATGATGCCGGAGGCCTCCAGCGCAAGGTCGAGGGTGAGGCGGAAATCGCCTTGCCGGTGGTCGAGGCGGATCTCGATCATGCGGGCTCTCCCTGCGGTGACAGGCGGCGCGACACGGCCTCCGATGCCATCAGCGCGGCGCCCGCAAGGGCCAGCGACAGCAGGCACAGGCGCAAGGCCGCGTCTTCGCCGCCGGGGCTTTGCGTGACGGAGAACAGGGCGAGCGGCAGGGTCTGCGTGCGGCCGGGAATGTTGCCCGCCAGCGTGATCGTCGCGCCGAATTCGCCCACCGCGCGGGCGAAGGCCAGCGTCAGACCGGCCAGTATGCCCGGCGCCATCAGCGGCAGCGTGACGGTGGCGAAGATCCGGATCTCGGACGCGCCGAGGGAGCGGGCGGCGCGGCCCAGCCGCGGATCTATGCCCTCGGCGGACTGCCGGATGGCGCGGACCATCAGGGGAAAGCCCACCACCGCGCAGGCGATCACCACCGCCGATTCCGAAAAGGCGATGCGCAGGCCGAACTGCGTCCAAAGGAAACCGCCGAGCGGACCGTTCCGGCCCAGGAGCACCAGCAGCATGTAGCCCAGCACCACCGGCGGCAGGACGAGCGGCAGGTGGACCACGGCATTCACAAGGCCATGGCCGGGGAAGCGCCGCGTGCCCAGCAGCCACCCCAGCGCGATGGCCGGAGGCAGCGACCACAGGACGGCGAGCGCCGAGGCGTTCAGCGACAAGGTCAGCGCGTCGATTTCCACCTGCGTCAGGGTCATGAGCCCTCCGCCGGAAGGGTTGCGGGCAGGGTGACAAAGCCCTGCGCGGCCAGCACGGCCTGCCCGGCAGGCGACACGAGGAAGGCCATCAGCGCCGAGGCGCCTTCCGGATCGTCGCCCTGCGCGACCGGGGCCACGAGGTAACGGATCGGCGGATGGCTGTCCTCGGGGATCTGCCAGACCACGGCGATGCCGGGTTGTCCGGCGGCGTCCGAGGCATAGACCAGCCCAAGCGCCGCCTCGCCCTGCGCCACGGCAGCGACGGTGGCCAGCGTGTTGCGCATCGGCACGAAGGCGGGCGCGACCTCGTCCCAGAGGCCGAGGCTTTCAAGTGCCGCCTTGCCGTAGGCGCCCACGGGGGCGGTTTCCGGATCGGCCATGGCGAAGACCTCGCCTTCGAGGGCTGTGGCCAGGGTGTCGGGGGTGACCCGCGAACCGGACGGGGCGATCAGCACCAGCCGGTTGGACATCAGCACACGCACGGCGTCGCCCTCGACAAGGCCCGCCTCAACGAGGTGGCCCATCCATTTCGGATTGGCCGACACGAAGAGGTCCGCCGGTGCGCCCTGTTCGATCTGCCGCGCCAGCAGGCCGGAGGCGCCGTAGCTGGTCAGCGCGGCGATGCCGCTCTGTTCGATGGCTGCGTCCAGTGCCGCGCCTGTGGAGGCGGCGGCCAGCAGCATCGGGTCGGCCTGCGCGGCCCCCGCCAGCAGACAGAGCGCCGCCGCGCGGATCATTGCGCCACCTTCAGGCTGTCGATGACCACGAACTTCGCCTTCAGCTTGGCTTCCTCGTCGCGGAACACCTTGAAGACCTTTTCCTTCAGCGGCGTGCTCTCGACGAAGTCGCCGTAGGCGCGCTTCAGTTCCGCCCGCGCGGCGAGGAAGATCGCATCCTCGTCCTGCCCGGCAAGGTCCAGGTCCCGCAGGTAGCTGCCGAAACGGCGCATGATGTGCAGGCGGGAGACGTTCAGCACCTCCTGATCGAACGGCAGCAGCAGGTAGGTGAAGATGTCCTCGGCGGAGGAAAGGGTGTCGATGGTCTCCAGGACGGTTGTCTCGGTCATGTGTGTCTCCTTCGCGGTCAGGTTGGATCAGTGGGGGAGGTGGTCCTGCGGCGGTGGCGTGCAGCCGCTTTCCGCGGCGCGTAGGGCGGCGTCGCGGGCGGCGAGGCGCGCTTCGAGGAAGGCCACGCGGTCGGCCAGCCGCGCGAGGCTGCGCCCGACCGGGTCGGGCATCAGGTGATGGTTCAGGTCGATGCGGTAGGGATCGCGCGAGGCCTGGCGGGTCTGCACGATCCGCGCGGGGATGCCGACGACCGTCGCCTCCGGCGGGACGTCCTCGACAACGACGGAATTCGCGCCGACCCGGGCGCCTGCACCTATGGTGACCGGCCCGAGGATCTTGGCACCCGCCCCGACCATGACCTCGTCGCCAAGGGTCGGATGGCGCTTGCCGGGCGACCATGACACGCCCCCCAGCGTCACCCCGTGGTAGAGCGTCACGTCGCGGCCCACTTCGGCGGTCTCTCCGATGACGACACCTGCGCCGTGGTCGATGAAGAAGCCGGGACCGATCCGCGCACCGGGGTGGATGTCGATGCCCGTGACCATCCGGGCGAGGTAGGACATGATCCGCGCGGGCGTCTTCAGCCGTTTCGTCCAGAGGGCATGCGCGGCGCGGTGGGCCAGCATGGCGTGCAGGCCGGGATAGGTCAGCGCCGTCTCCAGCCGCCCGCGGGCCGCGGGGTCGCGCTGGCGGATCGCGGCAAAGTCGTCGCGGATGAAGGCGAAGCGCGTCATGACTGTCCCCCGGCCATCATCGCGGAGCGGCTGGCCCGGGTGGCGAGCCGCGCGAGTTCCTCGGGCGCGAGCGGGCGCTTGGTGCGCGTCGCGTGGGCACGGAGCAGGGGTTTCAGGCGGCTGAGCAGTTCGTCGCCCGAGGGCAGGCCCGCCGCCTCCAGTGCGGCGCGCAACCCGGCAAGGCCCGAGTGCTTGCCCAGAACGATCTGCCGCTCGCGCCCGAAACGGCCCGGTGCGCAGCGTTCGTCCTCGTAGGTGTCGGCCTGCTTCAGCAGCGCGTCGACGTGGATGCCTGCCTCGTGGGCGAAGGCCAGCGGCCCGGTGATCGGCTTCGATGCCGGCAGAGGACGCCCCGAGGCGCGGGCGACGGTTTGCGACAGGGCGGCCAGGGCGCGCAGCTCGATCCCGGTGTGAATGTCGTTGGCGGCCAGCGCGGCGGCGACCTCCTCCAGCGCGGCGTTTCCCGCCCGCTCGCCCAGCCCGTTGACCGTGACCGAGAGGTGCGTGGCACCGGCGTGGGCTGCCATCATCGTGTTGGCCGTCGCCATGCCGAAGTCGTTGTGCGCGTGGATTTCCAGCGGCAGGGAAATGCGCGTGCTCAGTTCCGCCACCAGCCGGTAGGCGCCCATGGGATCGAGGATGCCCAGCGTATCGGCGATGCGGAAGCGGATCGCGCCCGCGGCCTTTGCCACCGCCGCCAGTTTGGCGAGGAAGGTCGGGTCGGCGCGGCTGGCGTCCTCTGCCCCGACAGAGACCGACAGCCCGGCCTGCGTGGCGCAGAACACCAGCGCCGCGGTTTCGCGGAGCGCCCAGTCGCGGTCCTGCCGCAGTTTGCCGGAGAGCTGGCGGTCAGAACTGGGAACGGCGAAATGCACCCGCCGTACGCCGGTCTTCAGCGCCATGTCGAGGTCGGTCATCCGCAGCCGGCACCAGGCGACCGGCACCGCGCAGGTCAGGTCCTGCGCCAGCGCCCGGATCTCTGCGACCTCGTCGTAGCCCATGGCGGGAATGCCCAGTTCGACCTCTGCCACGCCCGCCACGTCCAGCGCCCGGGCGATGGCACGCTTCTCATGGAAGGAGAAGGCAACGCCGGCGGTCTGTTCGCCGTCGCGCAGCGTGGTGTCGCACAGGGCGACGGCATTCGGCGTACAGAGCGGAGCGTGGTACATGGCGGGTTCCCCTTGACGGTGTTTGCTGCACGAAATCGGGCGGTTTCAGGCGTATTCCGGCTGGAAGCCGTCCGGTTGCGCACCGTCCCCGGACCAGAACGGAGACATGGCGCGCAGGCCGGCGATGATGCCGGGCATGACCTCCAGCACGTAGTCGATCTCTTTTTTGGTCGTTTCTCTCGATAGGGAGAAACGGATCGCGCCGTGGGCCGCGGTGAAGGGGATGTTCATGGCGCGCAGGACGTGGCTCGGTTCCAGCGATCCGGAGGTGCAGGCCGACCCCGAAGATGCCGCGATCCCGGCGGCGTTCAGCTTCAGCAGGATCGCCTCGCCCTCGATGTACTCGAAGGCCACGGTGGCGGTGTTGGGCAGGCGGTCATGCGGGTCGCCGGTCAGGAAACAATGGCCGATGCTGCCGATCAGGCCGTTGGCCAGCCTGTCGCGCAGCGTTGTCATGCGGGCCATGTCCTCTGCCATGGTCGACATGACCATCCCGGCGGCGCGACCGAGGCCGATGATCGCCGGGGCGTTCTCCGTTCCGGCACGGCGCCCGCGCTCCTGGTGGCCGCCGCGCAGCAGCGGGCGAAAGCGGGTGCCCTTGCGCAGGTAGAGCGCGCCCAGCCCCTTCGGCCCGTGCAGCTTGTGCGAGGACAGGGAGAGCATGTCGATCTCGGTGTTCCTGAGGTCCATCGGAACCTTGCCCACCGCCTGCACCGCGTCGGTGTGGAAGAGCGCGCCGTGTTCGTGCGCCATCTCCGCGAGACCGTCGACCGGAAAGATGGTACCCGTCTCGTTGTTGGCCCACATGAAGGACACCAGCGCTACCTTGTCGGAAAGCGCGGCGCGGTAGGCGTCGAGGTCGAGCCGCCCCAGACCGTCGACCGGAATGCGGTGCACCACCACGCCCTCGTGTTTCTCCAGCCAGTCGCACAGCGACAGGATGGCGGGGTGTTCGACGGCAGAGGTGACGATCTCGTTCCGGCCCGGCATCACCTGAAGGGCAGACCGGATCGCGGTGTTGTTCGATTCAGTGCCGCCGGAGGTAAAGATGATCTCGTGGTCGAACTCGGCCCCGATCAGGGCCTGCAGCGACCGCCGGGCCTGCCGGAGCGCGCCGCCGACTTCCGCCCCGAAGGCATGGATCGAGGATGCATTGCCGAACTGCTCCGAGAAGTAGGGCAGCATGGCCTCGACCACCTCGGGAAAGACGCGGGTGGTGGCATTGTTGTCGAGATAGATGGGGGGCATCCTTGCGTCTCCTTACGTCTTCGCCACGGGCATGACGCGCACGGGGCGGCCAAGCGCGTCGCTGATCTTTTTCTGGATTCCGCCGAGCGTCTGGGCGGCCAGCTGGCAGCCGGAACAGGCGCCGGTCAGATGGACGAGCACGAGGTTGCCTTCCATGTCGACAAGCTCCACGTCGCCGCCGTCGCGGCGGAAGACCGGGCGCAGCTCTTCGATGATGCGGGCGGCAGCGATCGCCTCTTTCGCCGGGCTCAGGGCGGCAGGCGCCGGGGCGGCGGGAGCGGCGGGTTTCTCTGCCACGGCCAGGCCACCCTCCGGCATCGCGATCTGCACCGGGGCCGAGGGCTTGGCCGGGGGCATGGGCGCGGGCGCCATGTCGGGGATGACAAAGCCCTGCGCCTTCTTCTTCATGGGTTTCGGGGCCGAGCCGAAGACATGGGCCTCGTCCGCACGAAGGGCGCCTTCGGCGACCATTGCGGCGTTCACGTCGGCCAGCAGCTCCTCGAGCGGTTCGCGGCAGGAGTTACAACCGCCGCCGGCCTTGGTGTAGAAGGTCACCATTTCCAGCGTCGTCAGTTTGTTGCCGCGAATGGCGCGTTCGATCATCCCGGCGTCGACGCCGAAGCACTTGCAGATCAGCGCGCCTTCCTCGTGGTCGTCCCCGTCCACCTCTTCGCCGGTGTAGGCGGCGACGGCGGCCTGCAACGCTTCCTGCCCCATGACGGAACAGTGCATCTTCTCCGGCGGCAGCCCGTCGAGGAAATCGGCGATATCCTGGTTGGTCAGGGTCTTCGCCTCGGCGATGGTCTTGCCGATGATGAGCTCGGTCAGGGCCGAGGACGAGGCGATGGCCGACCCGCAACCAAAGGTCTGGAAGCGGGCGTCCTCGATCACGTCGGTCTCCGGGTTGACCTTCAGCATCAGCTTCAGGGCGTCACCGCAGGACAGGCTGCCCACTTCGCCGACCGCATTGGCATCGGCCAGCGCGCCCGCGTTCCTCGGGTTGAAGAAATAGTCCTTCACCTTATCGGAGTAATCCCACATTGGCCGCGCTCCTCAGCAGAAGGACTTGCCGCAGCCGCAGGAGCTGGAGGCGTTGGGGTTGTCGAAGACGAAGCCGGAGCCTTCCAGCCCGGCCACGAAGTCGATGGTGGTGCCGCTCAGGTGCGGCTGGCTTTCGGGGTCGATCAGCACGGTGACTTCGCCCGCGGTGACGATGGCGTCGTCCGGCTGGGCGGTCAGCTCCAGTGCCATGCCGTATTTCATGCCGGCGCAGCCGCCGCCCTGCACCATGACGCGCAGCCCGGCGACGGGCTGGCCAGCGCCGTCGATGGCCGTCTTGATGGCGCTGCGGGCGGGTTCGGTGATCTCGATCATTGTGCCTTCTCCTGTCCGGTCTGTCGGTTGGTCCTGCGGTTGTTAAAGCAAGGACCGTGCCATCCGGTCTTTCGCCGGGTTTTCAGCGGCTTGCCCGCCATTGTCGGGAACGGACAAAACCGATTGGACGGAAGCCGACAGTCGGTTGGCATGTTCTTCGCACTGTCCGCTTCGGGGGAGAGCGGGGGACCGAAGGCGCCGTGCCTGTGACCCGGCAGGGCGCGTCAGTCCCCGCCCGCGGCCTCCAGATGGTGCAGCAGCCACGCCCCGCCGAAACGGTCCGTCGGGTCGAGCCGTGCGGTGTGCGCCAGCACCGCGCGCGCCTCGTCCAGCGCGCCCAGCCGGGCAGCGCAATAGCCCTGAGCGATCAGCGCCTGCATGTAGAGGCCGGGGGCGAACTCCATCGCGCTGAACGCGGCGTCGCCGGGCCGCACCGCCCGCCAGTCGGTGGCGATGTTGAGTTGCCGGGCGGCGTGGGCGACCAGCACCCCGGCATGGTCGCGGGCCTGCGCGTAGTCGTGGGCGTAGAAGGCAAAGCGGTAGGCCGCCAGCCGCACCTCCGGATCGTGCGGCGCGGCCTTCAGCGCCCGGTCGATGGCGGCGGCGCTCTCCACCGGCCTTGTCCGGGCCGCCTCCGCCCCGGCCAGCAGGTCCGCGGCATCAATCGGCAAAGCAGTCCGCCCGTTCGTCGCAGTCGTCGCAGGTGGGCGAGAGGCACAGCGCGAACCCGGTGTCGGAACAGATCTGCCGGTAGAAGAATTTCTTCCAGCGCATGTTCTGCGCGTTGGCGGCCTTCAGCCCCGGCAGGTGCCGCGCGATCAGCTCCGAAAGCGCGTCACGCGAGACGAGGCCGAGGTCTTCCCAGAGATGCCGTCCTTCCATCGCGCGCCGCGCGAGGATCTGCGCCAGCCAGCGGACCTCCGGCGACGTGGTCCGTGCGCGCCACAGGATCAGCGTCGCGATGGCCTGCTGGTCGGCAGGGCGGTCGGGGGCAGGCAGGTCGAGGTCGGGCAGGGCTGTGCCGGGCGCCCAGGTGTCGCGCAGCGCGGCGAGGTCGGCCCCCGACAGCCCCAGCCGCTCGGTCAGGGGACCGAGACCGGCCTCCCGCTCTGCCAGCGCCCGGTCGAGGATGCAGGCCATGTCGGAAATGGTCGGCATCGCCGCGGCGAGGTGGCCCGCCGGGGCCCTGCCCGTGGTGGAGGGTTCAGTCCAGTGCCGCATGGGTCTGGCAGTCGGAAGGGCAGACGCGTGCACAGGCGCCGCAGCCGATGCAGTTGTCCGGCCCGATCATGTGCATCACCGACTTCACGATCTCGTCCTCGACGTCGTCGTATTCGTCGGTGCCGGGTCGGACGAGGGTGCCGTCCTCCGTCAGGCCGTGCAGGGTCATCACGTCCCGGCCGCAGACCTTGAAACATCGCCCGCAGCCGATGCACTTGGCCGGGTCGATGGACATCAGGAACTCCGGCACGTAGGCCGCGCCGCCCCGGGTATAGGCCACGACGCTCATGCCCCGGCCTCCGCCTGCTTCGCTGCCTTGAGATCCCTGCGGGCGGCGGCCAGTTCGCGGAACACCTCGTAGGTTTCCTGTGCCACCCCGGGTATCTTCTCCCAGTCGGTTGGCAGTTCTTCAGAGAGGTCGTGCAGGTTCATCTTGGCGTCGGTGGAGCGCATCGACAGCCTCTTCACCTTCTTTTCAAGCTCTTCGACAGTCATGGCGGGGTCCTTTCGTCAGCATCCGCGCAGGTGGCGCGAGAGGGGCGTGCGTCCCCGCGGCCGCGCCAGCACGACCGGAGGCGCAGGTTTCACGGTGCAGGCGCAGGCGGTCCGGGCGGACTGCAAGGGACAGAGCGGCCTGATCTGCACGTAGGGGCTGCAGCAGCGCGGCGCGGTCTCCGCCTCCTCCGGGGCGGCCGGACAGGGGGCCTTCGCCGCCGCGCGCGGCCTCAGCCACGTCAAGGGCGTGAACCGCTCGGGAAGACGCGGCAGCTCCATCTCTCAGGCCTTCGCGGCGTCGGGATAGGCCTCGATGGTCTCGACGGCCTTCGCCACCATCTGCTCGCCGGCCTCGGCAAGCGCCTCCCACGAGAGAAAGCCGAAACGGTGGATGTCGCGCAGGTGCTTCGACACCACCACCAGCTTGCCCGCGAGCAGCACGATCCGGCCAAAGCCTTCGTGGCTCATCTTCTGCATCTGCGAGGCCATGCAGCCGGTCCGTTTCTCGATCAGCAGGCCCACGGCGTCGTAGAACTTCGTCACGCGCCACATCACGTCCGGGTCCGGATCGCCGATGATCGGGATCTCGCGGCGCTCCTCCCGGGTGACGATGAACTCTGCCATGATGTCGGCATCGGTCTTGTCGTCCCACTGGCCATAGCTGTCCTCGGCGCGGATCACCGCGGCAAGCTGGCTGAGGAAGGGGCTGTCGACCATCGCGCCACCGCGCTCGGCCTCAAGGGTCTCGGTGGTCATCAGGCGGTCTCCTCTGTCTCGTATTCGTCCATGAAATCGGGCTTGTCCTCGGTCCCGAGGATCTTGCGCAGGAAGGGCGGGGGCGTGCCGTTCAGCATCACCTTGACCTGCTCCAGCACCGCCTCGATCGGCTCCGGGTCCTTGCGCTTGATCGGGTGGATGCCCGCGCGCACGATCTTCGCCGCCGAGGGGCCGCCGATGGCCAGCGCGAACAACAGGGCGCAGCCCTTCAGCGCCTCCACCTTCGGGGTGATCTTGTCGTCCTGGTCGTCGTGCTTGCCTTTCTGCTTCGTGACGTTGTCGAAGGCATGCGCCGCCACGAAACGGTGGCCGGTCTTCCAGACGTCATAGACGGCGAATGTCTTCGCCGAGCCGAAATGGGCACCGAGATACGCCATGTCGTTGGTGGCGATGGCGATGCGCAGGGGCGTCTCGCCCGGGGCCGGTTCGCTGGCCGGTCCGGTGGTGTCAATGACGCGCAGCGTGCGGGACATGCTCGAACTCCTCTGGGATGGGCGCGGCGCCGAAATCCTCGGGGCGCGCGCGGTGGTGGATGGACTGGACGGTGTTCGCGATCTCGTAGAGGAAGGCGCGGCTGCCCCGGTAGCCGACCCGGCAGACGTCCTGCGCGCCGATGCGGTCGAAGACCGGGAACCCCACGCGCACGAGGGGGATGTGCAGGGCGTGTTCGACGTGGCGGCCGTGGCTGTGGGTCAGCAGCAGCTGGGCGCCGCCCGCCTGCGCCGCGCGCTGAAGGTCGCCCAGATCCCCGAGTATGACCTCCCCGGACGGGATGCGGTCGACGAGAGGCGTGTGCTGCGTCGTGGTGACGGCGGCGACCACCTCTGCCCCCATCGAGGTCAAAGCGTTCGAGAGGGAGAACAGCAGGTCCGGGTCGGCGCCGATGGCCACACGCAGCCCGCCGGTGTGGAAATGCGCGTCGAGCGCCGCGTCGATCAGCCGGGCCCTGTCGCGCCGGATGGACGGGGGCGGGTCCTGCACGCCCGCAAGCCCCATCAGCGTGCGCACGAAGGCATCGACCGGCTTCAGCCCGGTGACCGACTGGAAGACGCGGAAGGGCGCGAGGGTGCGATCCTCCAGCATCTGCGCGGCCCTGCGCATGCTCTCTCCCACCGCGAGGGTAAAGGCGCTCCGGGCGATCCGGCCGATGTCGGCCAGCGGTGTGCCCCCGAGCGAGCAGCCCGACCAGTCGTCCGACACATGCCCGTCGAGCGAAGTCGAGATGTCCGGCAGGACCACGGGCGACAGTCCGAAAGCGCGGATCATCCGCACCAGTTCCTCCACCTCTGCCGGGCTCAGGTGCGATCCGGCCAGCAGCGTCACCTGCCGCATGTCCACGTCGCGCTCCGTCACGCGGGGCACCAGCGCACCGACGATGGCCTCCACCGCCTTCGCCCAGCCGTCCTGCAGCGCCCCGTCGAAGTCGGGGGTGGAGGCATAGACCACCGCCGTGTCGGCGAAATCCGTGCGCCGCGACAGGATCTCCCTCAACTCGCCCGGCACGTCCTCGCCCCGGGTCTCCGTCAGCGCGGTGGAGGCGATGCCGATGAAGGAGGGCGCGGCCTTCCTGCGCAGGTTCTCTATGGCCTCCTCGATCTGATCCGCACCGCCGAGGATGGTCGACACCTCGTTCATCGCGGTGGTCTGAAGCGGCACGGCCTCCTTGAAGTGCCGCACGAGGTGGACCATCGCGAAGGCCGTGCAGCCCTGCGAGCCGTGGAACAGCGGGATCGCCCGCTCGATCCCGAGATAGGCCATGGCCGCCCCCAGCGGTGCGGAGCTTTTCAGCGGCATGGTCGACAGGGCGCGTTTCGGGTGGATGAGCTTCGCCATCTCAGCAATCCTCGAAATCGGTGCGGCTGGAGGCGAAGTCCGTGACCGCTGGGCCGCCCGCGGCCGGCGGGGATGCAAACGGCGGCAGCGGGGGCACCAGGGTCACGGGTCTCGACGGACCGGCGGGAATGCCGGTCACGGGGCAGGGGCCTGCGGGCGCGGGCAGCGTGCGCCCGGCGGTCAGCGGCAGGTCCCAGGGCGCGGGCTCCCTCAGTTCGGCCCACATGGGGTTGTTCACCGCGCGGTCGATGGCGCGGACAAGATCTTCCATCCCCATGTAGCCGGCATAGGGTTCGTGCTTTTCCTGGTTCACGTCGACCCAGGGCATCCTGGCCTTCAGGGCCACGAACTGCGACCGCCCGCCCGACATCAGGATGTCGGCGCCCGCGTCCTTCAGCAGGCGGTACATGTCCTTCGGCGCCATGTTGTCGAACATGTGCTTGTCGTCGCCCATGATCTCGACGACGCGGCCCTTGTCATCCTCCGTGGCCTTGCGGACGGAGGTGCCGATGACCTCCATTCCCAGCTCCTGGAGTGCCGCGACCACCGACCACGACTTGTGCCCGCCGGTGTAAAGCAGCACCTTCCGGCCCTCGACGCGCGGGCGGTAGGGGGCGAGTCTCGCCCGGATGGCCGCCTCTTCCTCGGCGATCAGCGCCTCGCAACGGTCCCGCAGGCCGGGGTCCGCACCGCGTTCCACCAGTATCCGGCACATCTCCCGAAGCGAATCCGAAGTGTCGGAGATGCCGTAGAACGACCCTTCGAAGTAGGGGATGCCATAACGCTCCTCGAGCTTGCGGGCGACGTTGATGAGCGCCTTGGAACAGACCATCATCGTGACACGCGCGCGGTGCATCATCGCCACCTGCTTGTAACGCGCGTCGGCGGCGAGGGAGCCGAGGATGCGAATGCCCAGCCGGTCGAGCAGCGGCTTCACCTGCCACAGTTCGCCCGACAGGTTGTAGTCGCCGACGATGTTGATGTCGCAGGGCGTGGTCTCGGCGGGCTCCATCGTGCCGATCACGTGATCAAGCATCGCCTCGCCCGCCAGCTTGTTGCCGAGGTTCTTCGATCCCACGTAGCCCGGCGCGTTGACCGGAATGCAGGGCACGCCGAATTTCGCCGTCGCCGCCTTGCAGACCGCGTCGATGTCGTCGCCGATCAGCGCGGGCACGCAGGTCGCGTAGACGAAGACCGCCGGAGGGTTCTGGCTCTCGATCGTCTCGCGGATCGCGCGGAACAGCTTCTTCTCGCCGTAGCCCATGACGATATCCAGTTCCGTCATGTCCGTGGTCAGGCCGATCCGGTAAAGCTCGGACCCCGACGAGGCCGCGCCCCGGTTGTCCCAGCCGTTGCCCTCGCAGGCGAGGGGCGCATGCACCAGGTGCGCCACGTCGACGATGGGTTGCAGGACGATCTTCGCCCCGTCGAAGGCGCAGCCACCGGCGGCCGCGCCGGGCGTCAGCGGCTTGGCGCAGCCCTTCTTGCGCTGCTGCTCCGACTTGGAAACGTTGGTCCCGCAGGCCGGTTCGTCGAACACGTCCGCGATCCTGGATTTCAGTGCATCGGTCATGGCGCATCCCCTCTGCTTCGGGGAAACTCAAGCACGCGGTGTGCCAAGTGCCCCGCGCGCTGCCGCCTGGCACGTCACCCGACAAAATAAGCTGGCGAAAGACGACAATGTCGGGGAACTGACAGGCCGCGCCCGGGGTTTCCCAATGCAACGACAGGAGTGTCGAGAAATGTATCCAGACATGATGAAAGCCGCCGTCGAATGGCAGCGGGCCACGCTGGCGGGGGCGCGGGTGATGATCTCGGCCGGGACGGTGATCCAGGTGCGGGTCGCGCAGATGGCGATGGGCACGATGAAGCCGGTCGAAGCCACGCGCATGGTGTTCGAGAAGCCCTCGGCCTTCATGCGCGCCACCGAGGCCGCGATGCGCGCCGCGGCGGGGCAGAAGGGCTATGGCGCGGTGATGGAAGCGGCCCTCGCCCCGATCGAGGCCAGCGCCGGGGCGAACGCCCGCCGCCTGTCGCCCAAGACGCTCACCAAGGGCAAGCGCCGCCGGTCCTGATCCGTCAGGTCGCGCAAAGGCAATCGCAAAGGAAGAGGCCGCGGCACGATCCGTGCCACGGCCTCCGGGGAATGTGACCGGCGGGCGGGCTGCCGGGCACAGACGTCTCTCGCAGGCGTCAGAGCGCCGTGCGGAACAGCTCTTCGAGGTTTGCCTCGGTCAGTTCAACAGGGTTGCCGCCGCAGGACGGGTCGGTGATCGCACCCTTCACCAGCGCCGGAATCGCGTCTTCCGTCACGCCCAGGTCCGACAGGCGGCGCGGGATGCCGAGGCTGTCGTTCAGCTCCTGCACGAAGGCGCGGAACCCGTCAAAGCCGCCCTCGATCCCCAGATAGGCCGAGGCCATGTCGAACCGCTCGCGGATCGCACCGGCGTTAAAGTCCAGCACCGACGGCATGCAGACCGCGTTGGTCGTGCCGTGGTGGGTGTTGAAATGCGCGCCGATGGGGTGGCTCATGGCGTGGATCGCGCCGAGACCCTTCTGGAAGGCCGTCGCCCCCATCATGGCCGCCGACATCATCTGCGCCCGCGCCTCGAGGTCCTGGCCGTTCTGGTAGGCGCGCGGCAGGTAGTCCTTCACCAGCCGCATCCCCTCCAGCGCGATGCCCTGGCTCATCGGGTGGTAGAACGGGGAGGAGAACGCCTCCACGCAATGCGCAAACGCATCGAGGCCGGTCCCGGCGGTGATCATCGCGGGCATGCCCATGGTCAGCTCCGGATCGCAGATCACCACGGTCGGCAGCACCTTCGGGTGGAAGATGATCTTCTTCTCGTGCGTCTCGGAATTGGTGATGACGCTGGCGCGCCCCACTTCCGATCCGGTGCCGGCGGTGGTCGGCACGGCGACGATGGGCGCGATGGCCGCCGCGTCGGCGCGGGTCCACCAGTCGCCGATGTCCTCGAAATCCCAGACCGGGCGCGTCTGCCCGGCCATGAAGGCCACCATCTTGCCGAGGTCGAGCCCGGAGCCGCCGCCGAAGGCGATCACGCCGTCATGGCCGCCGTCGCGGTAGACCTTCACCCCGGCCTCGAGGTTCTTTTCGTTGGGGTTGGGGTCGACCTCCGCGAACAGCGCGCGGCCAAGGCCCGCCTGTTCCAGGACGTCGAGCGTCTGCGCCGTGATCGGCAGGTCGGCCAGCCCGCGGTCGGTGACCAGCAGCGGCCGGGTGATGCCCGCCTGCGCGCAGGCGCCGGGCAGTTCGCTGATGCGGCCTGCTCCGAACTTGATGGCGGTCGGGTAGGACCAGTTTCCGGTGAGACTCATGTGGTCACCTTCTCGATATATGCGTTGTTCAGGGGGGCGGCCAAAAGGCGCGCCGATGTCATGCGGTGCCGAGCCGCTTCAGGTGGTAGGACTTCGGCCGGGTCAGGTTGTGGTAGCCGATCACCGACAGGCCGCCGCCGCGCCCGGTCTGCTTGCAGCCGGTCCAGCACAGGCCGGGGTCGAGGTAGTCGGCGCGGTTCAGGAACACCGTCCCGGTCTCGATCCGGTCGCCCACCCGTTCGGCCCGCTCCAGATCGGAGGTCCAGAGCGATGCGGTCAGCCCGAAGTCGCTGTCGTTCATCAGGCGGATCGCTTCCTCGTCGTCCTTCACCTTCATGATGCCGACCACGGGGCCAAAGCTCTCGTCCCGCATCACCCGCATGTCGTGGGTCACGTTCGTCAGGATCTGCGGCGTCAGGTAGGCGGCGCCGTCGTCCTCCGCGAAGGTGTCGATATGGGCCACGGCCCCGGCGTCCAGCGCCTCGGCGATCTGGGCGCGCACCTCGGCGGCAAAGCGGACGTTGGCCATCGGGCCGATGGTCGTCTCCTTGTCGAGCGGATTGCCCAGCTTGTAGCCCTTCACCACCGCCACGGCCTTCTCGACGAAGGCATCGAACAGCGACTCGTGCACGTAGATCCGTTCGATCCCGCAGCAGCACTGGCCGGAGTTGAACATCGCGCCGTCGATCAGCGTGTCGACGGCCGCGTCCAGATCCGCGTCCTCCATGACATAGCCCGGGTCCTTGCCGCCCAGCTCAAGCCCGGTGCCGGTGAAGGTGCCCGCCGCCGCGCGCTCCATCGCCTTGCCGCCGCCGACGGAGCCGGTGAAGTTCACGAAGTCGAAGGCATTGGCCGCGATCAGGTCGGACGTGGTGTCATGGTCGAGGAAGACGTTCTGGAACACCTCTTCCGGCACGCCCGCCGCGTGGAAGGCCTTTGCCATGCGCTCGCCCACAAGCAGGGTCTGGGTGGCATGTTTCAGGATCACCGTGTTGCCCGCGATCAGCGCAGGCGCGACGGTGTTGATCGCCGTCATGTAGGGGTAGTTCCACGGCGCCACCACGAAGACGACCCCCAGCGGCACACGCTTGATATAGCGCTTGAAGGTCGCGTCCTCGCCGACCTCGATGGGCGCCAGCGCGGTCTCCGCGATACTGGCCATGTAAGAGGCGCGCTCGTTGAAGCCGCCGAACTCCCCGCCGAAGCGGACCGGGCGGCCCATCATGTGCGCCAGTTCCGGCACGATCTCGTCGTTCATCTCGCCCACGGCGGCGACACCGGCCATCACGAGACGGGTGCGCTCCTCAAGGGGGCGCGCCGCCCATGCGGCCTGCGCCGCACGGCCCTTGGCCGCCACGGACTTCGCCTCGTCCAGCGACAGCACCGGACGTTCCGCAAAGACGCTGCCGTCGATGGGCGAGATACATTTCAGGGTATTTGTCATTCCATCCTCTGGATCAGTTCGGGGGTCCCGGGGCGGGTCCGCCCGGTCACGACATCTCGAATCCGCGCGCGATCTCGTAGTCGGTCACGACGCGATTGAAATCCTCGATCTCCACTTCCGCCGCGCGGGCGTAGTGGATCACGACCTTGTCGCCGAAGGCCTCGCGCAGCATCTCCGACTGCAGCAGCTCGCGCCGCGCGTCCCGCAACGTGCCGGGCAGGCGCGAGGCGTTGCCGGAATAGGCGTCGCCGGTGTAGGCGGGTTCCAGTTCCAGCTTGTCCTCGATGCCCTTCAGGCCCGCCGCGAGCAGCGCCGCCATGGCGAGGTAGGGGTTCAGGTCCGACCCGCCGACGCGGCATTCGATGCGCACGGCCTTGGTCCCCTCGCCGCACAGGCGGAAGCCCGCGGTGCGGTTGTCGATGGACCAGATCACCCGCGTGGGGGCGAAGGTGCCGACCTGGAAGCGCTTGTAGCTGTTGATGTAGGGGGCGAGGAAATAGGTCACGTCGGGCGCGTACTTCAGCAGCCCCGCGACGTAGTGCTTCATCAGCCCCGACATTCCGAGGCTGTCCGCCTCGTCGAAGAAGGCGGGCGTGCCCCCCTCCCACAGCGACATGTGGACGTGGCTGGACGAGCCGACCTTGTCCTCGTGCCACTTGGCGATGAAGCTCGCCGCGTGGCCCTGCTGGTGGGCGATCTCCTTGATCGCGTGCTTGGCGATGGTGTGGTACTCCGCCGTGTCGAGCGCGGGGGCGTACTTGATGTTCAGCTCTTCCTGCCCGGTCTCCGCCTCGCCCTTGGAGTTCTCGACGGGGATGCCCGCCGCCCACAGGTGGTTGCGCACGGGGCGCAGCACGTGCTCCTCCCGCGTGGTGAGCATGATGTTGTAATCCTCGTTGTAGCCCGACAGCGTCTCCAGCGCGCGGAAGCCCGACTTGCGGATCTCCGGGTAGGACTTCTCGAAGAGGAAGAATTCCAGCTCGGTGGCCATCATCGGGGTGAAGCCCATGGCCTCCGCCCGTTTGACCTGCGCCTTCAGCATGGCGCGCGGGGTGTGGGGCACTTCCTCGTGGGTGTGGTGGTCGAGGATGTCGCACATCACCATCACCGTGCCTTCGAGCCAGGGCATCGGGCGCAGCGTCGAGAGGTCCGGCTTCATGACGTAGTCGCCATAGCCCTTTTCCCACGAGGTCGACTCGTAGCCTTCGGGGGTGGCCATCATGATGTCGGTGGCAAAGAGGTAGTTGCAGCAGTGCGTCTCTTCCCAGGCCGAGGCGACGAAGTGCCCGGCGTGGAAGCGTTTGCCCATCAGGCGGCCCTGCATGTCGACCGCGCACACCAGCACGGTGTCCACGAGGCCGCCGTCGACCTGTGCCTTGAGTTCATCGAAAGAGATAGGGCCGGGCATGTCGTCGTCCTTTCAGAGGCGCCCCGGCACGCATGCGCGCCGGGGCAGGGGTGTCACACGTTGTAGCGGTACGGACGGCCCGCCTTGGCCATGTCCGCGTTGTACTTCTTGAAGATCTCAACGACCTTCGCCTTGGTCTCCGACTCCGCCGCGATCTCGTCCCAGAACTTCTGGGCGGCCTGCTCGACCTGGTCCCATTCCGCGTCGGGGATGGAGGTCAGCTGCATCTTCTCGCCGTGGACGCGCAGGGACGCTTCGCCGCCCCAGTACCACCACTGGCGGTAGTAGTGCGACTGCTCCATGCAGGTGGTCAACAGGAGCTTCAGGTCTTCGGGCAGCTCTTCCCAGCGGCCCATGTTCGCGAAGAAGTGGCCGATCCACGCGCCCGAGATGTTGTTGGTCAGGAAGTAGTTGGTCACGTCGGCCCAGCCCACCGTGTAGTCCTCGGTGATGCCCGACCACGCGATGCCGTCCAGCTCGCCGGTCTGCACCGCGACCTCGATGTCCTCCCACGGCAGCGTCACCGGCACGACGCCGAACTGCGACAGGAAGCGGCCCGCGGTCGGGAAGGTGAAGACGCGCTTGCCCTCTAGGTCGGCAAGGCTGTTGATCGGGTCCTTGGTGGCAAAGTGGCAGGGGTCCCAGGACCCGGCCGAGATGTGCTTGACCCCGACCTTGGCGTATTCTTCCTTCCAGATCTCGTCGAGGCCGTACTGGTTGAACAGCACCGGCACGTCCAGAGAGTAGCGCGACCCGAAGGGGAAGTAGCCGCCGAACACCGTCACTTCGGTCGGCGAGGCCATGGAATCGTCGTCGGACTGCACCGCGTCGATGGTGCCGCGCTGCAGGGCGCGGAACAGCTCGCCCGTGGGCACCAGCTGGTCGGCAAAGTACAGCTCGATCTGCATCCGGTCGCCGGCGATCTTGTTGAAGGTGTCGATGGCGGGCTTGACCACGTGCTCGGCCAGCGCGGCACCGGCGTAGGTCTGCATCCGCCAGGTGATGGTCGACTGCGCCAGCGCGGGCGCGGCCAGCGGTGCGGCGGCAACGCCGACACCTGCGGTCTTCAGGAACTTTCTGCGTGAGGTCGTCATATCCAGTCTCCTTGTTGAAATGCGTCCCCTGTACGGGGCTTCTGAGGGTTATTTTCCGTAAACCAGGTCCGGCAGCCAGAGCGCGATCTGCGGGAAGGCCATCACCAGCGCCAGTGCACAGACCATGACCAGCGCGAAGGGAATGATCGAGCGGTAGATGTCGGTCAGCCCGATTTCCGGCGGCGCCATGGCCCGCATCAGGAACAGGTTATAGCCGAAGGGCGGGGTCATGTAGGCGATCTGCGTGGTGATCGTGTAAAGCACGCCGTACCAGATCAGGTCGAACCCCAGTTCGCCCACCAGCGGCACGTAAAGCGGCGCCACGATGACCAGCATTGCCGTGTCGTCGAGGAAGGTGCCCATCACGATGAACGACAGCTGCATCAGGATCAGGATCATCCAGGGGGAAAGGCCAAGCTGCTCGGTGAACAGGTTCTCGATGGCGCGCACCGCACCCAGCCCGTCGAAGATCGCGCCGAAGCCGAGTGCCGCGAGGATGATCCACATGAACATGCAGGAAATCGCCAGCGTCTGCCGGACGGAGGTCTCGAACACCTCGCGGGTCATCCGCCGCTTCAGCACCGCCGCGACAAAGGCCGCCAGTGCCCCGATGGCCGAACTTTCCACCAGCGAGGTCCAGCCCTTCACGAAGGGGAACATCATCACGAAGAAGATCACCAGCGGCAGGATGCCCGCCCGCAGCAGGCGCAGCTTCTCGGACATCGGCACGTCGCGCTCTTCCTTCGGCAGCACCGGGCCAAGCTCCGGCTGCAGGCGGCAGCGCACGTAGATGTAGATGATGAACAGCGTCGCCATCATCAGCCCCGGCATCACCCCCGCCAGCCAGAGCTGGCCCACCGGCTGCCGCGCGATCATCGCGTAAAGCACCAGAACGACGGAGGGCGGCACAAGGATGCCGAGGCTCGATCCGGCCTGTATGACCCCCGTCACCATGATCTTGTCGTAGCCCCGGCGCAGCAGTTCCGGCAGCGCGATGGTGGCGCCGATGGCCATGCCCGCGACGCTGAGGCCGTTCATGGCCGAGATCAGAACCATCAGGCCGATGGTGCCGATCGCCAGACCGCCGCGGACCGGCCCCATCCAGACGTGGAACATCTTGTAGAGGTCGTCGGCGATCTTCGATTCCGACAGCACGTAGCCCATGAAGATGAACATCGGCAGCGTCAGCAGCGGATACCACTTCATCAGCTTCATCGCGGCGGCAAAGGGCACGTCGACGCCCCCGGTGCCCCACAGCAGCAGCCCCGCCAGCGCACCCACGAAACCGATGGCGCCGAACACGCGCTGGCCGGTCATCAGCATCAGCATCATGCCGGCGAACATGGTGATCGCGATCATTTCATAGGACATCAGATCTCTACCCCGCGGATGCGGCCGATGTCCTTGATCAGCTCTGCAAGTGTCTGGAGAATCATCAGGAAGATGCCGAAGGCCAGCACCAGCTTGATCGGCCACAGCATCGGGCGCCACGCGGTCGAGGACCGTTCGAGAAAGCCCAGCTTTTCCGCCGCGCCGTCGATCCCGCCGGTGAGGAGCGCGCCGAAGAACTCCGCGAAGTAATCCAGCGGCTGCATCCCGAAGTAGCCCATGGAATAGGCCAGCGATCCCAGCGCGCCATAAAGCAGCACACCGAGGTAGAACATCAGGAACAGCACGGTGAAGGCGTCGACCCAGGCCTTCTGCCTCACCGACCAGTTGCCGTAGAACAGGTCCATGCGCACGTTCGATCCAAGCTGGATCGAGTAGGGCCCGCCGAGGATGTAGTAGGCCACCATGACGAACTGCGCCGTCTCCAGCGTCCAGAGCGAGGGCAGGAAGGCCACCTTCGACACCGAGGACCACAGCAGCACGCCGATCAGCGCAAAGATCAGGTACATGGCGACCCGGCCGATGGCGCGGTTCATCGCCTCGATGGCGCGGACGAAACCGATCAGGACGCGGGGCATGTGGCCTCCAGCGCCGGGGTCAGCATCGCCATGAGGTCGCGCGCCATGGCCCGGATGTCCTCGGGCGTGGTCAGCAGGTTGTTGCGCACCTCGATCATCACGTTGGGCAGGCCGCGGGGCAGGGCGTGCGCCTTCAGGGTATGGGTCACGCCGTCCTCCGGACCGTAGGGGCGGTTGCGGTGCACCACGCGGTCCTCCGGCGCATGCGCCAGCATCAGGTCCACCAGCCGCGCGTCGCTGTCGTGCAGGAGGCCGATCTCCGTGTCGCGCGGTGCACCGTGAAACACCGGGGTGAAGCTGTGCACCGTCACCACCGCGCGCGCCGCGTCGAGCCGGGCTTCGACGGCGGCGCGGAACGGGCGATAGACCGTCTCCACCCGCTCGGCCTTCTGCACATCGGTCAGACCGGCGTTGCCCGGCACGTCGAAGACCTCCGACCGCGCGGGCATCGCGCCCGGCGCCTCGGGCGGGCGGTTGCAGTCGTAGACCAGCCGCGACACCGTCCCCGCCACCAGCGGCGAATCGAGCTCGGCGGACAGCAGCGCCGCCAAGTCGCGCGCGCCCGGGTCCCAGGCCGCATGGCTGACCCGCGCCTCCGCCGTCAGGCCAAGGTCCCCGAACCGTGCCGGTATGGCCGCCGACGCATGCTCGCAGATCAGCAGGACGCCGCCGCGCCCCGCCCCGTTCACCACCTCGACCACGTTCAGACGGTCTTCGCCCGGCCCTTCGGACATCCTTTTCTCCCCTCTTTGAAGAAAACTCTCCACATCCGCGCAGCTTGTGTCAATATTTCTTCAAGGGCGGGCCGGGGATTTCCGGCGCGCCCCGCCACCGCAGCCCAATGCTGAAGCACACGCCCGGGGGAACCGACCTTGACGCAGCCCAACGCCACCGTCCGCGACCTGATCCGGGAGCATTACACCAGCCTGACCGCCTCCGAACGCAAGGCCGCCAACGCACTTCTGGAAAACTATCCGGCGGCGGGGCTCGCCTCGATCACCATCGTCGCGGCGGAAACCGGCACCTCCACCCCCACCATCGCCCGCATGGTGCAGAAACTGGGTTTCAAGGGCTTCCCGCAGTTCCACCAGGCGCTGCTGAAGGAACTGCAGGCCAAGGTTTCCGGCCCCACCGAACGCCGCGCCAACTGGGCGGCGGAGGCACCGGAATCGCACCTGCTCAACCGCTTCGCCAAGGCGGTAACGCAGAACATCCAGACCACCTTCTCCAACCTCTCCTCCGACAGCTTCGACGCCGCCGCCCATCTGCTGGCCGACAGCGGCCACACGCTGTTCATCGTCGGCGGCCGGATCACCCATGCGCTGGCCGACTACGCCTTCACCCACCTGCAGGCGGTGCGCCCGAAGGTGATCCACCTCACCTCCGCCTCGGCCAACTGGCCGCACTACCTGCTCGACATGGAAGAGGGCGACACGCTCCTGATGTTCGACATCCGGCGCTACGAATCGAACCTCCTGCGCCTCGCCGAACTGGCGCGCGCCAAGGGCGTGAACGTGGTCCTGCTCACCGACCAGTGGTCGAGCCCGATCGCCGACCTCGCCACGCAAAGCTTCAACTGCTGGGTGGAAATCCCCTCCGCCTGGGATTCGAACATCTCCACCATGATGCTGCTGGAGGCGCTGATCGCCGCCGCGCAGGAGGAGCGCTGGCCCGCCACCCGCGACCGCTTCGACCGGCTCGACAGCCTCTTCGAGCAGACCCGCCTGTTCCGCAAACCGGGCGGCTGACCCGCTTCATCCCGGCGCAAATGCCAAGGAGGTGCCGGCCGCTCCCGGCGAACTCCGCCACAATGGAAGCAACGAAAAACCGGCGGGGCTGCGCCCGCCGGTCCTTTGCTGCACGATATGCGTCTTACCGGGTCAGGTCGTAGGAATAATCCGTCTCGCCCGGCACGATGGTGTCGTCGTCGAGCTTGTCGAAGATCGTGTCGAGAAGCTTCACCAGCACCGTCAACGCGCCCTGGTAGCCCATGGTCGGGAAACGGTGGTGGTGGTGACGGTCGAAGATCGGGAAGGCCAGCCGGATCAGCGGCGTGCCGGTGTCCCGTTCGAGGTACTTGCCGTAGGAGTTGCCGATCAGCAGGTCGACCGGCTCGGTGTTCAGGAAGGACCGCATGTGCCACAGGTCCTTGCCCGCCCAGACCTGCCCCTGTTTCCCGAAGGGGGACGAGGCCAGCAGGGCCTCCATCTTCTTGGCCCATTTCTTGCCGCCGTTGGTGGCAAGGCAGTGCACCGGCTCGCCGCCCAGTTCCATCACGAAGCGGGTCATGCCGTAGACGAAGTCCGGATCGCCGTAGATCGCGAAGGTCTTGCCATGCAGCCAGGCCTGGCTGTCGGCGATGGCGTCGATCAGCCGTCCGCGCTCCATGCGGATCGCCTCCGGGATGTCCTTGCCGGTCAGCTCCTTGACCTTCATCAGGAACTCGTCGGTGCCCTGCACGCCCATCGGGTAGTTCAGCGCCACCGTCTGCTGGCCCTTCGCCGCAACGTATTCCAGCGTCTTCGGCGTGCAGTATTCCTGCATCGACACCGTGGCCTTCGCGTTCAGCGCCGCCTTCACGTCCTCGAGCTTCGTGCCGCCGTCATACATGCGGAACGCGCCATCCGACGGCGTGTCATAGACGTCCGACACGTCCGACAGGAAGGTGAAGTCGACACCCATCGCCTCCAGCAGCTTGCGGATCTCGCGGTTGTTGGCCACGGCGAAACCGTCGAAACCGGGGATCACGTTGATCCGGTCGGCCTCGACGCGGGTCCCGTCTTCCCAGAAGTGCTGCAGGATGCCTTTCTGCGCATTGTCATAGCCGTCCACGTGGGAGCCCACGAAGGCCGGCGTATGGGCGAAGGGCACGTCGAAGTCGTCCGGCACCGATCCCTTCTGCTTTGCCTGCTGGATGAAGGAGTTGAGGTCGTCGCCGATCACCTCGGCCATGCAGGTGGTCGAGACGGCGATCATCTTCGGATCGTACAGCGCCTTGGTGTTGGCAAGCCCGTCGACCATGTTGGTCAGCCCGCCGAAGACCGCCGCGTCCTCGGTCATCGAGGAGGACACGCAGGAGGACGGCTCCTTGAAGTGACGGCTCAGGTGCGAGCGGTAGTAGGCGACGCAGCCCTGCGAGCCGTGCACGAACGGCATGGTCCGCTCGTAGCCCTGGGCGGCAAACACGGCGCCCAGCGGCTGGCAGGCCTTTGCGGGGTTCACGGTCAGCGCCTCACGGGCGAGGTTCTTCTCGCGGTATTCCCAGGACTTGGTCCAGTCGCCGATTTCCTTGACCATCTCGTCGGGATGGCCGCATTCGAAGTTCACTTTCTTGTTGGCCAGCATCTCCTTGTACTCGGGCTGCTGGAAGAGCGGTGCGTGGTCGAGCACCTTGTCGCCGGACTGGGGCATGGATGTATTCCTTCTGTTGGCCGTCCGCATTCCGAGACGCGCCTGGTGTGGAAGAACAGTTCTGGAGATGGGGAGGGCGGCGTCCGCCCTCCGCAGGGTGGGACCTCTGGCCCCGCTGTCCGCGCCGCGACCCTCTGTCCGCCGGGCGGGTCATCGACCCGACGCGCCGGCCCGGGCCGCGGCGCCGCCCGTCACTCTGCCGCGATGGCCTGGGCTTCCCACGGTGCGTCGTACATGTTCCAGACCGGCGAGTTGATCGCCATGTCCATGTCGCGCGCGAAGATCGCGAAGCCGTCGTAGCCGTGGTAGGGGCCGGAATAGTCCCACGAGTGCATCTGGCGGAACGGGATGCCCATCTTCTGCACCGGGTACTTCTCCTTGATGCCGGACCCCACGAGGTCGGGGCGGATCTTCTCGATGAACTTCTCCAGCTCGTAGCCGGTCACGTCGTCGTAGATCAGCGTGCCTTCCTTCACGTAGTGGCCGGTGCGCTTGTAGTCGTCGTTGTGGCCGAACTCGTAACCCGTGCCGGCGATCACCATGCCGAGGTCGTCGTATGCGGTGACGACGTGGCGCGGACGCAGGCCGCCGACATAAAGCATGACCGACTTGCCCTCGAGACGCGGGCGGTACTTGGCGATGACCTCGTCCACCAGCGGCTGGTACTTGGCGATGACCTTCTCGGCGTTCTCCTGGATCGTCGCGTCAAAGTTCTTCGCGATGGCGCGGAGTGAGGCGGCGATCTGGGTCGGGCCGAAGAAGTTGTACTCCATCCAGCCGATGCCGTACTTCTCTTCCATGTAGCGGCAGATGTAGTTCATCGACCGGTAGCAGTGGATGAGGTTGAGCCTTGCCTTCGGCGCGCGTTCGATCTCGGCCAGGGTGGCGTCGCCGGACCAGTTGCCGACCACGTTGAGGCCCATCTCTTCCAGCAGGATGCGCGAGGCCCAGGCGTCGCCGCCGATGTTGTAGTCGCCGATGACGTTGACGTCGTAGGGTCCGGTCTCGTAGCCCGCACCGGCGCCTTCGCCCTTCTCGAACACCCAGTCGCGCACCGCGTCGTTGGCGATGTGGTGACCCAGCGACTGCGACACGCCGCGGAAACCCTCGCAACGCACCGGCACCATCGTCTTGCCGTGCTCCTTGTGCTTCTGGCGGGCGACGGCCTCGATGTCGTCGCCGATCAGGCCGATGGGACACTCGGACTGGATCGTGGTGCCGTTCGACAGCGGAAACAGCTCTTCGATCTCGTCGATCGTCTTGGCCAGCTTCTTGTCGCCGCCGAAGACGATGTCCTTCTCCTGGAAGTCGGTGGTGAACTGCATCGTCACGAACGAATCCACCCCGGTCTTGCCAATGTAGTAGTTGCGGCGCTGGGACCACGAGTACTGCCCGCAGCCGACAGGGCCGTGAGAGATGTGGACCATGTCCTTGACCGGCCCCCAGACCACGCCCTTCGATCCGGCATAGGCACAGCCGCGGATCGTCATGACGCCCGGAACGGACTTGATGTTGGATTTCTGGGTGTCGCACTTCGAGGCGATGCCGGTCGTCGCATCGGGTTCCTCGTCGCTCGCCTTCGACACCGTCAGGTGCTTGGCGCGGCGCTTCTTCGCCTTGTCCGGATAGGCTTCGAGGACTTCCTCGATCATTGCCTCGTAGTCTTCCGGCCCTGTTGCGTGATCCTTGGCCATCCTTTTGGCTCCTCTCACTGATCTTGGGACTGTTCGGGGTGGGCGGGGCAGGGTGGCCCGAAGGCCCACCCTACGTCATGTCGCAAAGGGGCGGCCGCCGTGGCACGCCGCCCCGCGGGGCGCTCAGACCGCCTCGGTGGCGGCGATGGCCGCGAGGCGCTCCTCCTCGGACTGCATGATGCCGAACTCCATCAGCATCTCTTCCAGCTCTTCCATGGTGATCGGAGTCGGGATCACGCCCTTGCCAGAGTTGCCGTGGATCTTGTTGGCAAGCTGGCGGTACTCTTCCGCCTGCTGGCTTTCGGGGGCGTACTGCAGCACCGTCTGGCGGCGCAGCTCGGCGTGCTGCACGATGTTGTCGCGCGGCACGAAGTGGATGAGCTTCGAGCCCAGCTTGGAGGCCATCGCCTCCGCCAGTTCCAGTTCCTTGTCGGTCTGGCGCTCGTTGCAGATAAGGCCGCCCAGGCGTACGCCGCCGGAGTTGGCGTACTTCAGGATGCCCTTGGCGATGTTGTTGGCGGCATAAAGCGCCATCATCTCGCCGGACATGACGATGTAGATTTCCTGTGCCTTGTTCTCGCGGATCGGCATGGCGAAACCGCCACAGACCACGTCGCCCAGAACGTCGTAGGACACGTAATCCACGTCATCGTAGGCGCCGTTCTCCTCGAGGAAGTTGATGGCGGTGATGACGCCGCGGCCGGCGCAGCCGACGCCCGGCTCGGGACCGCCGGACTCGACGCACTTGATGTCCTTGAAGCCGGTCTTCAGCACGTCTTCCAGCTCGAGATCCTCGACGGAGCCCATCTCGGCCGCGAGGTGCAGCACCGTGTCCTGCGCCTTGGAGTTCAGGATCAGGCGGGTGGAGTCGGCCTTGGGATCGCAGCCGACGATCAGGATCTTCTGTCCGAGTTCCACGAGGGCTGCGAGGGTGTTCTGCGAGGTGGTGGACTTGCCGATCCCCCCCTTGCCGTAAAAGGCAATCTGACGAAGTTCGCTCATGTCGAGTTTCCTTTGGTTGCTAATTCTCAATCGAGGACGAGACGGCGCGCGACCGCGCTCGGGGAAGGATCAGCAGGCTCTGTGCCAAGCCCCTTCAGCCGGGCGTCCATCCGGAAAATCCTTTGGGAACAATCCGCTGTGCAGGGCAGGTGCCAGCGCCCGACAAAGTGTCCGGTTTCACCCGCTGTCGGACAAAAGCCGACAAAGCGGCCCGGCGTGGCCTCGCCGCCGGGTCAGGCATCAAAACTTAGGTATTTACCTAACTAAAGAATCGAGGCAGGATAGCGGCATGAAACAGCAACCCGCTCCCCTCGATACGCTTTTCCACGCGCTCTCCGATCCGACCCGGCGCGCCGTGGTGCAAAGGCTGGGCCATGGGGCCGCGACGGTCAGCGAACTGGCCGGTCCCTTCGACATGGCCATGCCGTCCTTCCTGCAGCACGTGCGGCTGCTGGAAGACGCGGGCCTGATCCGCACCGAGAAGACCGGGCGCGTAAGGACCTGCACGCTGGAACCGGAACGGTTGGCTCTCATCGAGGATTGGTTCAACGCCCAGCGGGACGTCTGGAAAAGCCGCTACGACAAGCTCGACACCCTGCTGGCGACCCTCACGGAGGAGGACAAGAATGAAACCTGACCTGCGCTTTACCTTCCAGGCGGATATGCCCGCGCACCGCCTGACCATCACGCGCGACTTCGCGGCGCCGAAGGCGCTGGTCTGGCGCTGCCACTCGGAGGCGGACCTCCTCGACCGCTGGTTCGCGCCCGAGCCCTTCACCGCGCGCACCAAGTCCATGGATTTCTCCGATGGCGGGCACTGGCACTTCGCCATGGTCGACCCGGACGGCGCGGAGTTCTGGAACCGCTTCGACTACATCCGCATCGAGGCGCAGGACCGCTACACCTCCCGCGACGCCTTTTCCGACGCGGACGGTGCGGTGAACCCCGACATGCCGACCTCCGACTGGGAGGTGCGCTTCACCGGCGAGGGCGACCGCACCACCGTCAGAACGGTCATCGCCTACGCCTCCGAAAAGGATCTGCAGACGGTGATCGACATGGGGATGGAGGCGGGCTTGGCCAACTCGCTCACCCGCCTCGACACCCTGCTCGACGACCTCACGACCGAAAGGACCCCGACATGAGCTTCGAGAAAGTCACCATCTCCGCGCAGGTGGACGCGCCGCCCGAGACCGTCTGGACCGCCTGGACCACGCCGGACCACATCACCCGGTGGAACTTTGCCAGCGACGACTGGTGCTGCCCCTCGGCTTCCGTCGACCTGCGGCCCGGCGGCGCCTACCGCAGCCGGATGGAGGCGAAGGACGGCTCCTTCGGATTCGACTTCACGGCCACCTACCAGGAGGTCGTGCCGCAGGAGAAGGCCAGTTTCCTGATGGACGACGGACGGCTGGCAGAGACGACCTTCACCCCGGTCGACGGCGGCACGCAGGTGGTCACCGTCTTCGACGCGGAAACCCAGCACTCCGTCGAGATGCAGCGCGAGGGCTGGCAGGCGATCCTGAACAACTTCAAGGCCCACGCCGAAAGCCTCTGAGCCGGGGGCAGCATCAAAAAATGCCGGCGCTTCACGGAAACGTGAGCCGTCCCGGGCGCCGGTTTCGGGCCTTTCGGGCGGGAAGGGGCCGCAATGGACCGATCCGGGGCGAAACGCCCGATTCGCCCACGCCGCACTGCGGCAGGAAAGGTTAACAACCGGCCGGTTGAGGGTATCGAACCGGCCGGGACTCACCACAACAAACGGTTAACGCGGCGTGTTTAACGGGGCGGCCGCTGCGTTGATGACAGGGCTTTGGGGCCGGTTGTCTCGCGTACGCAGCAAAAAGCCCCGCCGGTCGGGCGGGGCTTTGTATTTGCCTCGGAAAGGCGCTTATTCTGCGGCCACGGCCTGCGTCAGGTGGGCCATCAGGTTCTCCGGGGAGGAGACGCCGTAGGGGTCGTCCGGGCAGTTGTCCATCAGGCCCGGCTCTTCGAACCATGCCTCGACCACGCCGTCGTTGACGATGGCCGCGTAACGCCAGGACCGTGCGCCAAAGCCCAGGTTGTCCTTGTGCACCAGCATGCCCATCCGGCGCGTGAACTCGCCCGAGCCGTCGGGAATAACCTTCACGTTCTCAATGCCTTGCGCCTTGGCCCACTGGTTCATGACAAAGCTGTCGTTGACCGAAAGGCAGTAGATCGCGTCGATCCCCTGCTCCTGGAAGGCGGCAAAGTTGTCCTCGAATCCCGGCAGCTGGTAGGTGGAGCACGTGGGCGTGAAGGCGCCCGGCAGGGAGAACAGGATCACCCGCTTGCCGCCGAAGTAGTCGGCGGTGGTCATGTCCTGCCAGCGGAAGGGGTTCGGGCCCTCGATGCTGTCGTCGCGCACGCGGGTGCGGAAGGTCACGTCGGGCAGTCTGGTTCCGGTCTTCATCATCTGTCTCCTGTCGCTGATGGGAGGTTTGGCCCTTGGGTGTCCTCTGTGCTGCGCCGCGTCAATCGTTGCGGGGCGCATGGCTGGTATGTCCCTCAAGCAATTGTATCGTCTGCTGAAAATTCGCGCCGCACTGCGGCGGCGTGCCTTCAGAAAGAGCCGCCGGGTGTGCCGGGGAACCGGACCGTCACGTTCTCGTCACGGGCGATGAACTGGCAGGCCAGCCGGAACCGCGGCGGCACGTCGTTGACTTCCGCATTCGCGATCTCCGCATCGGTGATCTTCTGCAGTTCCTTCAGGCGGGCCTTTTCCTTTTCGGTCAGCGCCATGCTCATCGCCGGTTTGGCATCCAGCGAGGTGACCTCGATCAGGCAGGACCCGCAGTTGCCGTCGCCGCAGTCGAAGGGAATCGGAATGGCGTTGTCCCTCGCCACGGCGAGAATAGTTTTCGTATTGCCTGCAACGGCATAGACGGTCTTGTCCCGGTGCATGATCGGGGACTGGAAGGTGATATTGGCCATGTGGGGCCCTTTCTGGGTGAAGTGGTTTGAACGGTGTGAAGGTCGTGGCAGGAAGTCTCGTGTCCGGGGTTCAGCAGTCGGGCGGGACGGGGGCGGGCAAGGTCACGATCTCCGGGGCAGGGGTGCCGCCGATCATCTCCAGCCGTGCGCCCATGGCGGGCGTCGCAAGCATCGAGCCGTCGTCAGCGATCATCAGCACCGCCGTGACGCCCATGTCCGCCGCCACCTGTGGCCAGTCCTTGCGCCCTGCGACCGACAGCGCCGTGGCTGCCGCATCGGCCCGCGTCCCGTTGTCGTCCAGCACCGAAACCGACACGACGCTCCGCACGGGCCACCCGTCGCGCGGATCGACAATATGCGCGAACCGCGTGCCGTCGTGTTCGAAAAAGCGTTCGTAATTGCCTGATGTATATAGGGTTTCCCCGGGCCGGAGTGAGACGGCGGCAACGGCGCCCCATTGGAACGGATCGCGGATCGCCACGCGCCAGGGGCGGTCTCCGTGGGTGCCGATCACGTTCACGTCGCCGCCGGAATTGAGCACCGCATTCTCCACGCCCATCGCCCTCAGACGGTCCGCCGAAAGGTCCATCGCGGCCCCCTTGGCATATCCTCCGAGGTCGAGCTGCACCGCCCGGTTGGCCGAGGACACGCGGCGACCGTCAATCTTCAGGTCGGCCATGCGCGGACGCGCGCTCACCAGCGCGTCCACCTGTGCCAGGTCGGGCAGCCCGCCCTCCGGCGGTGTGTCGGAATGAAATCCCCAGAGCGCGATCAGCCGCCCGATTGCCGGATCGAAGGTACCGTGGCTGAGGCACGACAACTCTGATCCCGCCCTCAGCACATCTGCCAATCTGTCGTCGACCTCGGCGGTGCGCCCCTCGGCCAATGCCGCGTTCAACGTGCCAAGGGCGCCCGGCTGCCATGCGTGCCACTCGGTGTGCATCGTCCGAAGGTCGTGCGACAGGGTTGAAAAGGCGCTCTCCGCGGTCTGGTGATCGACGCCGTAAAGCACGATTTCCACAAGTGTGCCAAAGACATAGAGCGTCGTGCGCGCCTCGCTCTCCGGTTCTGCGGCGCGCAGGGTGCCGAAGAGGGCCAGCGCGCTCAGCAAGGCGAGCCCCGGCAGGGAGAGGCGCGGCCCGCGCATCAGTTTCGAACCGCCGGGATCACGCGTTCGATGCGGATGTCATCCGTCAGGCGCCCCGTCCGTTCCGCTCGCCAGAGCGGCAGGAAGGAGACCGCCAGCACCGGGACCGCCAGCAGGGCCATCGGTCCGTCCGAAAGCCCCAGTGCCGAGAAAACCGCCACCGCAAGGACGAGAACGGCGGGCGGCAACAGGTAGGCCAGCCCCGCCGCGCCGAGGAAGGTCCCGGCGGGCATGGACACCACGACATCGTCCCCCGGTGCCACTTGGGCGTGGCTGTCCAGCTCCAGCCGCAGAAGGTCATCGCCCGCCATCTCTGCCAGCGCCCCGGCACCGCAATCGGCGCGAGCGGCGCAGGTGGTGCAGGCGGTCAGGCGCTTGGCTTCAAGCGCCACGCGTCCTTCCCCGACAGATGCCACCCGCAGGGTCCGGCGTATCATCCGGTCGTCCATGACCTGTCACTCCGCGGGGATGATGCAGCCGTCTTCCATGCAGACGGACAGGCATTGCGGCATGTCGTGGTCCGGCTCGCACTCCGTGCAGATGTCGGCCTTGATGAAGAAGACACCCTTTTGCGGGACAATGGCTCCGGTCGGACAGACGGGTTCGCAGTCGCCGCAGGACGTGCAGAGGTCAGAGACGATGAACATGGCCATGGGAGGTTTCCTTTCGTGGTTTCAGAGGGTTGAGCGTTCATCTCGGGACGGCGTCAGCCGGGGCGCACCTTGACGGTGCCGCCCAGCACCTGGCACTGGCAGGCGAGGCGGTCGTTGCGCCCGGCCATCGCCTCGCGCAGGACCTGTGCCTCCAGTGCCGAGGGTTCCGAGAGGTTCTCCGCTCCTTCCTCCACGTACGTCAGGCATGTGCCGCAATCGCCTTCGCGGCAGCCGTAGGTGATGCCGGCACCGATCTTTTCCGAGATCTCGATGATCCGGGTTCCGGCGGGGACGTTCACGGTGAGCGACACGTCGGTGAACGTAAGCTTGGCGTGTGGCATGGGGCGGGTCCTTGAGAACGGAAGAGGCTTGCGGTGCGGCCCGGTTTCCAGGTGTTCAGCAAGGTCGGTGCCAAGCGCGGACGGCCATAAAGGGACAGCGCAGGGCAGGCTTCCCGACACCGGCTGCCGGACAAATTGTCGGCTTTGGGACAACGGCGCCCGGGCCGGCCCCGCGGGCGCCCGTCCTTGCGGGGCAGGCCGGGTCTCGGGATGGCTTGGCACGCCCCTTGCTTGATCCCCTTCCGAACGCCCTGTCGGGCCATCCCGCGGAAAGGACCTCTGACCATGCAGGACCTCTTCATGAGCCTTCTGGGCACCGCCCTCGTGAACAACGTCGTGCTGGTGAAGTTCCTCGGTCTCTGCCCCTTCATGGGGGTGTCGAAACAGATCGACGCGGCGGTGGGCATGGGGCTCGCCACCACCTTCGTTCTGACGCTGGCCGCTGCCGCCAGCTGGGTCGTCGAGACGGCAATCCTGATCCCCATGCAACTGCAGTTCCTGCGCATACTGTCGTTCATCCTCGTGATCGCAGCGATCGTGCAGTTCACGGAAACGGTGATGCGCAAGCTGGCACCGGGGCTTTACCGGGCACTTGGGATCTACCTGCCCCTCATCACCACCAACTGCGCGGTGCTGGGAGTCGCCCTCCTGAACATCCAGGAGGGGCACGGGTTCGCGCAAAGCCTGCTGTACGGCTTCGGCTCCGCCCTCGGGTTCACCATCGTCCTCGTGATCTTTGCCGGAATGCGGGAGCGGCTGGCGGAGATGTCCGTGCCGCAGACCTTTGCCGGCCCGCCCATCGCCTTCATCTCTGCGGGCCTCCTGTCGATGGCCTTCCTCGGCTTTGCCGGGCTGGTTCCCAACTGAAAGGGGAGACTTCCGATGATCGCTGCCGCCGCTTCCATGTCCGCGCTTGGTCTCGGTTTCGGGCTGTTGCTGGGCGTGGCCGCCCGTCGCTTCCATGTCGAGACACCGCCCATCGTGGATGAAATCGAAAGCGTCCTTCCCGGCACCAACTGCGGGCAATGCGGTTTCCCGGGATGCCGGGGCGCTGCGGATGCCATCGCCGATGGCAGCGCGCGGGTGACGCTGTGTCCGCCGGGCGGGCGCGACGTCGCGGTGAAGCTGGCGGAGATCATGGGCGTGGACCTTGCCAGCGCGGGCGGGGTCGAAGAGGCCGTTCCCTTGGTGGCCTTCATCTTCGAGGATCATTGCACGGGCTGCACCAAGTGCTTCAAGCGCTGCCCGACCGACGCCATCGTCGGTGCGGCCAAACAGATCCACACCGTCGTCACCGACGCCTGCATCGGCTGCGATGCCTGTGTCGAAGTCTGCCCGACGCAGGCGATCATGCTGAGGTCGAAACCGCAGACCCTGCGCGGCTGGTACTGGTCGAAACCGGCATTGCCGAGCACGGAGGTCGCGGCATGAGCCTGAACCTCGGCTCCTTCCTGGCTCCTGCGACGCTGTTCTCCATCCGGGGCGGCGTGCATCCGGAGACGCGCAAGTACCTGACCGCGGACTGCGCGATCGAGACCATGCCGGTGCCGCCCCTGGTGCGCGTGCCGCTGCAGCAACATATCGGCGTGCAGGCGGAACCGGTTGTGGTGCGTGACGACTTCGTCCTGAAAGGACAATTGATCGGCAAGGCGCGCGGTCCTGTTTCGGCCAACGTGCATGCACCGACCTCCGGACGGGTGATCGCCGTGGGCCATTTCACCGCCCCGCATCCTTCGGGCCTTCCTGTGCCGACGATCACCATCCGGACCGACGGACAGGACACCTGGGGTGATCGCCTGCCGCGTCTGCGGCCGGAGGATGCAACGCCGGAAGAGATCGCCGCACGCGTGGCAGAGGCGGGCATCGTCGGCATGGGCGGAGCGACCTTCCCGGCGGCGGTCAAGCTGAACCTGCGCGACCGCTATCCGCTCAGGACGCTTATCATCAACGCTGCCGAATGCGAGCCGTACCTCACCTGCGATGACCGGCTGTTGCAGGAACATGGCGAGGAAATCGCGGACGGCGCGGGCATCATGGCGCGGGCGCTGGGGGTCGGAGAGATCGTCGTCGCCATCGAGGCCAACAAGCCGAAGGCCGTCGCCGCGATGCGCCGCCACAACCTCGGGCTCGGTCTGAAGCTGCGGGTAAAGGTTGTCCCGACGCAGTATCCGATGGGGTCGGAGAAGCACCTCGTAAAGGTTGTGACCGGTCTGGAAACGCCGGCCCGCGCGCTGACCGCAGAACTGGGCGTCGTCGTGCACAACGCCGCGACCGCGCAGGCCGTGCATCATGCGGTCCGCTACGGCGAGCCGCTGGTCAGCCGCGTGGTCACCGTCTCGGGCAAGGGTATCCGGCGGCCGGCGAATGTGCGCGTCCTGATCGGCACGCCGGTCGCCGATCTGCTTGAGCACTGTGGCGGGCTGGTGGAGGAGCCGGACCGACTTTTGCTGGGCGGACCGATGATGGGCATGCCCATCGCCAACCGCCGCGTGCCGCTGGTCAAGGGCACCAACGGGGTGCTCGCCCTCACAAGGGCAGAGACGCGCAAGGCCGACGTCATGCCCTGCATCCGCTGCGGCACCTGTGTGCAGGCCTGCCCCTGCGGTCTCACGCCGTTCGAAATGAATGCGAAGATCCAGGCGGACGACCTCGACGGTGCAGCCGGCGTGGGTCTGCTCGACTGCGTGTCCTGCGGGTGTTGTTCCTACATCTGCCCATCGAACATCCCGCTGGTGCAGGGGTTCAACTTTGCCAAGGGCAGGCTGGCGGAACGGACGGCCCGCAAGCATCAGCAGGAAGAAACCAAGCGCCTCGCTGCCGCCCGGACGGCCCGGGAGGACGCGATTGCCGAGAAGAAGCGGCAGGCCATGGCGAAACGCAAGGCCGAGATGGCGGCGAAGAAGGCGGCCGAGGCGGTGGCCACGTCATCCGAAGGGGAGCCGGCCAAATGAGCGTCATTCTCGCCAGCGCGCCGCATACGCACTCGATGTTCAACGTCGCGCGGACGATGGTGGCCGTGATGGTCTGTCTCGCTCCGGCCACGGCTTTCGGGCTCTACCATTTCGGTCTGCCGGCGATCTTCCTGTTCTGCGTGACCGTGGCATCCGCCTACCTGATCGAACTGGCATGCCTTTGGGTGGCGCGCAGACCCGTTGCCCGCTTTGCCAGGGACGGCTCGGCCCTGCTGACCGGCTGGCTCGTCGCGCTGACCCTGCCGCCATGGGCGCCGTGGTGGGTGGGGGTCACAGGCGCGTTCATCGCGGTGGTGATTGCCAAGCACATGTTCGGCGGGCTGGGGCAGAACCTCTTCAACCCGGCCATGGTCGCACGGGCCATGCTGCTGGTTGCGCTGCCGGTGCCGATGACGCAATGGGTCGCCCCCTTCGACGCGGCGCATGGCCCCGACCTCGCGCAGGCGCTGGCGGTCACTTTCGGCGGCACGCCGGTCTTCGACGCCATGAGCAGCGCTTCGCTTCTGGGGACGATGCAGAGCCAACTCGACGCCGGGCGGACGGTGCCGGAGATCATGGCCGAGGCTGGCGGGGCCTGGCCGCTCTTTACCGGGCGCATCCCCGGGTCGCTGGGCGAGACGTCGGCGCTGCTGCTTCTGGGTGGCGGACTGGCCCTTGTGCTGCTGCGGATCATCAACGTGGTGACACCTCTGGCGGTGCTGGGCTCCGTCGCGGTCTTGTCCGGCGTGGCCTGGCTTATCGACCCGTTGCACTTTGCGCCTCCGGCCGTGCACCTCGGCTCAGGCGCGCTGATGCTGTGCGCCTTCTTCATCGCGACGGACTACGTGACCTCGCCGGTCACGGCGATGGGCAAGGCGATCTATGGCGTCGGGATCGGCAGCCTGACCTTTGTCATCCGCACCTGGGGAGCCTTTCCGGAAGGCGTGGCCTTTGCCGTCCTGTTGATGAACGCCTGCACGCCCCTGATCGACACATACGTGCGGCCACGGATCTTCGGGCGTACCCGCAAGGGGGACCCCCTGCCGCTGGGAGACCGGTCATGAGTTGTCACGAGCCTGCTTCTCCCAAGGCCTCGCCCTCGGTATCGCGCGCGGGGGCTGCGCGTCCGGCGCTGATGCTGGGCACCTTCTCGCTCGCGACGGCGCTGATCCTTGGCCTGTCCGACGACCTGACCCGGCCGGCCATTGCGGCCCGCGCGACGGAGGATCTCAACGCTTCCCTGCTGCAGGTGCTGCCGCCTGAGGATCACGACAACGATCCCGGCACAACTGAGCGCATGGTCGAGGACGGGGTGGAAGGCACTGTCCCCGTCTATCTCGCCGTCGAGGGGCAGCAGGTTACCGGTGTCGCCTTCGAACTGACCGGCTACGGCTATGGCGGGGCAATCCGGGTGCTGCTCGGGATTGCGCCGGACGGGTCTGTGCTGGGCGTGCGTGTCCTGTCCCATGCCGAGACGCCGGGTCTGGGCGACAAAATCGAAGTGGCGAAGGACGGCTGGATCCTCGGGTTTGCGGGGCGTTCTCTGGCCGATCCGCTGCCTGACAAGTGGAAGGTGAAGCGGGACGGCGGTGTCTTCGACCAGTTCTCCGGCGCGACGATCACGCCGCGGGCCGTGGTCGCCACCGTGCACCGGGGGTTGGAGATGTTTGCCCGCCAGAGCGACGTGCTGCTTGCACCTCTGGACAAGGAGGCCGGGCAATGACCGACTACGCCAGGATCGCCCGCGACGGGCTCTGGAACAACAACGTCGTTTTCGGCCAGCTGCTTGCGCTCTGCCCGTTGTTGGCGGTCACCGGAACCGCGACCAACGGCCTGGGGATGGGTCTTGCGACGACCGCCGTGCTGGTGGTTTCGGGACTTGCCGTGTCGCTGCTGCGGTCGTTCATCCCGCCAGAGGTCCGCATCCCCGCCTTCGTTCTCATCATCGCCTGCATCGTGACCGTGGTGGACATGGCGCTGAACGCATGGGTGCACGATCTGCACAAGATCCTGGGTCTGTTTATTCCGCTGATCGTCACCAACTGCGCCATTCTGGGCCGGGCAGAGGCCTTTGCCTCCCGCAGGGCGCCGCTGGCGTCCTCGGTCGACGGGCTGATGATGGGCCTGGGTTTCACGCTGGCACTTGTCGGCCTGGGCGCCGTGAGGGAGATCCTCGGATCGGGGACGCTGTTCGCCAATGCAGCAGTCCTGCTGGGACCGCGTTTCGGGTTCCTCGAAACGACCGTGTTGCCCGGCTATGACGGTTTCCTGATCCTGATCCTGCCGCCCGGCGGCTTCATCGTGCTGGGCGTCCTGCTGGCCTTGAAAGGCCGTATAGATCGTCGCGCACAGGCGCCGGCCCGGGCCCGTTCGCTCGACGCGACAGCGCGCGAGTTCATCGCCGCCGGCGTGCTGACCCCACCGGAAGGAGAACAGCGATGAACGTGGGCGTGGCCTATGCAAAGCCGACCGCGCAGATCTGGCGCAACATCGACGTGCCGGAGGGCGCGACGGTGCGCGACGTGATCGAGCGCTCCGGCCTGCTGGAGCAGTTCCCCGAGATCGACCTCGGGGTCAATCGGGTGGGCATCTTCGGCGCGGTGGCGAAGCTCGACAAACCCGTGGCGGAGGGGGACCGGGTGGAGATCTACCGGCCGATCCATCCCGACGCCGAACTTCTTGAAAAGCGGACATGACAGGGCCCCGGCCCGCCAGAGGAGAACCGAGATGACAGGTTCATCGATACGCAATCGCCTGACCCGCCGGTCGATGCTGACCCTTGCAGGCGCCGCCGCACTGACATTGTCCTTGCCTTCGCGCGGGCGGGCGCTGGTGGTCGGGGGCGGTGCTGCGGGTGCCGCCCTGGCGTTGGCGCTGAAGGCCGCGCAGCCCGCGACGTCCGTCCTCTTGATCGAACGCGACCCGACCCGCCTGTCCCCCGTTCCGGCCACAGCCTTTGCTGCACCCGGTGCCAGCGTGACGTTGGAGACGCTTCGCGCCCATGGGGTGGAGGTCCTGCTGGACGAGGTGATCGGGATCGACTGGCAGGCGGCACGGATCGCTCTCTTCTCTGGCCGTTCGGAGGCATTCGACCGGATCTGCGTCGCCCCGGGAACGATGCCCCGCCCGGAAGACATCCCCGGGCTCGGCGCCGCCGCCCGCTTCGCATGGCCCGCGGCCTGGGGCAGCGCGCGGGAGGCACGGCGGCTGATGGCCGCGTTGGGCGCAATGCCGGAGCGCGGGCACCTTGTCCTTCGGCTGCCGGCCGACGTTAGCCACCGGACCGTGGCGGCGGAGCGCGCGATGACTCTTGGCAAGTGGCTGGCCGCGAACCGCCCCGAGGCACGGATGACCGTACTCGACGGTTCCACGGACCCGGTGCTGAAGCATGCCGCCCTGAGCGCCGGCCTGTCATGCGAGTGGTTCGGGCCGGGCGCGGGGGGCATTGTCCTGTCGGTGGATGCCGGGAATGGACGGATCGAGACGGACGCGGGCCTTCTGTTGGCGGACGCGGTGAATTTTGTCACCCCGACGATGGCGGGGGAGATCGCCGGCCGATCCGGATTGACTGACGCATCCGGATGGTGCCCTTGCGACGCATCCGGTGTGTCGAAACTTCGGGCCGGGGCGCTGGTGCTGGGAGATGCCCGTGCCGAAGCGGAAAGAACCGTCGACGGAGCGCTGCGATCGGTGAGGGCGTCGCTGAAGGGCTGAACTCATCCGTCGGCGGCATCCCCGGGCCCGTTCAGCCGCGTCAGCAGCACGTCGAGCTTGTCGATGAGCGCCGCCAGATCCTCGGCCCCCAATTCCCGTTCGATGGCCGCATAGATGGCGGCGCTTTCCCGCGACGCCTCGCGCAGCAGCCGGTCGCCTCCGGGGGCCAGCCGCACCTGCGTGCGCCGCCGGTCCTCTGCCGCGCGCTCCACGGTGACAAGTCCGCGTGATTCCAGCGTTTTCAGGATGCGGGTCAGCGAGGGTGCAAGGATCACCGCCTGCTCGGCCAGCCGGGTCGGTTCGATTCCCGGGATCTCCTGCACCACCCGCAGCACACGCCACTGCGCCTCTGTCACGTCGATGGCGCGCAGCATGGGGCGGAACCGCTCCATCACCGCTTCGCGGGCGCGCAGCAGCGCGATAGGCAGGGTCCGGCGGGTCTGGGACAGCGGGAAATCGGGCATCTGAAGTCTCCTGTTGACAGGCAGAATAAAACTTAACATGTTAAGTGTCAAAGGGAGGATGACATGCCACATCTGCGTTGCGAATACTCGGCGGGCCTTGAGGCGCACCTCGACATGGAGGTGCTGGGGCGGACGCTGCACGCCGCCATGGCGGAGACGGGCGTCTTTCCGCTGGGCGGTATCCGGGTGAAGATGCACCGCTGTTCGCTGGCCATGGTGGGCGATGCGAACCCGGGTCACGGGGTGGTCAACCACTTCCTCGCGCTGGAACTTTCGGTGGGTGCGGGCCGCGACAAGGACGTGCTGGCCGAGGCCGGGCGGCAGCTCTTCCAGGTGGCCGAGGCGGTCTGCGCGGGCCAGCTGGCCGCGCCGCATTTCATGCTCTCGCTGGAGATCCGGGAAATCGATCCGGAGCTGTCGTGGAAGGCGAACTCGATCCACGCGCGCCTGGCGGCGGACAACGCAACCGGCTGAGGCCGGGCAAGCAGGTATTTGGACCAAGATGAAGCAGGAGGCCGGGAAGATGGCGGATCTGGCGGGAAATCTGGCACGGGCGGAGGCGGCGCTGGCGCGCTTCTCGGGCGGTGTGGCGCATCGCATCGGCGGCCGGGACGTGCGCTCGGACGCGTCGTTCGAGACCGTCTCGCCGGTCGATGGGGCGGTGCTGGCGCAGGTCGCCCGCGGCGGCGCGGGCGAGATCGACGCGGCGGTGCAGGCGGCAAATGCGGCCTTTGGTGAGTGGAAGGCGATGCCGGGCAAGGAGCGCCGGGCCCTGCTGCACAAGGTGGCGGATGCCATCGTGGCGCGGGCGGACGACATCGCGGTGGTCGAGGCGATGGACACCGGTCAGGCGATCCGCTTCATGTCCAAGGCGGCGGTGCGCGGGGCGGAGAACTTCCGCTTCTTCGCGGACAAGGCGCCGGAGGCTTGCGACGGCCAGACTCTGCACGCGCCGGGGCAGGTCAACATGACCTCGCGCCGTCCGATCGGGCCGGTCGGGGTCATCACGCCGTGGAACACGCCCTTCATGCTGTCGACGTGGAAGATCGCACCTGCGCTGGCGGCGGGCTGCACGGTGGTCCAGAAGCCGGCGGAGTTCTCGCCGCTGACGGCGCGACTTCTGGTGGAGATCGCCGAGGAAGCGGGATTGCCGCCGGGGGTGCTGAACGTGGTCAACGGCTTCGGCGAGGACTGCGGCCGTGCGCTGACCGAACATCCCGGCATCAGGGCGGTGGCCTTCGTCGGCGAGAGCGCCACCGGCTCGCACATCATGCGGCAGGGCGCCGATACGCTGAAGCGGGTGCATTTCGAACTGGGCGGCAAGAACCCGGTGATCGTCTTCGACGATGCCGATCTGGAGCGCGCGGTGGATGCGGCGGTCTTCATGATCTACTCGCTGAACGGCGAGCGGTGTACGTCGTCGTCGCGGCTGCTGGTGCAGGACACCGTCTACGACGAGGTCTGCGCGAAGGTGGCGGAGCGGGCGGCGCGGATCAGGGTCGGCCATCCGCTGGACCCTGAGACGGTGATCGGCCCGCTGATCCACCCGGTGCACGAGAAGAAGGTGCTGTCCTACTTTGAAAAGGCCGTGGCCGAGGGCGCGACCATCGCCACTGGGGGTGAGAAGCTGGGCGAGACGGGCTGCTACGTGGCGCCCACGCTGTTCACCCATGCCACCAACGAGATGGCGGTGTCGCGGGAGGAGATCTTTGGCCCGGTTCTGACCGCGATCCCCTTCAGGGACGAGGCGGACGCGCTGCGCATCGCCAACGACACGGAATACGGCCTGACCGCCTATCTCTGGACCAGGGACCTGGAGCGGGCGTTCCGCATGACCTCGGCCCTCGAGGCGGGGATGATGTGGGTGAACTCTGAGAATGTGCGCCACCTGCCCACGCCCTTCGGCGGCGTGAAGGCCAGCGGCATCGGGCGCGACGGCGGCGACTGGTCGTTCGATTTCTACATGGAGACGGTGAACGTCTGTTTCGCCACGACGGAGCACCGGATCCCGAAGCTGGGCGGCTGACGGGCACCGAGGGGGCGTTGAGGAGAGCGGCCCCCGGTCCCGATGGAAGAGAGACATGCGGCGGCGCGGGCCGTCCCCGGAGGAGTGAGAGATGCCGATTCCCGAACCGAACCTTTATCCGCCCTTCAACATCGTGCGGCTGAGCCACGTGGAATTCGGGGTGACGGACCTCGCGGCCTCGAAGGCGTTCTACGTGGATACGCTGGGTCTGCAGGTGACGGAGGAGACCGCCGACATGCTGTGCCTGCGGGCGCTGGAGGAGCGCGGCCACCACTGCATGGTGCTGCGCAAGACGGACAACCCCGCGGTGCAATACCTGGCCTACAAGGTCTATGCCGAGGAGGACCTCGACCGCGCGCATGACTGGTTCGCGGACCGGGGCCATGCGGTGGACTGGGTGGAGCGGTCGCACCAGGGGCGGACGCTGCGGACCGTGGACTGCTTCGGCGCGCCGATGGAGTTCTATCACAGGATGGATCGCCTGCCGCCGATCCACCAGCAGTACAAGCTGTACCACGGGGTGAAGCCGCTGCGGATCGACCACTTCAACTGCTTCGCGCCGGACGTGGATGCCGCCGTTGCCTTCTACGGTAAGCTGGGGTTCCGGGTGACCGAATACACCGAGGACGACGCATCCGGAAAGCTCTGGGCGGCGTGGATGCACCGCAAGGGGGGCGTGCACGACGTGGCCTTCACCAACGGGACGGGACCGCGGCTGCACCACACCGCGTTCTGGGTGCCGACCCCGCTGAACATCATCGACCTGCTCGACCTGATGTCGACGACCGGCTACCTCGCCAATATCGAGCGGGGGCCGGGACGGCACGGGATTTCCAACGCCTTCTTCCTGTATATCCGCGACCCCGACGGGCACCGGATCGAGATCTACTGTTCGGATTACCAGACGGTGGACCCGGACCTGGAGCCGATCCGCTGGGATCTGAAGGACCCTCAGCGCCAGACCCTCTGGGGGGCGCCTGCGCCGCGGTCGTGGTTCGAGGAAGGGTCGCTTTTCCACGGGGTGGAGCCGCGCGCGGCTGAACTGAAGGCGACGCCGATCGTGGCGCCCTGACCGGGTGGCCGACGTGGTGAACGTTTTATGAATGGCCTTGTCGGTGTTTCCCCCTCCCTACGGCCCTTCACTCTGGGCCGAGTCGGTGAAGGAACGATGATCGGGGATCGGGCGTGTTGATGTGTGGGGCCGAGGGTGGATGTGTGGCGGGCATTCACGTGCGCCGCGTGGCGCTGGATGCACTTGTGGTGCGGCCCGGGGGGCTCTGCCCCCGCCGCTTCCGGCGGCGCCCCCGAGGTATTTGGGCCAAGATGAAGGGCAGGTTGCGTCAAATTCGGCGCGCTGCACGGAGGGAAGATGGATTGGGATGAATTTGCGCGCTGGGGCGCGCAGGCGGCGGCTTTCGGGGCCGACTATCACAAGACGCTCAGGGACCGGCCGGTGCGGCCGGATGTGCAGCCCGGGGAGGCGGCGGCCTTGCTGGAGGCGGCCCCGCCCGAGGCCGGCGAAGGCATGGAGGCGATCTGGGAGGATTTCCTGCGCGTCGTGCCCGAGCGCCTGACGCATTGGCAGCATCCCCGGTTCTTCGCCTACTTCCCGGCCAATGCCGCGCCACCCTCGATGCTGGCGGAGATGCTGGTCACGGTGATGGCGCCGCAGTGTATGCTGTGGCAGACCTCGCCGGTTGCGACCGAGATGGAAGGCGTCATGGTCCAGTGGTTGCGACAGGCGGTGGGCCTGCCGGAGGGCTGGTCCGGGGTGATCCAGGATTCGGCCTCGTCGGCCACGCTGTCGGCTGTTCTGACCATGCGGGAGAGGGCGACGGGCTGGTCGGGTAACCGCGAGGGGCTGGCGGGCAAGGGGTCTTTGCGGATCTATTGTTCGGGACAGGCGCATTCCTCCATCGACCGGGCCTGCTGGGTGGCGGGCATCGGGCAGGAGAACCTCGTGAAGCTGCCCGATGTTGGCGCGCCATCCTATGGCGTGGATGCTGCCGCGCTGCGGGCGGCCATCGCGGCGGACCGGGCGGCGGGCCATGTGCCGGCGGGCATCATCGCGATCACCGGCGGCACAGGCATCGGCGCCTGGGACGACCTGTCGGCCGTGGGCGCTGTGGCGCGGGAGGAGGGGCTGTACCTGCACCTCGACGCGGCGTGGGGCGGGGCGGCGATGATCTGCCCGGAAATCCGCGAGGCGATGTGGCCGGGGGTGGAGGCCTGCGACAGCATCGTGTTCAACCCGCACAAGTGGCTGGGCGCGCAGTTCGACTGCTCCGTACAGTTCCTGAAGGACCCGCGCCAGCAGATCGACACGCTGAAGATCGAGCCGGAGTACCTCAGGACCTCCGGCTCGGAGGTGGTGAACTATTCGGAATGGACGATCCCGCTGGGGCGCCGGTTCCGGGCGCTCAAGCTTTGGTTCATGCTGCGGTACTACGGTCTGGAAGGGCTGCGGGCGCGCATCCGCAACCACGTCGCCTGGTCTGGTGAGGTCTGCGAGGCGCTGCGGGCGCAGGGCTTCGAGATCGTGACGGAGCCGATCCTGTCGCTCTTCACCTTCCGCGGGCCGGGGGACGATGCGGCACAACAGGCGCTGGTGGATGCGATCAACTCGGACGGGCGGATCTATGTCACGCAGGGCATGTTCGCCGGGCGCAAGGTGGTGCGCTTCCAGGTCGGCCAGTTCGACTGCACGCGCGACGACGTGATGATGGCGGCGGACGTGATCCGCGAGATTTCGGAGAGGATGTGATGGTCAGGTTTGTCAGCTTCACCCACGAGGGCCGGGCGAAATACGGGCTGTGGCAGGAGGACGGGCTGGTCGACATGACCGGCTTCGACGGGCATCCAGGGTTGTGCGAGGTGATCGCGGCGGGATCGCTCAAGGGTCTGGCGCAGGCGGCCATGGGGAAGACGGCGGACGTGGCCCATGCCGATGCGGTGCTGGAGATCCCGGTGCGCACACCCGAGAAGATCATCTGCGTCGGCGTCAACTTCCCCGACCGCAATGCCGAATACAAGGGCGGGCAGGAGGCGCCGGGCAAGCCCTCTCTCTTCATCCGGTTCCCGCGGTCCTTTGTCGGGCATGGCGCGAACCTTTTGCGGCCGCCGGAGAGCGAACAGCTGGATTACGAGGGCGAGATCGCCATCGTTATCGGCAAGGGCGGGCGGCGGATCTCGCGCGAGGCGGCCTATGACCACATCATCGGGCTGACGCTCTGCAACGAGGGCACGATCCGCGACTGGGTGCGTCACGCGAAGTTCAACGTGACGCAGGGCAAGAACTGGGACCGGTCCGCCGCGATGGGGCCGTGGCTTGTGCCGTTCACCCATCCCGCCCAGCTCGACGACATCGGGCTGGAGACGCGGGTCAACGGCGAGGTGCGCCAGAAGGACCGCACGTCGCGGATGCTGTATGATTTCCGCTACATCGTGAACTATGTCTCGACCTTCACCACGCTGGTGCCGGGCGACGTGATCGTCTGCGGCACGCCCACCGGGGCAGGGGCGCGGTTCGATCCGCCGGTCTGGCTGAAACCCGGCGACGTGGTCGAGGTGGAAGCCGAGGGCATCGGCATCCTGAGAAACGGGGTAGAGGACGAATGACCGATGACGAGATCCACGCCGCCGCTACGGCCCTTTTGCAGGCAGAGAAGATGGGCAGCCAGATCGGCCTCCTGTCCCTGAAGCATCCGGGCATGACCATGGACGACGCCTACGCCGTGCAGGCGGCGCTGATGACGGCCAAACTGGTCGAGGGCCGCAAGGTGATCGGCTGGAAGATCGGGCTGACGTCGAGGGCCATGCAGGACGCGCTGAAGATCGACACGCCGGATTCCGGTGTTCTGTTCGACGACATGGCCTTTGAAACGGGCGGAATGGTGCCCGGGGGCCGCTTCATCCAGCCGCGGGTGGAGGCGGAGATCGCCTTTGTCATGAAGGCGCCGCTGGAGGGCCGGGTCACGCGGGAGGAGGTGATCGCCGCCACCGATTACGTCTGCCCCGCGTTGGAGATCCTCGACACCCGCATCCTGCGCAGCGATCCGGCGACGGGCCAGGCACGGGTGATTGTCGACACGATCTCCGACAACGCGGCCAACGCGGGGATCGTTCTGGGCGAGGCGCGGCACGATCCGCGGCTGGTCGACCTGCGCTGGGTCGGGGCCATCGTCAGCCGCGACGGCGAGGTCGAGGAGACCGGGCTGGGCGCAGGCGTGCTCAACGATCCGGTTATGGGCATCGTCTGGCTGGCCGAGCGGATGGGCACCTACGGTCAGGCGATCCGGCCGGGACAGGTCATCCTGTCGGGCTCGTTCATCCGTCCGCTCGAATGCCCGCCGGGCAGCCATGTGGAGGCGGACTTCGGTGCCTTCGGTCAAGTGGGTATCAGTTTCGGCTGACGGCGCTCGGGATGCGCGGGCGGAGTCACTCCGCCGGTTCGACAGCGATCTCCTGCCGCAGTTTGCCGGTGCCCCGGTCGAAGATCAGGATACGGTCGTCGCCTGTCACCACGGCGTACCAGTCGACGCCCTGAGTGTAGGCGGTGGCGGTTGCGCCACCGGGCAGGGTGATGACCTCTGGCAGCGGCGCCTGCGCCTTGCTATAGCGATGCCAGATCAGGCCGAGGATCCCCACGATCCCGACCATCATCACCACCATGAGCACCGTCACCATCGCCTGCAGGAACCGCAGGCCGGGCGGGTGCCGATATTCCGGCTCGGGAGTTTCCATGGACCGCCTTCGTGTCGTCATCGCGGCCGATCCGCCGCAACGCCTTGATAAGGCCCTTGCCCGCGATGTGCCAGAGGCCGCGGCCCTGTCGCGCACCCGTCTGGGCCGGCTGATCGCCGAGGGCGCCGTGACCCGCGAGGGCGCACCGCTGACCGATCCCAAGGCGAAGGTCGCCGAGGGGGACGTGCTGGAGATCGCCGTGCCCGAGGCGGAAGAGTATGACGTCGTCCCGCAGGACATCCCGCTGGAGATCGTGTTCGAGGATGCCGACCTGCTGGTGGTGAACAAGCCCGCCGGCATGGTGGTCCACCCCGCGCCCGGCACGCCGGACGGCACGCTGGTCAACGCGCTGCTGCACCACTTCGGCGGCGATCTGTCGGGCGTCGGCGGCGAGAAGCGGCCCGGCATCGTGCACCGGATCGACAAGGACACCTCCGGCCTGCTGGTCGTGGCAAAGTCCGACCGCGCGCACCACGGGCTGGCCAAACAGTTCGAGAAGCACACGGCGCGCCGGGCCTATCTGGCGGTTGTGCATGGCGTGCCGGACGTGGCCGACCCCCGGCTGATGGGCACGCGCGGTGTGTCTGCCGGGGCAGGGGGCGGGATCACGATCACCTCCGGCCTCGCGCGGCACAAGACGGACCGGCAGCGGCAGGCGGTGTTCTTTGACGGGAAGGGGCGGCACGCGATCACCCATGCCCGCGTGCTGGAGACCTTCGGCGTGCCGGAATGCCTCGCGCTGGTGGAATGCCGGCTCGAGACCGGGCGCACCCACCAGATCCGCGTGCACATGGCCCATGCGGGGCACGCGCTGGTGGGCGACAGCACCTATGGCGGGCGGCGCAAGCTGAAGGGCAGCGCGCTCTCCCCTGCGGCCTTTGCCGCCGCCGATGCCTTTGACCGTCAGGCGTTGCATGCGGCAGAACTGGGCTTTGTCCATCCGGTGACGGAAGAGGAGATGCTGTTCGAGGCGCCATTGCCTGCGGACATGCAGGACCTGCTGGCGGCGCTGCGCACGGTGGCGTGAAGCGCCGGGTGTCCGTGCCTGACTTATCCGCGGAGCGTCAGAGCCGGCCCGCGATAAGCAACCAGAGGCAGAACCCTACCTCCGTCACGATGCAGACGAGGTAGGCGGGCTGCATCAGCGCGTTCAGGTCGGGCGCGGCCAGGCGGGTGATCCCGCCGGCGATGTAGATGAGCCCGGTCAGCATCAGCCCGGCGGGCAACGCCATCGGCGCGACGCGAGACAGGCAGACCAGTTTCGCCATCACCATCGCGTTCACCCCGAACAGGACCAGACCGATATCATAGCCGCTGGCATGGAGCGCGGCGAAGGTCAGGGCGAGATCGGTGCGCCCGCCCTCCACCAGTTGCGGCACGGCGGAGAGCGCCACGAGGCTGGTGCCGATCAGCGCCGCCTGTCCGAGACGGAAGACCATGGCGGCGCGGGAAAGGCCTTCGGAGACCGGGCGCAGAAGGGTGAAGAAGACAAGCGCCAGGGCAATGTCCGCCAGCAGCATGATTACGTCGGCCAGGAGGCTGAGGCGGATGGAAGAGAGATGGGTGACCAGCGTCTCTGCCCCGCCTGCCAGCGCGGGACCGCGCAGGGCCAGCTCGGCCGTCAGGCCGGAAGCGATGATGACCAGATACAGCACACCGGCTGTGCGGATCTGGCGAGGTGCGTCGAGGGCGGGCATGGGATAATACTCCGTGACGTTCGGATTGGGTTTGGTCGCGGAGTACGTCATCGCGTTGTGTATGGAAATTTGCTGAAACTGCATCCATATCATGCAATAATGTATGGGTTGGAAAAGCCGGATGTCATCGAGTGCACGTGCATGTGAACCCGCTGACATATGGGTTCCCCAACGTTCACGAAACCTTAACTTATGCGCAACGTTTGTTGGTTAAGCATCTTGAAACCGATCTGGCCAAGGGCCATCTGGATGTTAAGCCGTGTAACATGAAAGGCGCAAACGCGTCGTACGAGAGGGGCAAGGCATGAGCAACTACGCAAATCTCCCGGCACCGACGCCGGAAGCCGGTCTGAGCCGCTACCTTCAGGAAATCCGCAAGTTCCCGCTTCTGGAGCCTGAAGAGGAATACATGCTGGCAAAACGCTGGGTCGAGGACGAGGACACGCAGGCGGCACACCAGCTTGTGACGTCTCACCTGCGGCTCGCGGCCAAGATCGCCATGGGCTATCGCGGCTACGGACTGCCGCAGGCGGAGGTGATCTCCGAGGCGAACGTCGGCCTGATGCAGGCGGTCAAGCGTTTCGACCCGGAAAAGGGCTTCCGCCTTGCCACCTATGCGATGTGGTGGATCCGCGCCTCGATCCAGGAATACATCCTGCGGTCCTGGTCGCTGGTGAAGCTGGGCACGACCTCGGCGCAGAAGAAGCTGTTCTTCAACCTGCGCAAGGCCAAAAGCCGCATCGGCGCGCTGGAGGACGGCGACCTGCGTCCGGAACACGTCGAAAAGATCGCGACCGATCTGGGCGTGTCCGAAGACGAGGTCATCTCGATGAACCGGCGCCTGTCCGGTGGCGACGCGTCTCTGAACGCGACGGTCGGCTCCGAAGGCGAAGGGTCGATGCAATGGCAGGACTGGCTTGAGGACGAGGATGCCGACCAGGCCGGTGAATATGCCGAACGCAACGAACTCGAGGCGCGCCGCGCCCTGCTGGAGCAGGCGATGGACGTGCTCAACGAGAGGGAAAAGGACATTCTGACCCAGCGGCGCCTGTCTGATCAGGCGGTGACGCTGGAAGAGCTGTCGGGCCAGTACGACGTCAGCCGGGAACGTATCCGGCAGATCGAAGTGCGGGCGTTCGAGAAGCTGCAGAAGCGGATGCGTGACCTTGCCCGTGAGCAGGGCATGCTGACCAGCGCCTGAACCGTTCCGCCGGGCCGGCAGCGGTGGCCCGGTGGTCAAAGCGGCGGACTCCCAAGATTACCTCATGTGTTCGAAGGCGCTGGCGGCCCCCTCCGGAAACGGAGGGGGCCTTTTCATTCATGAAACGAAAAACCCTAAGGAAATGTACCAAACAATACATCTATTAGGAATCGGTAAATAGTACGGCGGCCAATTGATATTGAGTCGAATGCTGCGACTGCGTAGTTTCTCGGATTACGGAACCGAAAACCCTGTTGCCGAGTTTTCCAATGATTGCGGGAAACTTATTCCAGAAGCATGGGAATGAAGGGCAATATCCGATCATGAAGCTAGACGACACCGACCGCAAACTCCTCGCGCATTTGCAGCATGACGGGAAGGCCAGCATCCAGACGCTGGCTGATGCGGCCGGGCTTTCGACCTCGCCCTGCTGGCGGCGGATCAAGCGGCTGGAGGACGAGGGCGTCATCCGCGGCTACGTCGCGCGGCTGGACCCCAAGGCCCTCGGGCTTGGCGCGCTGGCCTATGTCTTCGTCAGCCTGATCGACCATTCCGATGACACGCTGTCGGCCTTCGGCGACCTCGTTGATCAGGAGGCGCGGATCGTCGAGTGCGAGTCCGTGACGGGGGCCTGCGATTTCCTGCTGAAGGTTGCGGCGCGCGATCCGGAAGATCTGGAGGCGTTCCTGAAGCGCGGGATGCTGGCCGGCGGGCTGGTACGGGTCAGCCAGACGCATTTCATCCTGCGGCAGGCCAAGACACGCAGCCCGTGGCCGCTCCTGTCCGACTGACACCCGCTGGCCCGGATTTCGAGGGCGCGGCACGTTCCATCCCCGGAGCAACTGGTCTAGCGTGAGCGCAAACACCAGGGAGCTGACGATGACAGATCACGTGAGATGGGGCATCCTCGGCGCGGCAAAGTTCGCGCGCGAGCACATGGGACCGGCCATCAACCAGGCGCGCCGCGGGCGGCTTTGTGCGCTTGCCACCTCGAGCGAGGAAAAGGCCGCCCCGTTTGCAGAGCGCGCGCCGGGGCTGAAGGTGCACCTCTCCTACGACGACCTGCTGGCCGATCCGGAGATCGACGCGGTCTACATCCCCCTGCCGAACCACCTGCACGTCGAATGGACGGTGAAGGCGCTGGAGGCGGGCAAACACGTGCTGGTCGAGAAGCCGCTGGCCATGCAGGCCGCCGACTTCGCGCCGGTGATCGCCGCCCGGGATGCCACCGGAAAACTCGCGGCAGAGGCCTACATGGTCGTGCACCACCCCCAGTGGAAGAAGGCCAAGGCGCTCTATGAAGAGGGGGCCATCGGCGCGCTCAAGCGTGTTTCCGTCGCCTTCTCCTATGACAACAGCAGCGACGGCGAGAACATCCGCAACCGTCCGGAGACCGGCGGCGGCGCGGTGCCCGACATCGGCGTCTACGCCTACGGAACGGTTCGCTTCGTGACGGGCGAGGAGCCGCAGGCGATCCTGTCGACGGAAATCGAGCGGGAGAACGGCGTCGATGTCTGGAGCCACATCACCGCGCGCTTCCCCTCGTTCCATTATACAGGCGTGGTGTCGATGCGGATGGCGCCCTGGCAGGAGGTGGTTTTCCACGGCGACGGCGGCGTGATGCGCCTGACAACGCCCTTCAACGCGGCGGTTTACGGGCAGGCCGAGGTGGAGGTGCAGGGCAAGGACCTGAAGGTGACAAGGTGGCGGTTCCCGTCCGACAATCACTACGTCCATCAGGTCGAGGCGTTCAATGCATCGGTGCTGGACGGCGCGCCCTATCCCTGTCCGCTAGAATTCTCCCGCGGGACGCAGGAGATGATCGACATGATCTGGGCGGCCGAAAAGGCGTGAGGCCGGACCGGGGCGCGGTTTTGCGCCCCGGCCCTTTGGGTCGCGATCACATCTCCTGAATGGTGATGACCACCTTGCCGGTCGACTTGCGGTCGCGCAAAAGAGCCAGCCCTTCCGCCGCTTGATCGAGCGGGTAGGTATGGCTGACATGCGGTTTGAGCCGGCCCGCGCCATGCCACTCCATCAGCGTCGCGAGCGACCCGGTCAGGATGTCGGGCCGGAACGCGAGGTAGCCGCCCCAGTAGACGCCCAGCACGGAAAGGTTCTTGACCAGCAGGTGGTTCGTCTTGACCTGCGGCACGTCGCCGGATGCGAAGCCGATCGGCAGCAGGCGCGCCTCGGGTTTGCAGGCGCGGAAGGCGGCCTCCCACTGTTCGCCGCCGACGGGATCATAGACCACATCCGCACCGCCGAGCGCCTTCACCTCGGCCCTTATGTCCTGTGTCCGCGCGTCGATCAGGTGGTCTGCACCGGCCGCCTTCGCGGCCTCCAGCTTATCGGTGCCGCGGGCACAGGCGATGACCGTCGCGCCCATCAGCTTGCCGATCTCCACCGCCGTCAGCCCGACACCCCCGGCAGCGCCCAGCACCAGAAGGGTCTCTCCCGGTTGCAGGCGGGCGCGGTGGTCGAGCGCCACGTGGCTGGTGCCATAGGCGATCTGGAAGGCTGCGGCGGTGGTGAAGTCCATTGTATCCGGCAGGCGGACGGCGCGGGTGGCATCGAAACAGGCCATCTCGGCCAGACCGCCTTGCCCGCCGAAGACCGCCACACGGTCCCCCGGAGCGAAGTTCTCGACACCCTCACCGAGCGAATCAACCACGCCGGCGACCTCCATACCGAGTACGAAAGGACAGTCCGGAGTATCCTGATAGGTACCCTTGATCATCAAAAGGTCGGCGAAATTCAGGCCGCAGGCGGCGACTCGAATCCGAATCTCTCCCGGTCCCGGGGTCGGGACCTCGATTTCTTTCAACTCCGGTGCGGACTCCGGAGAAAATTTCACGTACGCACGCATAGGTGCCTCCTATCCTTTTGCGCCGGAAGATCGACGAATTCCTCGCGCCTTGGACGCGTAATGTGCAGTCCAAATTTATTAACAGCAACAATTCCTGTTTTTTTTCAACTTTGTGTTGTTATTCGTTCGCGTTTACCATTATTAGGCGGTTGTGTGTCTTGATATGAGTGACCGTTTTGATGTAGCACATCAGGCCATACACGTGCAGGATGAGGCTGGTCGGACGGTCTGAAGATAACCGGGTCTCTCATTTGGCCAAACCTTAGAACAGGAAGACACACGATGGCGCATCCCGTTGACGTTCATGTTGGAAAACGTATTAGACATCGCCGCTGGCTGGTGGGCATGACCCAGCAGCAGCTGGCCGAAAAAGTGGGTATCAAGTTCCAGCAGATCCAGAAGTACGAAACGGGTGCGAACCGTGTCAGTGCCTCCCGCCTCTGGGACATCGCAGACGCGCTCGACGTTCCGGTGAGCTTCTTCTTCGAAGGCATCGAAAACGAGAATTCCGAAGTTGCTTCTGGCGACAACGTCCCGGCGGATATCCTTGGCGACAAGGAAGCACTCGACCTCGTGCGGTCCTACTACGCGATCCCCGAGAACCAGCGACGCCGTCTTTTCGAACTCGCCCGCGTCCTGTCCGACGTGGCTTGAGCCGCCGCGCCGCCTGCGATAGCCCCTGACAGGGCGAAGCGTACGGAGGCGACAGGTGGACATTTCAGGACGATTGGCCGAAGATTTGATCGGCACTGCGCACGCCCTTGCAGATGCAGCCGGGGCGGCGATACTCCCCTACTTCAGATCAGCCGGGCTGACCGCGGACAACAAGCTGACGGACGGGTTCGATCCCGTGACCGCCGCTGACCGCGCCGCCGAAGAAGCGATGCGCAAGGTCCTGGCAGAACGCCGGCCCGACGACGCGATCCTTGGCGAGGAATACGGCACGCAATCCGGCACCAGTGGGCTGACATGGGTGCTCGACCCGATCGACGGGACGCGCGGCTTCCTTGCCGGAACCCCGACTTGGGGCGTGCTCGTAGCGCTCTCGGACGACACTGGCCCGCGCTATGGCATCGTCGACCAGCCCTACATGGGCGAACGCTTTTCCGGCGGGCTGGGGCAGGCGGCGTGGCGTGGTCCGCGCGGGCAGGGCCCGATGGTCACACGGCGAACTTCCGGACTCGAAAACGCCCTGCTTTTCACCACCTTCCCCGAAGTCGGCCAGCCGCAGGACCGCGCCGGTTTCGAAGCCGTTGCGGCCCGCGCCAAACTGGTGCGCTATGGCATGGACTGCTACGCCTACGCATTGCTGGCGGCCGGGCAGATCGACCTCGTCATCGAGGCCGGGCTACAGGCCTACGACATCCAGGCCCCCATCGCCTTGATCGAGGCGGCGGGCGGGATCGTGACGGACTGGGCGGGCGGGCCGGTGCATTACGGCGGTCGCGCCCTGGCGGCGGCGAACCCGGAATTGCACGCGGCGGCGCTGGAGATCCTGAAAGGCTATTGAGGAGCCGCCGCGATGCCCGAGATCCTGATCCGCAATGCCCGCCACCTGCTGACCATGGACGATGCCGGAACGGAGACGACCGGCACGGACATCCGTTTGCGCGACGGGATCATCGCAGAGATCGGCACCGGCCTTGCCACAACGGGAGAGGTCATCGACGCGGCGACCTGCGTCGTGACGCCGGGCCTCGTGAACACGCATCATCACCTTTACCAGACGCTCACCCGTGCGGTACCCGGCGGACAGGATGCGCTACTCTTTGGCTGGTTGCAGACGCTCTACCCGATCTGGGCGCGTTTCGGCCCCGAGGAGATCTTTGTCTCGGCGCAGATCGGTCTGGCTGAACTGGCGCTGACCGGCTGTACGCTGACTTCCGACCACCTGTACCTCTATCCCAACGGCGCCCGGCTGGACGACACCATCGCGGCGGCGGGGGAGGTCGGGCTGCGGTTCCATCCGACCCGTGGCGCCATGAGCATCGGGGAAAGCGATGGCGGCCTGCCGCCCGACAGCCTCGTGGAACGGGAAGCGGCCATCCTCGAAGACTGCATCCGCGTGGTCGACGCCTTCCACGATCCCCGCGACGGCGCCATGGTCCGCGTCGGCATCGCACCCTGTTCGCCCTTCTCGGTCAGCCGGGACCTGATGCGCGACGCCGCGCTGCTGGCCCGCGACAAGGGCGTGATGCTGCACACGCATCTCGCCGAGAACGACGAGGACATCGCCTACAGCGAGGCGCATTTCGGTTGCCGGCCGGGCCAGTACGCCGAGGATCTCGGCTGGACCGGCGATGACGTCTGGCATGCGCATTGCGTGAAGCTCGACACGACGGAGATCGACCTCTTCGCCCGCAGCCGCACCGGGGTCGCCCATTGCCCATGTTCCAACTGCCGCCTCGGATCTGGCATCGCGCCGGTCCGCGCCATGCGCGATGCGGGCGTGAAGGTGGGCCTCGGGGTGGATGGCTCGGCCTCGAACGATGCGGGTAGCCTCGTGGCCGAGGCGCGGCAGGCCATGCTGCTGCAGCGTGTCGCCCGCGGCGCCGACGCCATGAGCGCACGCGAGGCACTGCGCATCGCGACGCGCGGCGGGGCAGAGGTGCTTGGCCGCCACGACTGCGGTCAGATCGTTGTGGGCAAACGGGCGGACATCGCGCTGTGGGACGTGTCGGGCATCGAGTCCGCAGGAAGCTGGGACCCGGCTGCGCTGTTGCTGGCGGGGCCGCCCAGGGTCAGACACCTTCTGGTTGAGGGGCGGCAGGTCGTCCGGGACGGGCAGGTGGTGACTTTCGATCTGGACGCTGCCATAAAAAGGCAGAATGCGCTTGTGCGTCGTTTGGAGAATATTCTGTGAAAATCCTTTATGGACTGTGTCTTGCGGCTATTCTTGCCGCCAATGCTGCCACTGCCCAACCCGTCCGCCAGATGCTGAACGGCCTGCGCGCCGAAGAGGGGCTGGACCAGGTCAATCCTTCGCCGCGCCTGGAAGAGGCGGCCAAGGCACATGCGCTCGACATGTCCCGCAAAGGCTTCTTTTCGCACGAGGGGTCGGATGGCAGCGACGTCATGACCCGCGTCAGGCGGCAGGGTTACGGGGCCTGCGCCGTGGCCGAGAACATCGCCAAGGGCCAGAAGACCCTGTCCGAGGTGCTGGGCGACTGGATCGCTTCTCCGCCGCATCGCGACAACATGGTGAAGCCGGAGGTCAGGGAATACGGACTGGTCCGCGCGCCCGGCGATGTCTGGGTGCTGGTGCTGGGCCGCGACGGCTGCTGAGGCGCCTCACGCTTTGGACGGTTTGCCCATCACATAGGTCTGCGCGATCGCGCGGTCGTCGCCCATCATGATCGTCGGGAAGAGCGCCTCCCAGATGGTTTCCGCCACGGCGGAGCGCTGCGCGATGGCCGGGGTGGAGGCGAGGTCAAGGACGATGAAATCCGCCTCCGCGCCCGGTTCCAGCCGTCCGATCCTGTCCTGCCGCAGGGCGCGGGCAGAGCCTTCGGTCGCAAGCCAAAGCAGCTCTGCCGGGTGCAGGGCCCGGCCACGCAGCTGCGCGATCTCGTAGGCCGCCGCCATGGTTCGCAGCATCGAGAAGGAGGACCCGCCGCCCGTGTCGGTGGCCAGCCCGATCCGGTGCCCCTCTGCCATCAGCCCGTCCATGTCGAACAGACCGGAGCCGATGAACGTGTTGGACGTCGGGCAATGCACTAAAGCCGCTCCGACCTCACGCAACCGGTCGCGTTCGCGCGGCTCAAGGTGGATCGCGTGTCCATAGAGACCATTGGCCCCGAGCAACCCGTGCGCTTCGTAGGTGTCGAGGTAATCCCGCGCCTCCGGGAAAAGCCTTTTGACCCACGTGATTTCTTCGGTCTGCTCGGACAGGTGGGTTTGCATAAGGCAGTCGGGATGTTCGGCCCAAAGTGCGCCAAGGGCCGAGAGCTGTTCGGGCGTCGACGTGGGTGAGAAGCGGGGCGTGATGACATAGGACGCCCGCCCGCGCCCGTGCCAGCGGCTCAGCAGCGCCTTGCTGTCGTCGTAGGCGCTTTGCGCGGTGTCCCGCAGCGTGTCCGGCGCGTTGCGGTCCATGCAGGTCTTGCCAGCGAACACCCGCATGCCGCGCGCCTCCGCCGCTTCGAAGATCGCATCGACGGAGGCCGGGTGGATCGTGCAATAGGTGCAGACCGTGGTCGTGCCATGCGCGAGCAGCAGGTCGAGGTATCGCCCCGCGATCTCCTGCGCGTAGGAGGGATCCTTGAACCGGCTTTCTTCGGGGAAGGTGTAGGTGTTCAGCCAGTCGATCAGCCGCTTGCCCCAGCTCGCGATCATTGCGGTTTGCGGGTAATGCGCATGGGCGTCGACGAAGCCGGGAAGGATCAGCCCGCTGCCATGGTCGTGGACCTTCGCGTCACGGTGCTGTTTTCTGAGCGCGTCCGCCCCGCCAACCTCCGCAATCGTGCCGTCAACGACCAGAATCGCGCCCGAAGTGACGTGTTCGGCCGCTTCGATCCCCTCCTGGAAGGGGTCCGCGCTGAAACGGATCAATTGCCCGAGATGCAGCTCTGATGTCATCGCGATCTCCTTCCCGCGCAGTCCGCGCAAACCCTATGGGGCCGCTGCGAAAAGGACAATCTGCCCTGTTGCTTTCCGGGCGCTTGACCTAGTCTCCGTGACAAGAAACGCGGAAGGGCAGGCACATGGCGCAGGAAAGCGAGGCAGTGGCCGACGAGGACGCGCGGGAAGAGGCGCGCGACGAGGGATACGACCTCGACCGCAAGGCCGTCGCGCGGATTCTGTACGCCGTAGACACCGACGACCGGGAGCAGCTTGTCGAGCTCATGGAGCCGCTGCACCCGGCCGACATCGCCGACCTTCTGGAACAGGTGAACGCCTACGACCGGATGCGGCTGATCCGGCTTTACGGGCACGAGATGGACGGCGACATCCTCTCGGAACTCGACGAGGCGCTGCGCGAGGAAGTCATCGGCATCCTCACGCCGCAGGTGCTGGCCGAGGCGGTCCGCGAGCTCGATTCCGACGACGTGGTCGATCTAATCGAGGACCTCGACACGCCGCAGCAGACAGCGATCCTGGACGTCCTTCCGGAAAGCGAACGGGCCGCGGTCGAGCAGTCGCTGGCCTACCCGGAGTTCTCCGCCGGCCGTCTCATGCAGCGCGAGGTCGTCATGGCCCCGGAGCATTGGAGCGTCGGCGAGGCCATCGATTTCCTGCGTTCGTCCAAGAGCCTGCCAGAGCAGTTCTACCATATCGTGCTGGTCGATCCGCGCCTTCGGCCTGTCGGCAACGTTACCCTCGGGCGGCTCATGTCTTCCAAGCGCGACGTGACCCTGAAGTCGATCCAGGAGGAGTCGTTCCACACCATCCCGGTGATGCAGTACGAGGGCGAGGTCGCCTATGCCTTCAACCAGTACCACCTGATCTCGGCCCCGGTCGTGGATGAGAACGACCGCCTCGTCGGACAGATCACCATCGACGACGCCATGGCGGTGCTGGACGAGGAGAACGAGGAAGACATCCTGCGGCTGGCCGGTGTGGACGGAGAAAGCCGCCTGTCGGACAAGGTGGTCGATACGGTCAAGCGCCGCATTCCCTGGCTGGCGGTCAATCTCGTGACGGCGGTTCTGGCCAGCCTCGTCATCGCGCAGTTCGAAGCGGCCATCGCCGAGATCGTCGCGCTGGCGGTCCTGATGCCCATTGTCGCCTCCATGGGGGGGAACGCCGGGACGCAGTCGCTGACCGTTGCGGTGCGTGCGCTGGCGACCAAGGACCTCACCGGCTCCAACCTGTGGCGGGTGATCCGCCGTGAAGGCGTGGTCGGCCTGATCAACGGCGTGGCCTTCGCGGTCATCATGGGGATCGTCGGCATCATCTGGTTCGGCTCGCCTGCCCTGGGCGGCGTGATTGCATCGGCGATGGTCATCAACCTCGTGATTGCAGGCCTTGCGGGGATCATTATCCCGGTGGTGCTTGAAAAGGTGGGCGTTGATCCCGCGCTCGCCTCCGGTGCCTTTGTAACCACCGTCACGGATGTGGTCGGCTTTTTCGCCTTTCTGGGCCTTGCCGTTGTGGTGTTGCTGTGACGCTGGAAGAGCGCAAGGCGGCCGCCCGCAAGGCGGCCTTTGCTGCACGAAAAGCGGCGTTCGACGCACGGTTTCCGGGCCAGGCGGGACGTCTGAGCGAGATATTGGCGGGGCATCGCGGGGTGCCTTTGTCGGGCTACATGGCCATCCGAACGGAGATCGACCCGCTCGCCGCCATGGCCGAGGCCTCGGCCTACGGCCCCGTTGGCGTGCCCGTGATCGACGGACCGGGGCTGCCGCTCAGCTTTTCCGTCTGGGAGCCGGACTGCGAGATGACGCACGGGCCCTTCGGCGCGCGCATCCCGGCGGCGGGCGTGGCGATGGAGCCGGAGATCCTGATCGTCCCGCTGGTTGCCTTCAGTCGCAGTGGCGGGCGTTTGGGATATGGCGGCGGCTTCTACGACCGCACCCTGGAGCGGCTCCGGGCGAAACGCCCGACCCTTGCCATCGGCTTCGCGTTTGCCGGTCAGGAGATGGATGACCTGCCGCTGGAGGACACGGACCAGCCGCTTGACCTGATCGTGACCGAGCGGGAGATCATCGAGCCCTGAAGCCGGTCCCTTTCCGTCAGGACCGGCCCGGACAGTGCAGGTTTCAGAGCGCCCGCCAGCCGATGTCGCGGCGGCAGAACCCTTCCGGCCAGTCGACCGCATCGACCATCGCGTAGGCCCGGTCGCGGGCCTCCTGCAGCGTGGCGCCGCGTGCCGTGGCGTTCAGGACGCGCCCGCCGGTGGCCGTTACCGCGCCGTCGGCCTCGGTCGTGCCGGCATGGAACATGACGTTGAAGCTGTCCTCGGGCAGGGCGTCCAACCCGCGGATCACGGTGCCCTTCTTGTAGCTGCCGGGGTAGCCGTCGGCCGCCATGACGACGGTCAAGGCGTGGTCGTCGGCCCAGTTGACCTGTGCATCGGCAAGCCGCCCATCGGCGCAGGCGTGGATCAGGTCCAGTGCCTGAGCGCCCAGCCGCAGCATCAGGACCTGGCATTCCGGATCGCCGAACCGCACGTTGTACTCCACCAGCCGCGGCTGACCGTCTTCGATCATCAGGCCAACGTACAGGACGCCCTGGTAGGGCGTGCCGCGCCGGACCATCTCGGCCATGCAGGGGCGCACGATCTCGTCCAGCGCCTTGGCGGTCACGGCACCGTCCATGATCGGTGCGGGAGAGTAGGCACCCATGCCGCCGGTGTTCGGGCCGGTGTCGCCTTCGCCCACGCGTTTGTGGTCTTGCGCCGTTCCGACCGGCAGGCAGGTTTCGCCGTCGACAAGGACAAAGAAGGACGCCTCTTCGCCGGTCATGAATTCCTCGATCACCACCTCGGCGCCCGCGCCGCCGAAGGCACCGCCGAACATCTCGTCGACAGCCGCGCAGGCCTCGTCGAGGGTTTCGGCGATGATGACGCCCTTGCCCGCGGCCAGACCGTCCGCCTTGACCACGACAGGGGCGGTTCCTGCACGAATATGGGCCTTTGCTGCATCGGCGTGGGTGAAATGGCCGTAGGCCGCGGTGGGCGCGCCGCAGGCGTCGCAGATTTCCTTGGTGAAGCTTTTGGAGGCTTCGAGCCGTGCCGCCGCTGCCGAGGGGCCGAAAACTGACAGGCCGGCCTCCCGCAGCCGGTCGGCGACGCCCGCCGCCAGGGGGGCCTCCGGTCCGACGATCACCAGGTCGATGGCGTTGTCGGAGGCGAATTCCGCGACCACGCCGCCGTCCTCAATGTCGATCCGTGCGCATTCCGCGATCTGCGCGATGCCCGCATTGCCCGGCGCGACGATCAGCTTGTCGCATTTCGGGTTCTGGAGCGCGGCCCATGCCAGGGCGTGTTCGCGTCCGCCGCTGCCGAGGATGAGGATGTTCATGTGCGTGCTCCTGTGTTGCAGTCGGGGCGGATGGCCGGGGCGGGACCGGGGGCCAGCCCCCGGACCCCCGAGGTATTTGTCACCAAGATGAAGGACGGGGGCGCTTTTGATCGGTTTACGGGTGCTTTAAGGTTCGCGGGAAGTGAGGGCAAGAGAGCGTGGCATGGACCTGATCGACGACGGCACGAATGGCAACACGCCGGAATTCTCGGTCTCCGAGCTTTCGGGCGCGGTGAAGCGCGTGATCGAGGGGGAGTTCGGTTTCGTCCGGGTGCGGGGCGAGGTGGGGCGCGTGTCGCGACCGCGCTCCGGGCACGTGTACCTGGACCTGAAGGACGACCGGTCGGTGATCTCCGGGGTGATGTGGAAGGGCGTGGCGTCGCGTCTGCAGACCCAGCCGGAGGAAGGGATGGAGGTGGTGGCCACCGGACGGCTGACCACCTTCCCGGGGCAGTCCAAGTACCAGATCGTGCTGGAGGATATCCGTCCGGCGGGCGCGGGCGCGCTGATGGCGATGCTGGAAAAGCGCAAGGCGGCGCTGGCGGCGGAAGGCCTTTTCGATGCCGGGCGCAAGAAACCCTTGCCTTACCTGCCGGAGATCATCGGTGTCGTGACCTCGCCTTCGGGCGCGGTCATCCGGGATATCCTGCATCGGCTGCGCGATCGTTTCCCGCGCAAGGTTCTGATCTGGCCGGTGGCGGTGCAGGGCGCGGCCTGCGCGCCGGAGGTGGCCCGGGCCATCGAGGGGTTCAACCGCTTCCAGCGCGGCGGTGCCTTGCCGCGACCGGACCTGCTGATCGTGGCAAGGGGGGGCGGCTCCGTCGAGGACCTCTGGGGGTTCAACGAGGAGGTCGTGGCGCGGGCGGCGGCGGCTTCCGACATCCCTCTGATATCCGCGGTGGGGCACGAGACCGACACCACACTGATCGACTTCGTGTCCGACCGCCGGGCGCCGACGCCCACTGCCGCCGCCGAACTGGCGGTGCCGGTGCGTATGGAACTTGCTGCACAGACCCGGGACTTCGGTGCACGAATGACCCGCGCCATGGGCCTCAGGATCGAGCATCGCGGGCAGCGGCTGCGCGATCTGGCGCGTGCGCTTCCCCGCCCGGAGGAACTGGTCGAAGGGCCGCGGCAGCGGCTGGATGTCATGGGCGACCGGCTGCCCGCGGCACTGACCCGCGCGGTGGACCGGCAGCGCCTGCGGCTGACCGAAACCGTGGGGTCCCTGCGCCCTGCAATCCTGCGGCGCGCGGTGTCGGTGGAGCGTGGGCGGCTGGATGAGCGCGCGGCCCGCCTTGGCCCGGCGCTGGAACGGGCCATCAAGGTGCGGCGGGACACGCTGGACGCGCGGGCCGCGCGGTTGACGCCGCGTGCCATCCTGCGCGAGATCGGCACCGGGCGCGAGCGGCTGGACCGGTTGTCCCAACGGATGGATGCCGCGCAGGAGGCCCGCCTTCAGGATACCCGTCAGCGGCTGGAGGCCTTGGCCCGCCTGGCCGAGACGCTCTCGTATCGCGCCACGCTCGACCGCGGCTATGCCGTCGTCTGGTCCGAGAGCGGGGTTGTCACCAGCCGGGCCGCTGCGGAGGAGGCCTCCGGGCTGGAGGTGGAATTCGCCGACGGGAGGCTGAAGCTGGGCGGCGGCGCGCCCCAACGCCGCAAGGCAAAACAGGAGCCGCCCGAGCAGGGCAGCCTGTTCTGACGGGCGCGCCTGCCGTAACCCCCTGCCACGTCACGCTTTCAGCGCATGGAAGCCCTGCTCACAGAAGGGTTTCCTTTTCTTCTGCGCTCGCATAGGCTTTGCTGCATCGCTGCATTTTCCGGAGGAGGGGGAACCCGTGGCCGAGACCGAAAAACCGCTTTTGATCAAGCGTTACGCCAGCCGGCGGCTGTACAACACCGAGACCTCCGACTACGTGACGCTGGAGGATATCGCGGGCTTCATTCGCGATGGCCGGGACGTGCAGATCGTCGACCTGAAGTCCGGAGATGACCTGACGCGGCAGTACCTTCTGCAGATCGTGGCGGAGCATGAAAGCAAGGGCGAGTCCGTCCTGCCGATCAACGTGCTGACCGACCTTGTCCGCAGCTACACGACGCAGGCCACCAGCACGGTGCCGCAGTTCTTGGCCCAGACCTTCGAGATGTTCCGCGACAGCCAGTCGAAGTGGGTCGAGAACATGGGCAACATGAACCCGTCCATGGCCAAGAGCCTCGAGGCGATGCAGGCGCAGCAGGAGGCGTTCCTGAAGGCGATGACCGGCGGGGTTGCGGGCTCGACCGGGCCGACGATGGAGACACCGGCCAAGGGCGGGGACGACCTCGACGATATAAAGAAACAACTGGCCGAGCTTCAGAACAAGTTGTCGAAGCTCGACAAGTAAGCCCGTCGTTCATCGAAGGCGCGCCACCCGGGCCTGCCGGTGCGCGCCTTTCTGACTTCTGGAGGCCTGTTTGATCAGGTGCCGTAGGCGCGCTGGTCGCCCATGACGGTCTCGGCGGCGTGGATCAGCACGGCCGCCACCGCATCGCACTCTTCCTCCGTCAGGCGGGCGGGCAGGCGGGTGTCGCAGGCGCACATCAGCATGGCGCGGGTCTTCGGCAGATCGGGCATCTCGGGTAGGAACTGCCAGTTCCAGTAGGCCCGGGCGTTGTCCGTACTCAGCCCAAAGACCTGCACCTTCACTCCGTTGCCCGCCGCGACCGAGACGAAGGCGCGGGTCTGCGCCTCGTCCATGCCGACCACGTTGAACTGGAGCGAGTCCGGGGCGCGCATCTCCGGCTCGAGCCGGGCGGGGACGTGCAGCCAGGGCGAGGCGTCGATCTGCGTGGCCACCCGGTCGTGGTTGCGGCGGCCATCGGTCACTCGGCGCGCGATATGCGGAATTTGAGGACGGATCACCGCTGCCGAGAGGTTCGACATGCGCAGATTGTAGAGCGGCAGGCGGTTCTGCCAGCGGGCAAAGGCGGCCTCCAACTCGGCGGTGTTGTCGCCGGGGCGGAGGTGCTTCTGCCACATGTGTTCGTATGCGCCAGAGAGGATCACGGCGCGCGCCACCACCTCTGCGTCGTCGGTGATCAGGATGCCGCCCTCGCCGGCGTTCAGCAGCTTGTAGGACTGGAAGCTGAAACAGCCGATCCGGCCAATGGTGCCGATCTTGCGGCCGTGCCAGGTGGTGCCCAGCGAATGGGCCGCGTCCTCGATGACCGGGATGCCCTTCGCATCGCAGAGCGCCATGATCGCGTCCATGTCCGAGGTGTGACCGCGCATGTGCGAGACGATGACGGCCGAGACGCTGTCCAGCTTGGCCGCGAAGTCGTCCATGTCGATGCGGTAGTTGTCGCCGCATTCGCACAGCACGGGGACAAGGTCCGCGTGGATGATGGAGGAGGGCACCGCGGCGAAGGTGAACCCCGGGATCAGCACGCGTGCATCGCGGGGCAGGCCGAGTGCCTTGAGCGACAGGAACAGCGCGGCCGAGCAGGAGGATACGGCCAGTGCGTATTTCACCCCCATCTCGGCGGCGAATTCGCGTTCCAGCAGGGCGACGGGCGCATCTTCGGGCGCGGTGTAACGGAACAGGTCGCCGGATTGCAGCAGGCGGTCGATCTCGGCGCGGGCCTCGGGCGGGATCGGCTCGGCGTCATGCATGTTGGGGAGCATGGTTTTCAAAATCCTTAAGGTCCGTTTTCGGAAATCTAAAACAAGCGGACGCGCAGCGCAAAGGGTCTTTGCGCCGCAGGACGCGACGGGCAGGGATTTTGTGGCCGATGGGTGACGGGATCGGGGGCGTCAGATGCCGAGGCGGTCGCGCAACGAGAACCACGTCATCGCCAGCATCAGCAGCGGAGAGCGCAAGGCGCCTCCGCCCGGGAAGACCGGCGTGGGCAGGCGGGCGAAGGTGTCGAACCCCTCCGACTGGCCGCGCACGGCCTCTGCCAGAAGGCGCCCGGCCTGCACCGCGTTGCCCACCCCGTGGCCGGAGTAGCCCGAGGCCGAGAGCACGTTCGGCCCAAGCCGCGCCAGGTGGGGCAGGCGCTTCATGGTGATCGCCAGCGTGCCGCCCCATGCGTGGGTCAGGGGGGCGTCGGCGAGGTGGGGGAAGATCCGCGATAGGGGCTTGCGCACCGTGGCACGGATGTCCTTCGGGAACTTGTAACCGTAGCTTTCGCCGCCGCCGAACAGCAGACGCCGGTCCTCGGACAGGCGGAAGTAGTTGACCACGAAGAGGTCGTCGGCCACGGCCACATCGCGCGCCAGCACCCTGTCGGCGGCATCGCCCAGCGGTTCTGTCGCGACGATGAAGTTGTTGATCGGCATGACCCGCGCCGCGACGTTGGTGTCGAGCCCGCCGAGGTAACCGCCGGTGGCGAGGATCAGGTGGTCGGCCTCGACCCGCCCGGCCTCGGTCTGGACGGTCACGCGGGCGCCTTCCTTGATGTGGTGCACCGCCGAGCGTTCGAAGATCCGTGCGCCCGCGCCGTCTGCCGCCCGGGCCAGCCCCAGCGCCAGCTTCAGGGGGTGCAGGTGCGCGGCGCCCATGTCGAGCATCCCGCCGCAATAGGCCGGGGAGGGACAGACTGCGTGGAACGCGTCCTTGTCCATCGCCTCGATCGGATAGCCGTATCGTTCGCCCATGTGTGCGGCGTAGCGGTGCATCCAGTCGGCGGAGTCCGCCGAGGTCGCGGCCCAGGCCACCCCCGGTTTCAGCGCGCAGTCGATGTCGTGCCGCGCAATCAGATCGCGGACCAGCGCCTTGGCATCTTCGCCCAGATCCCACAGGCGCCGCGCCTCTTCCGGGCCGACCATCTTTTCCAGCGTGAACTGGTCCTGCCGTTGGCCGGACCCCAACTGCCCGCCGTTGCGCCCGGAGGCGCCGAAGCCCACGCGATGCGCCTCGACCAGAACCACGTCCAGACCGGTTTCGGCCAGGTGCAGCGCTGCCGACAGGCCGGTGTAGCCGCCGCCGACCACGCAGACGTCCGCCTGAACGGTGCCCTTGAGCACCGGGTAAGGCGGCAGCGGTTCTGCCGTATCTGCGTACCAGCTTTGCGGGTATTCGCCGCGGCGATCATTTGAAAACAACAGGTTCACGCGACCTCCACATGTCTTTGGCCACACGCCGGACGGCGACCGGGCGTCATGCGCCCGGCGGTCAGGGGGCGGCGAGGGACAAACCGCCCGCGGCGGGTGTCATACGTTCAGGAGCAGGTGTTCCCGTTCCCAGGGCGAGATCACCTGTAGGAACTCCTCGTACTCCGCCCGCTTGACGATGCCATAGACGCGGCAGAACTCCGGCCCCAGCACCTGGTGCAGGGCGTGGGCCTCCTCGAACAGCTCCAGCGCCTGTCCCAGCACCTGCGGGAAGTCGCCGTCGCCCTCGTAGGCATCGCCCATGAATTCGTCGGACGGTTCCAGCTCGGCCACCAGCCCGAGGTATCCGCAGGCCAGCGAGGCCGCGATCCCGAGGTAGGGGTTGCAGTCCATGCCCGCGACGCGGTTCTCCACCCGGCGGGCGTCGGGCGAGGCCAGCGGCACGCGGATGCCCGTCGTGCGGTTGTCGCGCCCCCATTCGAGGTTGATGGGCGCCGCGTGGTCCTTCACGTACCGCCGGTAGCTGTTCACGTAGGGCGCCATCACCGCGATGGCCGTCGGCATGTGCCGCTGGAGCCCGCCGATGAAGTGGCGGAACATGGCGGTCTCTTCGCCCTCCGGCCCGGCAAAGACGTTCTGCCCGGTCTCGAGGTCCAGCACCGAATGGTGGATGTGCATGGCCGAGCCGGGCTCGTCCGCGATAGGCTTGGCCATGAAGGTGGCAAAACAGTCGTGCCGCAGCGCCGCCTCGCGGATCAGCCGCTTGAAGTAGAAGACCTCGTCCGCAAGCTTGACCGGGTTGCCGTGCCGCAGGTTGATCTCGAGCTGGCCTGCGCCGCCTTCCTGCGTGATGCCGTCGATCTCGAATCCCTGCGCCTCGGCAAAGTCGTAGATGTCGTCGATCACCGGGCCGAACTCGTCCACCGCGGTCATCGAATAAGCCTGCCGCGCCGCTGCCGGACGGCCCGAACGGCCCATCATCGGCTTGATGTCATGCGCCGGGTCGATGTTGCGGGCGACGAGGAAGAATTCCATCTCCGGCGCCACGACCGGTTTCCAGCCCTTGGCCTCATAGAGGCTCACGACCCGCTTCAGGACGTTGCGCGGCGAGAACGGGATCGGTTCGCCATGGCGGTCGAAGGCGTCGTGGATCACCTGCAGCGTCCAGTCGCCGGTCCAGGGGGCCGCCGTCGCCGTCGACATGTCCGGCTTCAGGATCATGTCCCGCTCGATGAAGCCGTCTTCGCCTGCGGCCTCGCCCCAGTCGCCGGTGATCGTCTGGTAGAAGATCGAATCCGGCAGGTGGAAGTGTTTCTGCCGCGCGAATTTCGAGGCAGGCACCGCCTTGCCGCGGGCAATGCCCGGCAGGTCGGAGATGATGCACTCCACCTCGTCCAGCCGCCGTTGCGAAAGGTATTCCCGCGCCGCCTCTGGCAGTTCGTCCTCGAATCCGCTCATGAAATCGTCCTTTCCCGGAAGAACCGCGCGAACATCTCGGCGATCTTTCCGCTGTCGAGGGGCGTCCCCAGCTTCGCTGCGGCCGCCGCCAGTGTGTCATCCGGCACCACGCCGGGCCCGCGCGTCTCGATCAGGGCGCGGGTGTAGGCGTCGTCGAACTCCGGATGCGGCTGCACGCTCACCGCCTTGCCGGGGTAGAGCAGCGCCGCGTGGGTGCAGAAATCGCTCGACGCGATGGTTTCGGACCCGTCGGGGGGCGTGATAACCTGGTCTTGGTGGTAGGCGTGGATCACCCGGTCGCCGTCGGGGAAACGGTAGGTGACGGGGCCGATGGACCAGCCGCCCCTGAACTTCTCGACGTGCCCGCCAAGCGCCTGCGCAATGGCCTGGTGCCCGAAACACACGCCGACCATGGGCTTGTCGGCGGCAAAGGCGTCGCGGATGAACTGCATCAGCGGCTCCATCCACGGATGATCCTCGTAGACCCCGTGACGGGAGCCAGTGATCAGCCAGCCATCCGCATCCTCGACGCTGTCCGGAAAGACGCCGTCGACGACCGACCAGCTTTCGAAGTCGAAGCCGTAGGGTTTCAGCATACGGACGAAGAAATCCGGATATTCGCCGAACTCGGAGACGAGATCAGAAGGAACAGGGCCGGTTTGCAGAATACCGATCTTCATGGATCACCACGGTTTGTCGGGACGTTAAGCGGCTCGGCGACCCGCCGCAAGGGGGCCGCGCGAGACGGGTTCAGACGGTGTCGAGGTAGATGTCGACGCGCTCCTGCTCGGTCAGGTCTTCCATGTCGCGGCTTTCCTGACGTTTGAGCATGACTGTGTTGCGGATCATCTCGCGCGGGAAGATGCGCGGCAGGACGGTGCTTTTCTCGAAGGCGTCGATGGCGCTGTCCCAGTCGCGGGGGATGGACGGCAGGTCCTGCACGTAGGCGTTGCCGGTGATCGGCGGCGGGGGCATCTCGCCGTCCTCGATGCCCATCAGTGCCGCCCCGAGGATCGCCACCAGCACGAGGTAGGGGTTCACGTCGCCGCCGGACACACGGTGCTCGATCCGGCGCGCGGCGGGGCTGCCCGAAGGCACGCGGATCGCCACGGTGCGGTTCTCGTAGGCCCAGGACAGGGCCGCGGGCGCGTGCGCGCCGGGCACGAAGCGTTCGTAGCTGTTGAGGTGCGGGGCAAAGATCAGCGTGCTGTCGTGCAGCGCCTTCAGGCAGCCGGCGATGGCGTGGTGAAGGACCTCCGTCCCCTCCTGTCCGCCGTTGTCGAAGATATTCCTGCCGTCCTTGTCGAGCACGGAGAAGTGCGCGTGCATCCCGGAGCCCGCGTAATCCGCATAAGGTTTCGCCATGAAGGAGGCGGCGAAGCCGTGCTTGCGGGCCAGACCCTTCACCAGCGTCTTGAACAGCCACGCGTCGTCGGCGGCCTTCAGCGCGTCGTCCTGGTGCAGCAGGTTGACCTCGAACTGGCCGAGACCGGCCTCCGAGATCATCGTGTCCGCCGGGATGTCCATCAGCTCGCAGGCGTCGTAGAGGTCGGTAAAGAACGTGTCGAAGGCATCGAGGGCGCGGATCGACAGGACCTCTGCCATGTCGCGCCGCTTGCCCGACCGGGGCGACACCGGCACCCGGAGCGTGCGGCCGCTGTCGTCGATCAGGTAGAACTCCAGCTCGACCGCGCAGACCGGGGTCAGGCCGCGCTCGGTGTAGCGTTGGAGGATCGCGTTCAGCGCGTGGCGAGGATCGCCGTCATAGGGCCGCCCGTCCTCGTGGAACATCCACAAGGGAAGCAAGGCCGAGGGCGCCTCCAGCCATGGCATGGGAACGAAACCGCGTTCCGTCGGAAACAGCGTTGCGTCGCGGTCGCCTGAATCGAAGACCAGCGGGCTGTCGTCGATGTCTTCGCCCCAGATGTCGACGGAGAGGGCGGAAAACGGAAAGCGGGTCCCGTCCGACAGCAGCTTGATTGCGGAGGGGATGGGCATCCGTTTGCCGCGTGCGACACCGTTCAGGTCGCAGGCGGCGGCTCGGATGGTACGGATCTGCGGGCGCTCGTGCAGCCAGGAGGCAGCGGGGGCGGGCATTGTGGGCCTCGTTATCGTTTTTTGATCAAATTACTGATAACGAGAAGCGGCCCTGTTTGACAAGGCCGCTACGGTGTCCCGATGCTGTAAAAGAGGAGCGCCGACGCAAATTCCACCGGAAGCAGCAGCAAACCGATGACGGTGAAGAACATCCGGCGGCGTCCGATGCGCGTCATGTTCTGGTAGCTCGTCGACGATTGCATGGCGACATATGTGAAAATGATCAGGATCATTCTCAGGACAAACAAGGCGAGGATGAGTGTGACTGTCATGGATGAGGGCCTCCAATCAGATTGCCCGGCGTCTGTGAGTGTGGACGACGAAACCATCATCGGCGAAGTGGCGGTCGCTGCGAAGAGGCGGCGGTCAATGGCGCCGTCAGATGCCCGGTTCGATGGCAGCGGGAATGCGGTCGCCCCCAAATCGTGCGCAATTGGAAGGCGGGGAAAGGCGGTTCATGGCCTTACCCGACCAATTTACTCGAAAACGGCGATACACCAATAGGGTGATTCTGTTTGCGCAGGAGACAACCTGTCGAAGCGTGCCGACATAAGGCCGCAAAGGCGCCCGCGCTCCGTGACTTGCGGGACGCGCGACCCAGATGTTCCAGCGGAGTTTGTCAGCGCAGAAGTTGGGGTTTCAGCCGCAGCCGGGACCGGACCGCACTGGGCAGGTGCCGGTTCAGCCGCCGGTTCACCAGCCCGAACACGCCGATGATCGCGAGCGTGACGAGGATGAAGTAGCAGGCCAGGATCGGGTAGGGGACAAACGGGTTGAACGTCTTGTCCGCGAAGTACTGCGCGTAATAGAGCGCGTCGCCCCCCTGCTGGCGCGCCGGGAACCCCGAGAAGAAGACCAGCGTCGTCGCATGGAAGAGGAAGATCGCCTCGTTTGTGTAGGCGGGCCACGCCAGCCGCAGCATCGTGGGCCAGGTGATCTTGCGGAACTTGGCCCAGCCCGCGAACCCATAGGCATCTGCTGCCTCCAGATCGCCCTTGGGGACCGACAGCAGCGCGCCGTAGAAGATCTCTCCGGAATAGGCGGCGGTGTTCAGGAACAGCACGATCAGCGCCCCGAGCCACGCGGAGGTGAAGGGATCGAAGAACGGGTAGACCGACTTCAGCGACTGGAAGGTGAAGTAGGCAAAGAAGAACTGGATGAACAGCGGACTGCCGCGGAAGATGAAGATGAACCATTCCGCCGGTTTGCGCAGCCACGGCCGGACGGACGCCTTGCCAAGCGCAAGTGCGGTGGCAAGGACGAACCCGGTCATCAGCGCCACGAGCCCGAAGTAGACGTTCCAGATCATTCCGGACCCGATCAGGACGACCTGCTTGCAGAGGGTGAAATCGTCGCGCGGCAAGAGCCGCTCGCCGTAGCCCAGCGACCGGAAGGCATACATCTGCACCGTGTCCCAGCAGCTCATGAGGCGCGTTCCCGCAGGGCGTCGGGCAATCGGCCATTCGGCTGTGCGGTCGTCGCGATGAACGGGGCGGCGCGGTGCGCGGTCGGGGTCATCATGCCGCCTTCCTCTGTGTTTCGCCGCCCATGGTGGCCTGTCCATGGGTCAGCTTCTGCATGACGCGCGCCAGCACCTTCTCGGACACCCAAGTGAACAGCAGATAGAAGACGAGCAGCGCGAGGAAGTACCACATGCGCCAGTCGCCGTGCGGGTAGTCGGTGAAGCGTGCGGTCTTGGCGCCGCCCAGCTCGCGCGCCCAGTAGACGATGTCCTCGACCCCCAGCAGGAACAGGAGCGGCGTCGCCTTGATCAGCACCATCCAGAGGTTGGACAGGCCGGGCAGGGCGTAGACCCACATCTGCGGGATCAGGATGCGCCATGTCGTCTGGCGGGGGGACATGCCGTAGGCCTCCGCCGTCTCGAGCTGCGCCTGTGGCACCGCACGCATGGCGCCGAACAGCACGTTGGCGGCAAAGGCCCCGAAGACGATGGAGAAGGTCAGCACGGCCAGCAGGAACCCGTAGGTTTCGTGCTGCCATTGCGGCGCGTTGCCCAGAGGCAGCTTGGCGGCGGCGCAGACCACGAAGTCGTTGCCCTGCCGGATCGGCATGTCCCAGTCCGGGCATTTGACCTCGTGCCGAATCCATTCGAAGAACTGGTCGAGCGCGATCACGAAGAACAGGAAGAAGGCGATGTCCGGCACGCCCCGGACGATGGCGATGTAGCCCCGGCCGAACAGCGACAGCGGCAGGAACCGCGACCGCGCCGCCATCGCCCCGCCAAGCCCGAAGGCCAAGGCCACGGGCGCGGTGATCGCCAGCAGCAGCAGAACCGTGCCGATGGACCAGTAGATCGCAACGTGCTTGCCCGTGGTCAGGTAGCACGACAGCCACGCGAGGCCGTCCAAAACGCTCGGGTCCGTGCAGAAATTGAACATTCCGGGCTCCTGCTGCGCCCTCGCACGGGCGAATACCTGACTTGACGCCTCTTAGCGTTTTGTCGGGTCCGATCCGTCCTGTAAGCTGGACGGGTTTTAAAAACTCAATTCAGAGGACCACATTATAAGCGACGAATTCCAGTTCAAGAAACCAAGCCCTGCAGCCGTTATCGACAATGGATCCGGGATGTTCCAGCCACCGATGCCGGTGTTCGAAGACCCGTCGTTCGGCAAGCAGTTTCCCCCGACCGTGTCCTATGAGTATTCGGATGACGGCTCGCTTCTGCCGGTAGCGTTCGAAGATCCTTCGTTCGGGAAGAACCCGCCGCCGGTTTTCGAAGACCCCTCGTTCGGCTTTCTGCCTCCGGCCTTCGAAGATCCGAGCTTTGGCTGAGAAAGGGGCCGCGCGCAGGACGCGCGGCCCGTCCTCGGATCAGAAGCCTTCGCCGATTTCCCACTTGGCGATCAGCTCGTTCAGCGATCCGTCGTCCTTCATGGACTGGATCGCCGCGTCGAACTTCTCGCGCAGCTCGCCGTCGCTTTCGCGCAGGCCCAGGCCGATGCCGCCACCGATCAGGACGTTCTCGCCCACGAAGACGAGGTCCGCGTTCTCTGCCTCGATCGGTTCGAGGTAGGCCCGGTCGGCCAGAACCGCGTCCGCCTCGCCGTTGCGCACGGCGGCGATGGTTTCGTCCGGGGTGGCGAATTCCAGCAAGGTCGCGCCCTGCTCGGCCACGTAGGAGGCCTGGATCGTGTTGGCCTGCGCCGCGATCACGCCGCCTTCGAGGTCAAGCTCGGTGCCGTCCATGGCGAGGAAGGCGGACGGGTCCGGCTGGGTGTAGTTCTGGGTGAAGTCGATGACCTCGTCGCGCTCGTCGGTGATCGACATGCCGGCGATGATCGTGTCGTAGTTGCCGCTGACGAGGTTCGGGATGATCGAATCCCACTCGTTCGTCACCCATTCGCAGGTCAGTTCGGCGCGCGCGCAGAGCTCGTCACCCAGTTCGCGCTCGAAGCCGTCGACCTCGCCGGCGTCGTTGATGAAGTTGTACGGAGGGTAGGCGCCCTCGGTCCCCATGCGCACGACGGAGTGGCTCTCGGCCATGGCTGCACCGGCCATCATCGCCAGCGCCGCGGTTCCGATCAGAAGGTTCTTCATGTCTTGCTCCCTGAGTTTCCCGGGTCCCGTCCCTTGGTCCGGCCCGGCGTATGTGGTCAGACGGTCGTTGCCGCCTCACGCATGAACGGTCGACTGCAGGAACCCCTGCAGACGTTCCGATTTCGGTGCACCGAAGAGCGTCTCCGGCGGGCCCTGTTCCTCGATCAGACCGCGGTGCAGAAAGATCACGTGGTCCGAGACGTCAGAGGCCATCTTCATGTCATGGGTGACGATCAGCATGGTGCGGCCTTCCTCGGCCAGCGCCTTGATGACCTTCACCACTTCCTGCTCCAGCTCGGGGTCGAGCGCGGAGGTCGGTTCGTCGAACAGCAGTGCCTCCGGCTCCATGCACAGGGCGCGGGCGATGGCGGCGCGCTGCTGCTGGCCGCCCGAAAGCTGGGCGGGAAAGGCGTCGCACTTGTCGCCGATCCCCACCTTGTCGAGGTAACCGCGGGCGGCGCGCTCCACCTTGTCGCGCGGACGGCCCAGCACGGTCAGCGGCGCCTCCATCACGTTCTGCAGGATGGTCATGTGGGACCAGAGGTTGAACTGCTGGAACACCATCGACAGGTTGGTCCGGATGCGCAGCACCTGCTTCGGATCGGCCGGCCTGCGGGCGTGGCCCGACCCCTTCCAGTGCACCGGCTCGCCCTTGAAGACGATGTCGCCCTGCTGGCTGTCCTCAAGCAAGTTGCAGCACCTCAGCAGCGTGGACTTGCCCGACCCGGACGATCCGATCAGCGACACCACATCCCCACGGCGGGCGGTCACATCCACGCCCTTCAGCACTTCGAGACTGCCGTACGCCTTGTGAAGATTACGGATTTCGATGACGGGTGTTTCGGTCAAGAAGGCCTCTTGCGGGTCCGGTCTGGCGCGTTGCCGGGTATCAACGCGCAATCACGTGATCTTGGCAAGAGGGCAGAGGGCAAAAACGCGCCGCTGACGTTTCGTCAAACAGGCGGCGGCGCCGGGATGGGCAGGGCGAGATAGGCATCCACCTCCAGGACCACCAGCCCGCGCGGCCCGCCAAGCGCACGCCGGTCCTCGGCGGTCAGCCGGTCGAGCGCGTGGGAGATGCCCTTCTGGAGCGGCGAGAGGTCGGACCCGCGCGCCGCGATCAGGGGCAGGCCGGGGGTGGGGCGCGTGCGTCGCCGGACGGTCAGTCGTTGCGCCAGATCCGGGTCGTATGCCTCCACCAGCCGCCAGGTCACCGCGTCGACAAAGGCCACGTCCGCCGCACCCCGCGACACGGCCTCCGCCGACGCACGGTGCGCGCCGGTCGGGATGTAGCCGGCGAACCGGGCACCTTCCGTTGCTGCCCAGCCCGACTGGCTGTCGGCGGAATTGTAGGCAAGGCGCAGGTTTTGTTCCGGTCGGTCCTCGCCGATGCGGGTCAGAACGACGGAGTAATAGTGACCGGGGGGCGTGTCGGGCAGGTCGAAGTCGAGGGTGCCCACGTAGTCGACGGACCTGTGCAGGGCGGCGCGAAAGGGCAGCCCGCATGTCTGGGACAGGGCGAGGTCCGGCGCGCGCCAGTGATCCATCCAGTCCTGCGGCAGGTCTTCGGGCGGGGTCAGGGGCGGCAGGCCCGGTGAGGTGTCCCGCACCAGTGTCCACAGCCGCCGCCACGCCGTCGCGTTTTCCTGCCGCCAGTACATCGGCAGGCTGGCGATCATGCCCTGTCTTCGACCCTCTGGCGGGCCAGCGCGCTGTCCACGTCGCTGATGCCCAGCAGGTTCGACACCAGCCGCAGCAGCGCATCTTCTCGCGCGTCGCGGTCGTCGTCCGCCAGCACCACCAGCCAGAGCGCCTCGATCACCGCGATGCGCTGGTCGTAGGGCACGGCATCCTTGATGGCGCGGGTAAAGCGGACAGTGTCGGGCGCCTGAGACTCGAGCTCTTCGGCCTGTGCGCGGAGGTCCTGCGCAGCCTCGGGGCTGAGCGCGTAGCGCGCGGTGGTGATCCGGTCGATGCGTTGCGCTTCGGCACTGTCATAGACACCGTCGGCGCGGGCGACCCGAACCAACAGCGCCGTCAGGGCCAGCCGGGCGTCTTCATCGGGAAGCTGCGCGGGCTTAGGATCGGTGAGTCTTTTTAGAAAATCGGCGAACATCAGGGGGATATAACCTCTCTCCCGGTGGCGGCAAGTGGTGTCCCGCGCGGCGGATCACGGAATGACAGAGGCCAGCCGCGCTTCCTCGGAATCGGTCCGTTCGATGCCCAGGTGGGTTTCCACGAGATCGACCAGTGCCTGTTCGCGCGTGTCGGTGATGCCGTCCGAGCGCGCCACCCGCCACAGCGCCTGCACGGCCTCCAGCCGGTGGGCATAGTCCACGTGGTTGCGAATCAGCCCGGCCAGCTCGGCGTCGTCGGCGATCGTGTGGGCCAGCCGTTCGCACATGGCCCGCATCTTGGCGGCCTCGACCGGGTTGAGGTCGTTCCACTCGGCCAGCGTCCGGTCGATCTGCTCGATTTCCTCGAAGAGATACGCGCTGTCCGCTTGCGCCACCCGAACCAGCAGAGTCCCCAGCGCGTATTTCGCGTCCAGTTCCGGCAGCGGTTCAGGTGTGGCCGGCTTGCTGCGGAAGAAGGTTGTCAGGCGTTCGAACATGGAATCCCCCGTGTTGTCGGCGGTCAGGATACTCTCAACGCCCGCTGCGCCGGGGCGGTTTCCGGTCCGAAAACAAACTTCCGGAGAGGTGTTGCAACTCTGCCTCCAGCCCCCAGGGCGGGTTGATGACGAACAGGCCGGAGCCGACCATCCGGTGTCCTTCGCGCGCGGGCGGAAAGGCGACCTCGTGCGTTAGCGCATCGGGGAAGGCGGCCTGAAGCGTTTGGATCATCGGCAGATGTGGTTTCTCAGTCAGGATCGGATACCAGATCATGACGATGCCCACGTTCCACTTGGCCGCGATGGCCTGCACGGTGCGGGGCACGGTGACGTAGTCGGACTTCACCTCCCAGCTCGGGTCGATCAGCATCAGGCCCCGGCGCGGATCGGGCGGGGTGAGCGACAGAGCGAGCTCGAAACCGTCCTGGTTGTAGATCTGGGTGGTGGGGGAGCGGAGGGCCGTGCGCAGGGCGGCGTGTTCCTGCGGGTGCAGTTCGGCCAGGTGCAGGCGGTCGTCGTCGCGCAGCAGGGTTTGGGCGATCATCGGCGATCCGGGGTAGGCGTTCGGGCCATGGGCCGTGCGGACCTGCTCAACCGCAACGCGATAGGGATGCGTGGCGGGGATCTGTTCCAGCAGCCGCGCGATGCCCTGCGCCGCCTCGCCGGTTTTCTGCGCTTCCGCACCGCCCAGATCGTAGAGCGCGCGCCCGGCGTGCGTCTCGATGTAGGTGAGCGGTTTGGGCTTCTTCATCATGTAGTCCAGCGCCCACGCCAGCGCGGCGTGCTTGTGGACGTCCGCCAGATTCCCGGCGTGATAGGCGTGTTGATAGGACAGCATGGATGCTGCGTAAGGCGCGCCCTCTGCCGGGGCAAGTGTTCTGACTCGGTGCGACGGGAATTTGCCGGGCTGACTGGATGTGCAGTGACTTTGCACCGGTTGGGGGCGTTCGTGTGCGGGCTTTGCGAACCGTATTTAAATCCATATTTTTCAGTGCTTTGGGTTTTACTTGGATGCGGCTTCGAAAGACTGGCACTCCCCGCCGGATCGGCAGGGCATACCGGATCTCGGCAGGCCTCGCGGGTACGGCAAGGGGCCGGTGAAACTGCCGGAAACGCGCACGTCCCGACCTTGCGGCAATCTGAGGTTGATATGACAACACCGAAAAAATGCAACCTTGAGGTTGCCTCGGGGCGGTCTGCTCTGCCCAGATTTTGCCGTCTTGCATTGTAAGCCTCAAGGAAACGAACCGAAGAGGCAGAGAGCAATGTACAAAAGAATCCTCGATATCGTCCTGTGTTCCACGGTTGTTCTGGGGTTCTCGTCCGGCGCGGTGGCGTCGCTGACGCGGGCGGACATGCACGCGCTGTCTGACTACATGATCGCGTCGAGCGGCTTCACCTGCGTCGAGGTGAAGGCCGTCGCGCCGACTCCGGCGGAACACGTGTACCGTGTAAGTTGTGACAACGGCGCGGGGAAGCAGGTCTATGTCATCAATGCGCGGACCGGCGAGGTCTGGCGGACCTGAGCGCCGTTAACGCTGCGCGCGATGTCGTGCAACGGGGCCCCGGGGCGGGCGATCGGGCACGAACTTAACCCCTTTCCAACAAAGGTTGATGGGCTGGAAGGGGCGAACCGGCCGGTTTGAGGGGTCTAACCGGCCGGTTCTTAACCATTGGACCGTGACGCTGCGTCACGGTTCCGGGTTTTTCGTCAAGGTTCTGGTAACCGGGCCGCCGAGGGCACCCGGACCGCCCGGAAAACCGCAGAGCGGGGAAAGAGAACGCCCCGGGGAACACGTCGCAGAACGTGCCCCGGGGCGTTCACGTTTCAGGTCTGGTCTTCGGCCAGGTGACCGGACAGTCGACGGGCGGGAGAGCCTTGGCACGCCCCGCCTTGGCCGGTTCAGACCAGCCGCGACACTTCCTTGGCCGCGCGCACGAAGTCCCTGAACAGCGGGTGCGGGTCGAAGGGTTTGGACTTCAGCTCCGGGTGGAACTGGACGCCGATGAACCACGGGTGGTCCGGCCATTCGACGATTTCCGGCAGACGGCCGTCCGGGGACATGCCCGAGAAGCGCAGGCCGGAGGCCTCCAGCGCGTCCTTGTACTTGATGTCGACCTCGTAGCGGTGGCGGTGACGTTCGTCGATGGTCGTGCGGCCGTAGACCTTCGCCACGCGGGAGCCTTCGGTCAGCACGGCGTCGTAGGCGCCGAGGCGCATGGTGCCGCCCTTGGCGTCGTCCGGGCGGCGGTTGACCTTCTCGTTGCCCTGGATCCATTCCTTGAGGTGGTAGACCACCGGCTCGAACCGCTTTTCGCCGGCCTCGTGGTCGAACTCCTCGGAGCCGGCCTTCTTGACGCCCGCGACGTTGCGGGCGGCCTCGATCACCGCCATCTGCATACCCAGACAGATGCCCAGGTAGGGGATCTTGTGCTCGCGTGCGTATTGCGCGGCCTTGATCTTGCCCTCCGTCCCGCGTTCGCCGAAGCCGCCGGGGACGAGGATGGCATCGTAGTTCTCGAGGTAGGGGCCGGGGTCCTCACGCTCGAACAGTTCCGCGTCGACCCATTCGACGTTGACCTTGACGCGGTTCGCCATGCCGCCGTGGGTCAGCGCCTCGGCAATGGATTTGTAGGCGTCCTCGAGCTGGGTGTACTTGCCGACGATGGCGACGGTGACCTCGCCCTCGGGGTTGAAGATGCGGTCGTTGACGTCTTCCCACTTCTCGAGGTTGGGCTTCGGCGCGGGGGTGATCCCGAAGGCGTCGAGCACGGCCTGATCCAGCCCCTCGCGGTGATAGGCGATGGGCGCCTCGTAGATCGACTTGAGATCCTGCGCGGCGATCACGCTGTCGGGGCGGACGTTGCAGAACAGCGCCAGCTTCTCGCGCTCCTTCGCCGGGATGGGCCCTTCGGAGCGGCAGACGAGGATGTCGGGCGCGAGACCGATGGACCGGAGTTCCTTGACGGAGTGCTGCGTGGGCTTGGTCTTAAGCTCGCCGCTGGCCTTGATGTAAGGCAGCAGCGTCAGGTGCATGAAGATGCACTGGCCGCGCGGCTTGTCCTGGGAGAACTGGCGGATCGCCTCGAAGAAGGGCAGCCCCTCGATGTCGCCGACGGTGCCGCCGATCTCGCAGAGCATGAAGTCGACCTCGTCCTCTCCGATGGAGATGAAGTCCTTGATCTCGTTGGTGACGTGCGGGATCACCTGGATCGTCTTGCCGAGGTAGTCGCCGCGGCGCTCCTTTTCGAGCACGTTGGTGTAGATCCGCCCCGAGGAGATGGAATCGGTCATGCGGGCCGGAACGCCGGTGAAGCGTTCGTAGTGCCCGAGGTCGAGGTCGGTCTCTGCGCCGTCGTCGGTGACGAAGACCTCGCCGTGTTCGAAGGGCGACATGGTGCCCGGATCGACGTTCAGATAGGGGTCGAGCTTGCGCAGACGGACGGAGAAGCCCCTTGCCTGCAACAGCGCCCCCAGCGCGGCGGAAGCCAGTCCCTTGCCGAGCGAAGAGACCACACCGCCGGTGATGAAGATGAAACGCGCCATCAGGAAACCCCGTGTCTTTGCCTGTATTTCCGGTCTTTCGAGTGTCGTCCGACCGGGTGATCAGCCGTTGGACAGGCGGCTTGTACCGCATGTGTCATCGGCTGCAACACGGGATTTGGCGTATAGCGGATTCGGACCGGAAAGTCCAGCCGGGGCGCAATATGCTGTTGGCCCCGGCGGGGGGCGGTGCAAGGGATTGTAGGTCGGGATCGGGCTCTCTGGGCGCTATGGGATGGTTCCGGGCGGTGTTCCGCGGTGTGGCGGGCCGGGGCGTCCGGGTCGTGCCGGGCTTGCGGGGCGGGTCTGCCGGGGCTGCGTGCAGCCGATGCGCTTCAAGGTCGGGAATGACGGACTGTTGCTGCGGCAAAACATGCGGCACGATCGCCGCATTGACCGAACCAGACATTTTCGAAGCAGGGCATGAGTATGGAACAGTTTTCACTGAACTACGGAAGGATCACCGGGACCTACAGCGGAAGCGGCAGCGCGCTGGGGGGATTCTCCGACGTGTCCGGGCTGGGCACAGAGACCGAGGTGATCGAGTACCGCGAGGGCGGCACGGCGGGTGCCGCGGCGGGCAACGACAACGAGTATCGCTATGTGCCGGTGCGGCGCTTTTTCGGCGAGGACGAAGACGGTTTCGATTTCCGTGACAACGGCGGGGACGGTGAAGCGGTGAAGGTGAAGCCGGTCTTCGTGACCTCCGTCCAGACCGGCGGCTCAAGCGGCATGGACGATTACCCGGCCGCTGACGTGGAGGACGGACCGGGCTTCGATGCCTTCGGCACCGGGGACGGGTATTTCGACTTCGGCTGAGTCGCCGGGCATACAGACGAAACGGAAAAGGCGGCCCCGGAGGCCGCCTTTTGTCATGCGTTTCGCCGTTGTGGCGCGTGTCAGTCCGCGCTGGGGACCAGCGGCGCGTCGGTGTTGCCGCCCGAGGACGGCGGCGCCAGCAGGTCGTCGGTGTTGATGTCACCGCCGGGCGTGGTCGCAGGCTCTTCCTGCGTGGAGCGGCCCGCGGGTGCGAGACGGTCGAGGATCGAGGTCCCGGCAGAGTTCTGCGCCGCGATGATCGTCAGGGTGATCGAGGTGACGATGAAGGCGATGGCCAGCACCCAAGTCACCTTTGCCAGCGGCGTGGTGGGCGCGCGGGCGCCCGCCGGACCGCCACCGCCGCCCATACCCAGGCCGCCCCCTTCATTGCGCTGGAGAAGCACGACTCCGATCAGGCCGAGGGCGAGAAGGAGGTGGATGATGAGGATGACGTTTTGCATTGGTGCTCGCGGTCACGCTTTGGGTTTGCGGTCATGTAGGGGAATGAGCCGGCATGCGCAAGCCGATGACGGGGGACGGCAGGTCGCGGGGGCGGCGAAACGGGCCGGGGCGGCCCTGTTCGGCCTCTGGCCGAAAGCGCCCGCCCGCCTATTCCTCCACGTCGTCGGTATCGACCTGGCCGGAGAGCGCGCGGCGGATGATCGACCAGCTGAGGCCGATGCCCAGCACCACCGAAAGCGCGAGAAGCGCGATCCATGTGGCGAAGCCCGGGTCCGACAGGTCGATCAGCCCGACATCCCACAGGACCCAGAGCGCCGCGCCGACGATCGCCAGCACGAGGATCATCCCGAAGGCGCCGATGGAGCGCAGGGTCGCGCGCAGGTAGATGACGTAGCCGACGAACAGCAGGAGCCCCAGCAGCACGGTGAGCGGTAGCTGGGCTTCGTAGTTGGCGAGCGCCCAGCGGGTGTAGTTCCATGCCGTCGGGTTGTAGGTGGCGGCCAGCAGCAGGAAGGCAAAGAGCCAGCGGGCGAAGAAGGACATGGGCGTCTCCGTCTGGTTTTGGCCTAGGTGGCCCTTGCCACGGCGGCTGTCCAGTCCCGTGGCATGCGGAAGCGGGCGGGATGCCGCACATTTTGCGGTTTCGCGCCCCGGGCACCGACGTTATACGTGCGCGGGTTTGAGAACACCGGAGGGACTCGGGGATATGGCAAACGTGGTTGTCGTGGGCGCCCAGTGGGGCGACGAGGGCAAGGGCAAGATCGTGGACTGGCTGTCCGAGCGCGCCGACGTGATCTGCCGTTTCCAGGGGGGCCACAACGCGGGCCACACGCTGGTGATCGACGGCAAGGTCTACAAGCTGAACGCGCTGCCGTCCGGCGTCGTGCGCGGCGGCAAGTTGTCGGTGATCGGCAACGGCGTGGTGCTGGACCCCTGGCACCTGGTCAGGGAGATCGCGACGATCCGCGAGCAGGGCGTCGAGATCACGCCCGAGACGCTGATGATCGCCGAGAACACGCCGCTGATCCTGCCGATCCACGGCGAACTGGACCGGGCGCGGGAAGAGGCGGCCTCCAAGGGCACGAAGATCGGCACCACCGGGCGCGGCATCGGCCCAGCCTACGAGGACAAGGTCGGCCGCCGCTCGGTGCGTGTCGCGGATCTGGCAGACGAGGCGACGCTGGTCGCGCGCGTCGACCGGGCGCTGCAGCACCACGATCCGCTGCGCAAGGGCCTGGGCATCGAGCCGGTGGACCGCGAGGGCCTGATCGCCGCGCTGAAGGAGATCGCGGCGGAGATCCTGCCCTATGCGGCCCCGGTGTGGAAGGTTCTGAACGAAAAGCGTCGTTCCGGGTCGCGTATCCTGTTCGAAGGGGCGCAGGGCGCCCTGCTGGACATCGACTTCGGCACCTATCCGTTTGTCACCTCGTCCAACGTGATCGCCGGGCAGGCGGCCACCGGGACGGGCATCGGCCCGGGCGCCATCGACTACGTGCTGGGCATCGTGAAGGCCTACACCACGCGCGTCGGTGAGGGCCCGTTCCCCACGGAGCTGCACGATGCGGACGGTCAGCGGCTGGGCGAGCGCGGCCACGAGTTCGGCACGGTGACGGGCCGCAAGCGGCGCTGCGGCTGGTTCGACGCGGCACTGGTGCGCCAGACCTGCGCGACGAGCGGCGTCAACGGCATCTCGCTGACCAAGCTGGACGTGCTGGACGGCTTCGAGACGCTGAAGATCTGCGTGGGCTACGACCTCGACGGCAAGCGGCTGGATTACCTGCCCTTCGCCTCGGAAGAGCAGGCGCGCTGCGTGCCGGTCTACGAAGAGATGGAAGGCTGGTCGGAATCGACCGAGGGCGCGCGGTCTTGGGCGGACCTGCCGGGCGCCGCGGTCAAGTACGTGCGCCGGGTGGAGGAGCTGATCGGCTGCCCGGTGGCGCTGCTCTCGACCTCGCCGGAGCGGGAGGACACGATCCTCGTGACCGACCCGTTCGCGGACTGAGCGCATGGCCCTGTCCTACAAAGCGCGGCGGCGGTGGTCGCTGGTGATCCTGGTGATCGGCATGCCGCTTTACATCGTGGCGGCGGTGACGCTGGTGAACTGGCTGGACCGTCCGGCGATCTGGTTGGAGTTCCTGGTCTACGTAGTGCTGGGCGTGCTCTGGGCGGTGCCCTTCCGCTTCGTCTTTCGCGGCGTGGGGCAGGCCGACCCGGACGCGCCGCGCGACGAGGAGTGACGCCGGGCGGGCGCTGTTTGCCTGACGGCAAAGGCGCCCCGCCCACCATCCCGTGATGGTCCGCTTCGGTCCTTGCCGGTCTGGAAAATGAAAACGCCCCGTCCGGGATGACCGGCGGGGCGTCTTTGTGTCTGGATGCCGTGGCGGCGGATCAGCCCGCGGCGCGGTCGGGCTTGAAACTGATCCGTTCGGAGGCGGTGAAGCGGCCCCCGGCGGTCTTCTTGATCTTCCCCTCGCGCAGGAGCTGACCGAAGCTGCGCAGCCGGTCCTCGCGGCTGGATTCGCTGGCCTCGGCCAAGCGCACGGTCGACATGAGCTGCGGGCGCGAGAACTGGTCGCGGCCTTCGACGTAGGCCATGTAGGCCGCCGCCGCCTCGAGAAGCTCCGGCAGGTCGCTGGCGCCGACCTTCTCGGCGTAGGCGACGAAACCGTCGGCGGAGGCGGCATCCTCCGGCGTTTCCTGCGGCTGGAGGTCGGCCGCGCGGCGGACGCGGCGCGGGCGGACCGGCACCGTGCGGGGCAGGCCTGTAGGCGCGCCCGTGCTGCCGCCGATGCGGTCCTCGACCCGCTGTTCGGCCACCAGCTTGAGCGGCGCGGGGCGGGTGACAGGCGTCACCTCGGCGGGGCGTTCGGTGCGGGTGGCGGTGGCCTGCGGGCGGCGCGGACGGACCACGTTGGCCAGATCCTCGCGGTAGGGTTCCTGTTCCTCGGCGGCGTCGGCACGGCGGCCGAGCAGGCGGTCGGCCTTGGTCGCGGCGACGGCGGCGCGCAGGTGGGCGATCGCGGTGCGGCGGCGGCTGCCCTCGGGTTCGTCCATCTCCGTGTCGGTCTGGTCCATCAGGCGCAGGGTATCGACGTCCTTGACCTCGCGCTCCGTCAGGAGGGCGCGGGCCGGGCTCGCCATCTTCACCGTCTTGCGGGCCGAGTCGCGGATCAGGGCGGAGAGGGAATCGTCGCCCGCGGCGTCGTCTTCGGCGTCGGGCGTGGAGACGGGATTGTCGAGGCGCAGCGGCGCGGTTGCGCGCGGCTCATCGTCTTCGTCGTCGTCCTCGTAATCGTCCATCCCGTCGTCGGAGAGGTAGGTGTCGTCGTCCTCGTCAAAGGCGTTGTCGCCGGATGTGACGGCGGCGGCGTAGGGGGCGTCCCAGCTGTCGTCCTCGTCCTCGGGCAGCGCCGTGGCGGCGGTTGCCAGCGCGGCGCTGTGGGTCTCGTCGTCCTCTTCGTCCCAGTCGTCGAATTCGCCGGTGAGTTCGGCCTTCACCGCTGCGAGTTCGCGGGCGAGTTCTTCCTCTTCCTCGGGCGAGAGGGTGCTGAGGTCGGACATCGGGACTGCCGGCGGTGCGGCTGCGGTGTCCTCGTCGTCTTCGTCCTCGACCTCTTCGATGTGGCCGGCCTCGACCGCGCGCAGGAAATCGGCGCGCTTGACCTTCACCACGCGGGCGCGGGGCTGCGGCGCCGGTTCGTCCTGCGGTTCGTCGGCCATGTCCTCGGCAAAGACGTTGTCGACATCGGCGGAGGCGTAGGGGGTGTCGGTGTCGTCCGTGTCGTCGTAGGCCGCGTCTTCGTCGGTGACGGCCTCATCCTCGTCGTCCTCGTCATAGGCGTGGAGACCGGCGAGGGCGGCGGCGATGGAGGGATCGGCGGCGAGCGTGTCGTCGTCGTCCTCGTCTTCGGCGGATTCGCCCAGCAGGCTGGCGATGCTGTCGGCAAAGACGCTGTCGTCCATCGGTTCGGAGACCGGCGCGGCGGACATGTCGTCGGCCAGGGACTTGTCGGAGAAGACGGCGGTGCCGCGGGAGTCGCTTTCCAGTTCACCCAGAAGGGCCGAGAGGGCGTCGTCGTCGACGTCCTCGATGTCGTCGTCGTAGGTCTCTTCCCCGGCAACCTCCGGTTCGGACAGGTCGTCCGCCAGGTCATCGGTCGCGTCGAAGGCGGCTGCCTCCTCCGGATCTGTGCTGTCGTCCTCTGCCGCGTCCTCCTCGGCCATGACGTGCGTGTCTTCCACCGCGTCGGCGGTGTCCGGCACCTCATCGGCGTCGAGGTGGGGCTCCAGCTCGACTTCGGAGACGAAGGCGGGCTCGTCCTCGAAACCTGTGATGGGTTCTGGCGCGTCATCGGCCTTTTCGGCTTCGGCGTCCTGCGCGGCGGCTGCGGCGCGGGCATCTTCGGCGGCGGCGGTGCTGGCCACCACGGCGCGGATGCGGTCGAGCTTGGCCGCCACGCTTTCAGAGGGGGAGGTCCGCGGAGCAGGCGCGGAGACCTCCGGGGCGGGCGAGGCCGCCGTGTGGTCCATGATCCCGGATGCAGCGCCGGTCATGTCCGTTTGTTCGAGGTCGACGGTGCGTTCGGTCAGAACGGCGGTCGCCTCGATCGTGTCGTCGTCGGGCAGAAGACCGGCGCTGTCGCGGTCGTCGTCCAAGGCCTCGGCCTGATGTGTCGCGGCGCGGGCAGGGCCGGCGGCGAGGGCGGCAGCCAGCGCACCGGAAGAGGCGGCCGCCGCGGACCCGAGGGTGAGCGTGCCTTCCTGTCCCTCGGCGGCGAGCCGGGCGCGCATCATCTCTGTCGCGAGTTCCGGATCGAACTGTGGAGGTTCGGCCCCGAAGAAGCGGTCGGCGTTGACGACACCGCGAAAGAAGTGTGTCGTGTCCTTCACCACGGCGAGCGGATCCTCGAAACCTTCGGCCGTACAGGAGAAGGTGCCGTAAGAAACCGTAAGGATTTTGCTCGAACTCACCATGTGCTGCTCACTTTCATTCGGTATGCAACAGTGCGTTTACCACGATCACCCGGGCCAAAGCTGACCGAATCTGCGCCGTTAAGAGTATCATTTCGTGACCAGATTGTGATCTGTTTCCCAGAAGGCCATTAAGCGTACATGAAGACTAAAATTGTTGAAAGTTCCGGGCCAGTCGTGCTGGTGGGCGGTGGAGAGTGCCATGATGACGCTCTGGCGGTTGCACTTTCCGGCAACAATCCGGTCGTGGCCGCGGACGGTGGTGCCGAACGCGTGCTGCGTCTGGGCCATATGCCGGAGGCGGTCTTCGGCGACATGGACTCCCTTTCAGGCGACATCCAGACCCAGCTTGCACCGGGTGTGCTGCGTCCGATCACGGAACAGGACAGCACCGATTTCGACAAGTGCCTGCGCCATATCGAGGCGCCGCTGGTGCTGGGCTACGGGTTTCTGGGCGCGCGGCTGGACCATCAGCTTGCGGCGATCAACGTGCTGGTGCGGCGGCCGGACCGGCGGTGCGTGCTGGTCGGGCCGGAGGACGTGGTCTGCCTGTGCCCGCCGGACCTGACGCTGGACCTCGGGCCGGGGGAGCGCGTGTCGCTGTTCCCGATGGCAGAAGCGGGCGGGCTGTCCGAGGGGCTGCGCTGGCCGCTGGAGGGGCTGCACTTTCGCCCCGGCGGGGCCGTGGGCACCTCGAACGAGGCGGTGGGTCCGGTGCGCCTGACCTTCGCCACCCCGTCGATGCTGCTTATCCTGTCGGTGGCGCACCTGAATGCACTGGTTTCGGGGCTGGAGCGCGCGCCGCGGTGGCCCGCTCGCGCATGACGACGTAAAGGCCCGATGCGATGGTGATGGCGACGCCCAGCGTGGCCAGCGGCCCGAGCAGGTCACCCCAGATCAGGTAGCCGACAAAGGCGGCAAAGGGAATCTCGAGGTATTGCATCGGAGCGAGCGTGCTGGCCGGGGCGTACTTGAGCGCCCAGGACATGGTCAGGTGCGCGGTGCTGCCGACCAGCCCCATGAGCGCGATCAGCCCCCAGAGCTGCGGTGTCGGATCGATCCAGCTGGTCTGCGTCATGCTTTCGGGGGTGAGCGCCATGAGCGGGATCAGGATGGCCAGCGCGATGGGCGCCGCCGCCGCCTGCTGCGCGATCGGGTCGAGGCGGCTGCCGAGCTGGCGGCTGAGCAGCATGTAGATCGAGAAGACGAGCGCCACGCCCAGCGGGATCAGCGCGGGCGCGCCCACGTCGGCGAAGGCGGGCTGCAGGACGAGGAGGGTGCCGCCGAAGCCCGCGACGCAGGCGGCCAGCCGGTGCGGGCCGACGGTTTCCCCCAGGAACAGGTGACCCAGCAGCAGGGCGATGAAGGGCATCACGTAGGCGATGGCGATGGCGTCGGCGAGCGGCAGGTACAGGAGAGAGGTCACCACCAGCGCGATCCCGGCGATGTGCATCAGCGTGCGCAGGAAGAGGAGGCCGAAGGTCGCCGCGCTCATCCGCCATGACCGGCGCAGAGCGATCGACAGGGGGACCAGCACGATGGCCTGCGCGGCGAAGCGCAGGGTGGTGATCTGGCCGACCGACAAGTGCGGGCCGAGAAGCTTGGCAAGCGCGTCGCCGAAGGGGGCGAGCAGGCAGAAGGCGAGCATCAGACCGATGCCGAGAAGGGGGCGATCACTGGACATGCGGCGACCCTAAGTGCGGCCGCGCGGGAGGTCCAGACGGATGCTCGCCGGGATGCCGGGTGGGCCGGGTTTCACCCGGACGCTCGCGCTTTGCGCATCGCCCCACCCGCCATCCCGCGGGGCGCCCGGAGGCGGCGGGCCTACGGCGGCGGGGGGGCGGCGCGTTCGGGGATCTCCGACAGGCGGCTTTCGCGCGCGATGTTGTAAAGCCCGGAGGCGATGATGATCGCGATCCCGAGGAAGGTGAGCGGGGTCGGGAAGTCTCCGAATATCAGGAAGCCGACGATGGTGGCGCCGACGATCTCGAAATACTGCAGCGAGGCGACGGTCCCCGCCGGGATCAGCCGCAGCGCAAAGGTCAGGAAGACGTGGGAGATCGTGGCGACGGTGCCGACCGCGATGAGGGTCATCCAGGCGTAGGGGCTGGGCCAGACCGGGTCGAAATACGTGAGGCCCGTGCCGTCGAGCAGCAGCATGGGCGGGATGGTCATCAGGCTGGCCGCGAGCGCGGTGTGGGCCTGCAGCACCAGCGGGTGCGCACGCTGCGACATGGCCCGGGTCAGCAGCATGTAGATCGCGAACATCAGCGCGGTGGCGAGCGGCAAGAGCGCCACGACGCCCAGGTCGGCAAAGCTGGGCCGGATGACCAGCAGCGCGCCGCCGAAGCCCACGAGGCTGGCCAGGCTGCGGCGCCAGCCGATCGGCTCTTTCAGGAAGAGCGCGCCCAGCAGCGTCACGATGAAGGGAGAGACGAAGAAGATCGCGATGGCGTCGGCCACCGGCATGTAGCGCAGCGCGGTGAAGAAGCAGTAGGTCGCCAGCGTCAGCGTGGCGGCGCGGGCGAGGTGGAAGACGACTTCCCGGCCGGTGGTGCGGGAGGGCAGCGAAAGCGCCATCACCAGCGGGTAGAGCAGCAGCACCTGAATGCCGAAGCGGAAGGCGAGGATCTGGGTGACGGGGACCTCGACCGGGGTGGCCTTGGCCGAGGCATCCATGACCGGCGCGAAGGCGCAGAAGACCAGCATGAAGAAGATGCCGAGCGTGGTGTTCCTGCGGGCCATGGTCGTCCTGTCTTTCGTATTTTGGGGGCGCATTGCCCGGCTGGGCCATGCGCATTGCTCACGTGTTGTGACTGTTTCAGGGCAGAAGTGCCAGCCAGACGGCGGCGGTCAGCACCGAAAGCAGGGTGGCGAAGAGCACGCCCGAGGCCGCGACCCGGCGGGCGCGGCCGTACATGTTGGCGAAGACGTAGGTGTTGATGCCCGGCGCCATGGCCGCGGTCAGCACCGCAGAGCGGAAGGCGCCGGTGGAGATGCCGGTCAGCGTGCCCATCGTCCAGGTGATCGCCGGGTGCAGCACCAGCGAGACGGCGCAGATCATCGCGATCACCCGGAAGTCGCCCTGCGGCCTGTAGCGGAACATCACCCCGCCCATGCCGAAGAGCGCGGCGGGCAGCGCCGAGCGGATCATCATGTCGAGCGCATCGGTGATGACCGCGGGGAGTTGCAGGCTGGCGAGATTGGCGAAGAGCCCGAGCACGATGCCGATGACCAGCGCGTTGCGGAACATCGCGCGCACCACCATCGCGGGCAGTTTCGAGTTCGGTGTGCCGGCGCTGCGGGCGCGCACGATCTCCATCGCGGTGATGCCGATGCCGTAGCAGATCGGCGAGTGCAGCGCGATGATGAGGTAGTTGGCGGCCAGCGCATCGGTGCCGAAGGCGCGCTCGGTGATCGGCAGGCCCAGCATGACGGAGTTGGCGAAGAGGCAGCAGAAGCCGATGGCCACGCAGTCTTCCCAGTCGCGGCGGAAGATGAAGCGTGCGGCGAGCAGGCCCACGGTGAAGCAGGTCACCGAGCCGGTGTAGAAGGAGACGAGGATGAGGGGGTCGATCTCGGGCCCGAGGTCCAGCGTCCAGAGCGCGCGGAACAGCAGGCAGGGGATGGCGTATTGCTGGGTGTACTTCATCAGCCCGTCGACGGCGGTGTCGCCGAACCCGCCCTTCCACGCGGCGAGATAGCCCGCGGCGATGACGAGGAAGACAGGCAGGATGACGCTGAGAAGGGCGAACATGGTCAGGAAAGTCCGGAAATCATGCGGCAACGCCCGGGCGTCGGCAAGAGGATGCGATGTGTGGGGTGCGGGGTTGCGCCGCGCTTGGCGCGTCGCGGTGGCGCGCCGGTTTGGCCGGATACCGGAGTTGCGGGCCTCGTGCCGCCGGTGGGGCCGGGTGCCTCCGGCGGAGGTATTTGGGGCCAAGATGAAGGGTATCGGGCTGCGCCGGGAACGGGGTGCGCGTCTGGCGACAGTCAGACGGCATAGCTGATGGTCATGCCGTCGTGCGCCGGTGTGATGTGCGCGGGCGTCTCGTCGGCCACGGTGTCGTGGTCGAGGTCGATGTGCATGTTGGTCAGGACGGCGCGCTTCGGCGCGGCCCGCGCGATCCATTCGAGCGCGAGGTCGAGATGGGCGTGCGTGGGATGCGGCGTGCGGCGCAGGGCGTCGAGGATCCAGCAGTCGAGGTTCTCGAGATGCGGCCAGGCGTCCTCGGGGATGCGGATCACGTCCGGCAGGTAGGCGAGGTCGCCGATGCGGAACCCCAGCGCGTCGATGCTGCCGTGGTTGACCTTGAAGGGGGTCAGGGTGATGGCGCCGCCCGCGCCCTCGATGGTGAAGGCGCCGTCGATGGTGTGCAGATTGAGGATCGGCGGGTAGGGCGAGCCTTCGGGCTGGACGAAGGCGTAACCGAAGCGCGCGATCAGGTCGTTCTGGGTGTCGCCGTCGGCCCAGACGTCGAGGCGCTTGCGGGTGTTGAAGACGATCTGGCGCAGGTCGTCGAGCCCGTGGGTATGGTCGGCGTGCGCGTGGGTCCATGCCACGGCGTCGAGGTGGCCCACGCGGGCGTCGAGAAGCTGTTCGCGCATGTCGGGGCTGGTGTCGATCAGCACGCAGGTGGTGCCGTCGGGCGTGGTCCGTTCCACCAGCAGCGAACAGCGGCGGCGGCGGTTGCGCGGGTTGGCCGGGTCGCAGTCGCCCCAGTGCCCGCCGAGGCGCGGCACGCCGCCCGACGATCCGCAGCCGAGGATGGTGAAGCGCAGCGTCGCGCTCATGCACGCGCCTCCCGGGCCGGTTCGCGCTGCCACGCCGCGGCCTTGGCGAAGAGGCGGTCGAAGTTGGCCTCTGTCCGGGCCGCGAACTCCTCGTAGGAGAGGCCGAAGACCTCGGCGCCCTTTTCGGCGGTGTGCACGACGTAGCCCGGTTCGTTGCGCTTGCCGCGGTAGGGCGGCGGCGCGAGGTAGGGGCTGTCGGTTTCCACGAGGATGCGGTCGAGCGGGGCCGCGGCGAAGATGTCGCGCAGCTCCTGGCTTTTGGGGAAGGCGGCGATCCCGGACATCGAGAGGTAGAAGTCGAGGTCGAGTGCGGCCTTTGCCAGCTCGGCGGAGGACGAGAAGCAGTGCATCACGCAGGTATAAGGAGCGGCGCGGTAGCCTTCGGTCAGGATGCGGGCCATGTCGTCGTCGGCGGCGCGCGCGTGGATGATCAGCGGCAGGCCGGTTTCCTGCGCCGCTTCGATATGGGTGCGCAGGCTCCGTTTCTGGATCTCGGCGCTTTCGGCCGTGTAATGGTAGTCGAGGCCGGTTTCGCCGATGCCCACGAACTTCGGGTGCTTCGCCATGTCCACCAGCATCCCGGTGGTGACGGGCGGGTGGTCGGCGGCGTTCATGGGATGGACGCCCGCCGCGTAGAACACGGCGTCGTTGTCCTCGGCGATGGCGCGGACCGCGGGTTCGTTCGCGAGCTTCGTGCAGATCGTGACCATCCGGTGCACGCCGGCGTCCAGCGCGCGGGCGATGACGTCGGGCCGGCTGTCCGCGAAGTCCGGGAAATCGAGGTGGCAATGGCTGTCGGTGATGCGGGGCGTCGTCATGGGGCCTCCTTTGCGCCCGGTATCTAGGAGCGTGCCGGGAGGGTCAAGACGAGCGTCCCGCGGGATGGCGTGGGACAGCATGGGCGGTTTCGCATGGGAATGGATGGGAGAGGGGTGGCTCCGCCGAATCCGTCACGGGCGACTCGGCTGAAATTGGCCGAGTCGCGGTGATTCACGGCGAGGTGAGATGATTCCCTGTGGATAAGAGCGTATATCTCGCCCTGAATTGTGGTAAATATGACCCACATCCCATGCGTCCTGCCAGTCCGGTGGGAAATCATGGGAAAAAATTTGGGGCGCCAGATCTGCCTACATCTAGTTGGATGTTCCGCGCATCCATACCAGATCGGGCAAGAATGTGGCCAAAATCGGCACTAAATCTTGTTCGGCAGAGGTCCCGCGCACCAGATGAAGGGCGCGGTTGCCGCGAATTCCTGTTGCCACCCATGAATTCCCATGGCAAACCTAACTCACACGAAGAGAGACGGGCAAACGAGGCGCAAACGACCTCACACCGAACTCCAAAAACAACAATAGCAGGTTTCATACAGGCGCCCGCTTTCTTCGTGAACAAAGAGATCCGGCGCGCGGGCGAGCAGACATCCCCCCAGGTGGCGCGCGCAGTCGGAGACACCCGCGATGCGGGTCAGCGGCGGGTTGATCAGTGGCAGCAGATCAACCCGCCGCATTTACGTTTAAGGGGGGCTTGGAGGGCCGAGGGCAGTGGGCCGCAGGCTGAGGTTCAGAGGCGAGAGTCGACACAAGGTCGATACGAAGGGGCGGGTCTCGATACCGGCCTCGTTTCGCCGTGTCCTCGAGCAGGGCGACCCCGAATGGACCGAGGGCCTGAACCCGAACTTCGTCATCGTCTACGGCGACCACCGCCGCAAGTACCTGGAATGTTACACCATTCAGGAGATGGAGGCGGTCGAGGACAAGATCTCGGCGATGACGCGCGGTTCGCGGGACCGCAAGCTCTTGGAGCGGCTCTATTCCACCCAGTCCATGACCACCAGTGTCGACGAGACCGGACGCATCGTGCTGCCCGCCAAGCTGCGTGCCAAGATCGGCATCAGCGACGAGGCCTACTTTGCCTCCAACGTCGATACCTTCCAGATCTGGGAGCCCGCCACCTACGAGGCGGAGGAACTGGCGCAGACCGAGAACTACCTCGACGAGCTGCCGGACGATTTCGACCCGGCGCAATTGCTGGACGGGGCGGGGCTGTAAATGGCGGCCGCGGAGCGCATCCAGGGGGAGGCACCGCACGTTCCCGTCCTGCTGGCATCGCTGCTGCGAGAGGTCGCGCCGGTCAGCGGTGTCTGGATCGACGGGACCTTTGGCGCGGGCGGTTATGCGCGCGGTCTGGTGGAGGCCGGGGCGGAACGTGTCATCGGCATCGATCGCGATCCGCTGGCACATGAGATGGCCGCAGGGTGGCTGGGCGACTGGCCGGCCATCTCCCTTGTTCGGGAAAATTTCTGCAATATGGACAAGGTGGCCGAGAGCGTCGATGGTGTCGTGCTGGATCTTGGCGTGTCCTCAATGCAGCTCGACCTGGCCGAGCGTGGCTTCTCCTTCATGCGGGACGGGCCGCTCGACATGCGGATGGGGCAGGCGGGGCCGACCGCGGCCGATCTTGTAAACGACTTGCCCGAGAGTGAGCTGGCGGACGTTCTTTATGTATACGGTGAAGAGCGGCAGTCGCGCCGGATTGCACGCCGGATCGTGGAGCATCGCCCGTTCTCGACGACGCTGGAGCTGGCCGGGCTGATCGAACGCACGATCGGACGCACCAAGCCGGGGCAGGCCCATGCGGCCACCCGCAGCTTTCAGGCGCTGAGGATCGCGGTGAACGCCGAGTACGAGGCGCTGTGGCAGGGGCTGATGGCGGCGGAGCGGGTTCTGAAGCCCGGCGGCATGCTGGCGGTCGTCACCTTCCATTCGGTCGAGGACCGCATGGTGAAGCGCTTCCTGCAACTGCACGGCGAGAAGAAGCGCCACGTCAACCGTTATGCCACCGAGACGCCCGAGGCCGAGGCGCCGTTCGAGATCGTCACCCGCAAGGCCGTCGGGCCGGACGCGGACGAATTGACGGCGAACCCGCGTGCCCGCTCGGCCAAGCTCAGGGTGGCGCGCCGCACCGACCTGCCCGCCGAGGCTGTCGAGGCGGACGAGATTGCCATGCCCATGCTCAAGGGCGCGACTTCCAAGGGGAAAAACTGAAATGCGGACGCTGTTGTTCATCCTTTCGGCGCTGGCGGTGATCGGCTCGGGCTACTGGGCCTACCGCGAGAACTACCAGACGCAGGACGAACTGGACCATGTCGCGGGACTGCGCCGCGAGATCGGCGCCGCGCGCGAACGGCTGTCGATCCTGCGGGCGGAGTGGGCCTATCTCAACCGCCCCGACCGTCTGCGCGACCTTGCCGAAATGAACTTCGACAAGCTGCAGCTTCTGGCCCTGCGCCCCGACCAGTTCGGGCTGATCGTGCAGGTGGCCTATCCGCTGCCGCCGGAGCTGACCCTGGACGGGGTCGAGGAAGTCACCACGAGGGGAGCGACCAACCCATGACACGCGTGCCGCTGCGCCCGTTGGCGCGCATTCTCGAAGCCCGCCGCAAGGGCGAGAACCCCGACGCCATCGAGAAGGAAAACCGCCGCATCCGCCACGAGGCGATGCGCGACAGGATGCGCCTGCGGGCCGAGGGCCGCCTTCTGGTGCTGGCGATGATGTTCTTCTGCGCCTACGCCGTGATCGGGGCGCGCATGGGCATGTTGTCGGCGTCGGAGCCGGAAGAGCCGCGGGCCCAGGCGTCGGGGGCGTCGATCATCGCGAGCCGCGCCGACATCGTGGACCGTCACGGCCGCATCCTCGCGACGAACATGTCGACGCATTCGCTGTACGCCCATCCCAACCAGATGATCGACCCGGAGCGGGCGGCGCTGCGGCTGGCCGAGATCTTCCCCGATCTCGACGGCGAGAAAATGGCCAAGCGGTTCATGGACCCCAAGCGCAAGTTCCTGTGGGTGAAGAAGAAACTGAGCCCGGAGCAGATGCAGGCGGTGCATGATATCGGCGAGCCCGGTCTTCTGTTCGGCCCGCGCGAGATGCGGCTTTACCCCAATGGCGCGTTGGCCTCGCACGTTCTGGGCGGCGCCTCCTTCGGGGCCGAAGGCGTGCATTCCGCCGAGGTGATCGGCACGGCGGGGATCGAGAAGTTCTTTGACAAGGAGCTGCGCGACCCGGGCCGCGAGGGCGTGCCGCTGACGCTGTCCATCGACCTGACTGTGCAGGCGGCGGCCGAGGAAGTGCTGGACGCCGGCATGAAGCTGATGAACGCCAGGGGCGCGGCATCGGTGCTGATGGACGTGCACACCGGCGAGGTTCTGTCGATCGTGTCGCTGCCGGACTTCGATCCGAACGACCGTCCGCGCCCGCCGACCCAGGGGCGCCCGTCCGACTCGCCGCTGTTCAACCGCGCGGTGCAGGGGGTGTACGAGCTGGGCTCCACCTTCAAGATCTTCGCGGCGGCGCAGGCCATGCAGCTTGGGCTCGTCACCGCGCAGTCGGTGATCGACACCGCGCCTCCCTTCAAGGTCGGCGGCCACCGGATCGGCGAGTTCGACAACCACAACTACGGGAAGCTGACGGTCGAGAAGATCATCGTGAAGTCGTCGAACCGCGGCACGGGCAAGCTGGCACTGGCCATCGGCCCGACCCGCCAGCAGGAGTTCCTGAAGGCCATGGGCTTGTTCGATGCCACGCCGCTGGAGATCGTAGAGGCCTCCGGGGGCAAGCCGCTCTGGCCGTCGCGCTGGACCGACCTGTCGGCGGTGACGATTTCCTACGGTCACGGGATTTCCACGACGCCGCTGCACCTTGCGGCCGGATATGCGGCCATCGCCAACGGCGGGCACATCGTGAAGCCGACGCTGCTGAAGCAGTCCGGCCCGCGCTACCAGGACGTGATCCTGAGGAAGGACGTGGCGCAGGACGCGCTGCACATGCTGCGGCAGGTCGTGGCAAGCGAGGACGGCACGGCCTCCTTCGCGGAGGTGCCCGGATACCACGTCGGCGGCAAGACCGGCTCGGCGGAGAAGCCCAAGGAAAACGGTGGCGGCTACTACAAGGACAAGAACATCAACACCTTCGCGTCGATCTTTCCGGCCAACGATCCGAAGTACGTGCTGGTCGTGACGCTGGACGAGCCGGTGGAGACCTCCGGGTCGAAGCCGCGCCGCACCGCGGGCTGGACGGCAGTGCCGGTCGCGGCCGAGATGATCGGCAGGATTGCGCCGCTGTTGGGCTTGCGTCCGGACTACGAAACGGGGCAATTGGACGTCAGCATGAGTGCCTCGGACTAGGGAGCTGGCAACCGCCGGGGCAGGGATAATGTGCCAGCGAAAAGCCGGGAAATCTGAGATGTCGTCTGACGGGACAGTGGTGAAAAGCCTTCGGGACCTTGGCCTGACGGCCCGGGGCGGGCGTGACGTGAAGGTCACCGGCCTCGCGGTCGACAGCCGCGATGTGCGGGAGGGCTACCTGTTCGCTGCCCTGCCGGGCACGCGCGTCCACGGGGCCGAATTCATCCAGTACGCGCTGCGGATGGGCGCGGGGGCGGTGCTGACCGATGCGGCCGGGGCGAAGATCGCCGCGGATGTGCTGGGTGGGGCCGACGCGGCGCTGATCGTGGCCGAAGATCCGCGGCAGGCGCTGGCCTATACATCCGCCCTGTGGTTCGGCGCGCAGCCGGAGACCATGGTGGCGGTTACCGGAACAAACGGAAAGACTTCGGTGGCGACCTTCACGCGGCAGATCTGGCAGGAGCTGGGTCTGCGCGCGGTCAATGTCGGCACCACGGGCGTCGAGGGAGACTGGAGCGCACCGCTGAAGCACACCACGCCGGAGCCGATCACCCTGCATCGGATGCTGGCCGGCGCGGCAGAGGCGGGCGTGACCCACGCCGCGATGGAGGCCTCGTCCCACGGTCTGTCGCAGCGGCGGCTCGACGGGGTGCAACTCATGGCGGCGGGGTTCACGAACTTCACGCAGGATCACCTCGACTATCACACGAGCTTCGAGGACTACTTTGCCGCGAAGGCGGGGCTTTTCGCCCGCGTCCTGCCGGAGGATGGAGTGGCCGTCATCAACATCGACGACCCGCGCGGCGTCGACATGGTGGCGATTGCCCGGGCGCGCGGGCAGGAGGTTCTTACCGTCGGTCGCGAAGCCGCGGACATCTGCCTCGAGGCGCAGCGCTTTGACGCCACGGGGCAGGAGATCCGGCTGAGCTTTGAAGGCGAGGTTCGGCAGGAGCGGCTTGGCCTGATCGGCGGCTTCCAGGCGGAGAACGTGCTCTTGGCAGCGGGTCTGGTCATCGCCTGCGGCGGCGACCCGGACGACGTGTTCGACGTGCTGCCGCTGCTGGGGACGGTGCGCGGACGGATGCAACTGGCGGCGATGCGCGACAACGGCGCGGCGGTCTTTGTCGATTACGCCCACACGCCCGATGCGGTGGCGACGGCGATCCAGGCGCTGCGCCCGCACGTCATGGGTCGCCTCGTGGCCATCGTCGGCGCGGGCGGCGACCGCGACACGGGCAAGCGGCCCCTGATGGGGCAGGCCGCGGCCGAGTTCGCCGACAGCGTGATCGTGACCGACGACAACCCGCGCTCCGAAGACCCGGCATCGATCCGCGCCATGGTCATGGAGGGCGCGCCGGAGGCGCTGGAAGTGGGCGACCGGGCAGAGGCGATCCTGCGCGGCGTCGATGCCTTGGGACCGGGCGACGCGCTGCTGATCTGCGGCAAGGGGCACGAGACCGGCCAGATCGTAGGCGACACGGTCTATCCCTTCGACGACGCGGAACAGGCCAGCGTTGCGGTGTCGGCGCTGGACGGAAAGGGGCTCTGATGCTCTGGACGGCGGCAGAGGCGGCGGCGGCCACCGGCGGACGCGTGGCATCCGACTGGCAGGTTTCGGGCGTGTCCATCGACACGCGCACCATCGAACCGGGCGATCTGTTCGTGGCGCTGAAGGCGGCGCGGGACGGGCACGACTTCGTCGCGCAGGCGCTGGAGAAGGGCGCGGCGGCGGCACTGGTCAGCCGGATTCCCGAGGGTGTGGACAACCCCGAAAAGCTGTTGCTGGTCGATGACGTGCAGACCGGACTTGAAGCTTTGGGCAAAGCTGCGCGCGCGCGGTTCGCGGGCCGCGTCGTGGCGGTGACCGGATCGGTCGGCAAGACCTCCACCAAGGAGATGCTGCGCACGGTCCTGTCGGCGCAGGGCACGGTGCATGCCGCCGAGAAGTCCTACAACAACCACTGGGGCGTTCCGCTGACGCTGGCGCGGATGCCGAAGGACGCCGATTTCGCGGTGATCGAGATCGGCATGAACCATCCCGGGGAAATCGCGCCGCTGGCCCGCATGGCCCGGCCGCATGTGGCCATGGTCACCATCGTCGCGCCCGCGCATCTTGCCGCCTTCGAGAACCTCGAAGGGATCGCACGGGAAAAGGCGTCGATCTTCGAGGGGCTGGAGCCGCGCGGGATCGCGATCTACAACGGCGACCTCGCGGTGAGCCCGATCCTGCGCGACAAGGCGGCAGAGACGGCGCGGCGGTCGATCTCCTTCGGCGAGGCGGCGGGCAACCACCACCGGCTGACCTCGGTGCAGGTGATGGACGCCTGCACGGTGGCGACGGGCCGGGCGTGGCGCGTGCCGCTGCTGTTCAAGGTCATGGTGCCGGGGCGGCATTTCGCGATGAACGCGATGGGCGCCATCGCGGTGATCTCGGCCCTTGGGTTGGACCGGGCGCTGGCGATCAATGCTCTGGCCCTTTGGAACGCAGGCGCCGGCCGCGGGCTGCGCGAACGCATCCGGCTGGACCGCGTTGACGACAGGCTGACGCTGGAACTGATCGACGACGCCTACAATTCGAACCCCGCGAGCCTCGGTGCCGCGCTGGAGGTGCTGGCCGCGGCCGAGACGCATGACCACGTGGGCCGCCGCGACAAGGGCCGCCGGATCGCCTACCTGGGCGACATGAAGGAACTGGGGGCACAGGAAATCGCCCTGCACGAGGCGCTGGCCAACAGCCCGTGGATCGAGAAGATCGACCTCGTGCATTGTGTGGGTCCGCTGATGCGCGCGCTGTGGCTGAAGCTGCCGCGCGAGAAGCGCGGACACTGGACCGAGACGAGCGACAAGATGGCCGAACGCGTGGCCCGCGACCTCGACGCGGGTGACGTGGTGTTAGCCAAGGGATCGCTTTCGATGGGGCTGGGACGCGTGGTTGACGCCATCCGGAAAATGCGCCAAGCCCCCGCAGACATGGACGGTTGAGAGGACCAAGCATGCTTTACTGGCTGGCCGAACTCAGTGACGGCGGCGATCTGTTCAACCTGTTTCGCTACATCACATTCCGGGCCGGTGGGGCCTTTCTGACCGCGCTGGTCTTCGGCTTCCTCTTCGGGCTTCCGCTGATCAACGTGCTGCGCAAGCGGCAGGGCAAGGGGCAACCGATCCGTACCGACGGGCCGGAGGGCCACTTCGTCAAGGCGGGCACGCCGACGATGGGCGGGCTGCTGATCATCGGCGCGCTGGTGACCTCGACGCTCCTTTGGGCACGGCTCGACAACCCGTTCGTGTGGATCGTGCTGTTCGTCACCATGGCCTTTGCGGCCATCGGCTTTGCCGACGACTACGCCAAGGTGTCGAAGCAGAACTCGGCCGGTGTGCCGGGCAGGGTGCGTCTGCTCCTCGGCTTCATCATCGCCGGGATCGCCGGGTTCTGGGCCGCGGCCTATCACCCTACCGAACTGAGCTATCAGCTGGCCCTGCCGATCTTCAAGGACACGCTGATCAACATGTCCTTCCTGTTCATCCCCTTCGCGATGTTCGTGATCGTGGGCGCGGCCAACGCCGTGAACCTGACGGACGGGCTGGACGGGCTCGCGATCATGCCGGTGATGATCGCGACCTCGACGCTGGGGATCATCGCCTATGCGGTTGGCCGGGTCGACTTTACCGAGTACCTCGACGTGCACTACGTGCCCGGCACCGGCGAGATCCTGATCTTTGCCGCGGGGGTGGTCGGCGGGGGCCTCGGTTTCCTGTGGTACAACGCGCCGCCGGCGGCGGTCTTCATGGGCGACACCGGGTCGCTCGCCCTGGGCGGGGCGCTGGGGGCGATTGCCGTGGCGACCAAGCACGAGATCGTGCTGGGCATCGTCGGCGGGCTGTTCGTGGTGGAGGCGCTGAGCGTCATCATCCAGGTGCTCTACTTCAAGCGGACGGGCAAGCGGGTGTTCCTGATGGCGCCGATCCATCACCACTACGAAAAGAAGGGCTGGGCGGAGCCGACCATCGTGATCCGCTTCTGGATCATCTCGCTGATCCTCGCCATCATCGGCCTCGCGACGCTGAAAGTGCGTTGACGCAAAGGGGCGCGCGTGCCGCGCGCGCAGGCTGTCTCGTCATCGGCCTGCGGCCTCTTCCTCGGGCCGCCCGTGGCCTCTCTGGGAGCGTAAGATGATACCTGTTCAAGGGTTTGAAGGTGCGACCGTCGCGGTTCTCGGGCTGGGACGGTCCGGTCTGGCCGCGGCGCGGGCGCTGCGTGAGGGCGGTGCGCAGGTGGTGGTCTGGGACGACACCCCCCGGGCGCGCGAGGCAGCGGAAACGGAAGGCTTCGCCGTGCGCGAGCTGACCCGGGAGGGCGCCTTCGACGACGTGGCCTGCCTTGTCACCTCGCCCGGTATCCCGCACCTCTATCCCGCGCCCAACCCGGCGACGGCCGCGGCGCTGAAGGCGGGTGTGCCGGTCGACAACGACATAGGTCTTTTCTTCCGCTCCATCGGCGCGGATTTCGACAGCTTCGAACGTCCGCCGCGCGTGGTGGCCGTGACCGGGTCGAACGGCAAGTCGACGACCTCGGCGCTGATCCACCACATCCTGACGGCCAGCGGCCGCAGCAGCCAGTTGGCTGGCAACATCGGGCGCGGCGTGCTGGACATCGATCCGCCGGAGGATGGCGGCGTCGTGGTGCTGGAGCTGTCGTCCTACCAGACGGAGCTGGCGCGGGCGCTGACCCCGGACGTGGCGGTCTTTACCAACCTCTCGCCCGATCACCTCGACCGGCACGCCGGTCTTGGCGGCTATTTCGCGGCCAAGCGGCGGCTCTTTGCGGAGGGCGGACCGGACCGCTGCGTGATCGGCGTGGACGAGATCGAGGGGCAGTTCCTGGCGGGGCAATTGGCCGAGGGGCGCGCCGACGACAGGGTGATCCGGGTGGCGACGCAGAAGCTGACGGGGCCGGGCTGGATGGTCTTTGCCCGCAAGGGGTTCCTGGCGGAATGGCGCAAGGGGCGGCAGATCGCATCCGTCGACCTGCGCGACGTGTCCGGGCTGCCCGGCGCACACAACCACCAGAACGCCTGCGCCGCCTGGGCGGCCTGCCGATCGCTGGGCCTCGGCCCGCGCGAGATCGAGGCGGGGCTGCGGTCCTTTGCCGGTCTGCCGCACCGGTCGCAGCGCATCGCCGAGGCGGGCGGGGTGGTCTTCGTCAACGATTCCAAGGCGACGAACGTGGATTCCGCGCTGAAGGCACTGCTGGCCTTCGACCGCATCCGCTGGGTCTGCGGCGGGCTGATGAAGGAAGGCGGGCTTGCGGCGCTGGCGCCGGGGCTGGGCCACGTGGCGAAGGCCTACGTGATCGGACGTGAACCGGAGGGATTTGCCCTGCAACTGGGCGGCGTCGAAGCGGAGCTCTGCGGCACGATGGAGCAGGCCGTGGCGCGCGCGTCAGAGGATGCGCAGCCCGGAGAGGTTGTGCTGCTGGCGCCCGCTGCGGCGAGCTTCGACCAGTACGACAACTTCGAAAAGCGCGGCGAGGATTTTGTGGCGCAGGTCCAGAAGGTTCTGGGGAAAGCCTAACGTCCGCCGGCAGCGATGGCCTGTCCTGCCGCTACGGCGGAGGACCACGCCCACTGGAAGTTGTAGCCGCCGAGCCAGCCGGTGACGTCGACCGCCTCGCCGATTGCGTACAGACCCGGAAGGTGCTTGGACATCAGCGTTTTGCTGTCCAGCCCTTCTGTGGATATGCCGCCCAGCGTGACCTCTGCCGTGCGGTAGCCTTCGGTGCCGGTGGGTTTCAGCTGCCAGTTGTGCAGGCGGTCGGCCAGGGCGTCGATGCGCTTGTCCGAGAGATCGGCCAGGTTGATGGCGGGCTGTTCCTCCAGCGGCAGGAAACCCACGAGTTTAGAGGGCAGTAGCGCAGACAGTTCAGTCGAGAGCGCCCGGCGGCCTGCCTCCTGACGCTTTGCCTTGAGCACGGCGGGCAGGTCCGTGCCGGGCAGGAGGTCCACGCTCAGCGCCTCGCCCTCGCGCCAGTAGCTGCTGATCTGGAGGATGGACGGGCCGGAGAGTCCGCGGTGGGTGAAAAGCAGCGCCTCGTCGAAGGAGGTGCCCCCGGCGGACACCCGAGCGGGGACGGAGACACCCGCCAGCGGCGCAAACGGCTGGCCGTCGAAGGTGAAAGGGACAAGGCCGGGGCGAGTCTCCACCATCTGGTGGCCGAATTGCCGGGCGATGTCGTAGGCGAGGCCCGTGGCGCCCATCTTGGGGATGGACTTGCCCCCCGTCGCCAGCACGAGGACGGGCGAGATCACCTCGACCCTCTGGCCTTCCCTCTCCAGCGTCACGCGGAAGCGGCCGTCGGCGTGGGTCACGTCCAGCACCTGCGTCTGCAGCCAGAGCCGGGCGCCCGCCCTCTCCATCTCGGCCCGCAGCATCGCCACGATCTGGGTCGCCTTCTCGTCGCAGAAGAGCTGGCCCAGCGTCTTTTCGTGCCATGCGATCCCGTGGCGCGAGACCAGCTCGACAAAGTCCCACTGGGTGTAGCGCGCCAGTGCCGATTTGCAGAAATGCGGGTTCTGCGACAGGAACTTGTGCGGCTCGATCTCGAGGTTGGTGAAGTTGCAGCGCCCGCCGCCGGAAATGCGGATCTTTTCGCCCGGGGCCTTCGCGTGATCCACCACGATCACCTCCGGCCCGGCGTGGGCGGCGGCCATCATGCCCGCTGCCCCGGCACCGAGGACCAGCGCCCTGCATTCCATCCGTCCGCCAGCCATTCCCTACGCCGCTCCCGGTTTCTCTCTGCCCAGATACCCCCGGAACCGCGCCGGGGCAAAGTCGCGTGACGGGGAACTGCGCGCCTGTGCGGCGCCCCTGACACGAAGCGCCGCCATACCGGGATTTTTCTGGAGTTGGAATGTCTTCTGCGATACACTTCCCATCAGACCCGGAAAAACGGGCGTTCCTGAGACAGACGAGCGGTGCTCTCATGACAGAAATGGTTTACGGCGCGGTCCCGGTCACGGGCGGCGAACCCGTGCTGCCGAAATGGTGGCGCACGGTCGACAAATGGAGCCTGTCCTGCATCCTGACGCTGTTCGCGGTCGGGATCCTGCTGGGACTGGCGGCCTCTGTGCCGCTGGCGGAACGCAACGGGCTGAATCCGTTCCACTACGTGCAGCGGCAGGCCTTCTTCGGCGGGCTGGCGATGATCGCGATGATGCTGACCTCGATGATGTCGCCGACCGTGGTGCGCCGGCTGGCGGTGGTCGGCTTCCTCATCAGCTTCGTGGCGCTGGCCTTCCTGCCGGTGCTGGGCACGGACTTCGGCAAGGGGGCGGTGCGCTGGTACAGCCTCGGCTTCGCCTCCGTCCAGCCGTCGGAATTCCTGAAACCCTTCTTCGTCATCGTCGCGGCATGGTTTCTTGCCGCCGGGCAGGAACTGAGCGGCCCTCCGGGGCGGCTCTATTCCTTCGTGATGATGGTGACGATCGTGCTGATGCTGGCGATGCAGCCGGACTTCGGTCAGGCCTCGCTGATCCTTTTCGCCTGGGGCGTGATGTGGTTCGTGGGCGGTGCGCCGATGGTGCTGCTGGTGGGGCTTGCCGGTCTCGTGGTGGCGGCCGGTACGCTGGCCTACAACTCCTCCCAGCACTTCGCCCGCCGGATCGACGGCTTCCTGACCCCCGAAGTCGACCCGACCACCCAGCTTGGCTATGCCACCAACGCCATCCGCGAAGGCGGTTTCTTCGGCGTTGGTGTCGGCGAGGGCACGGTGAAATGGTCGCTGCCTGACGCGCATACCGACTTCATCATCGCCGTGGCGGCAGAGGAGTACGGCCTTGTCATGGTGCTGGTCATCCTCGCGCTTTACGCGACCATCGTGGTGCGCAGCTTCATCCGGCTGATGCGCGAGCGCGACCCCTTCATCCGGCTGGCCGGGACGGGGCTGGCGGCGATCTTCGGCGTGCAGGCGATGATCAACATGGGCGTGGCGGTGCGGCTCCTGCCGGCGAAGGGCATGACCCTGCCGTTCGTCAGCTACGGCGGCTCCTCCCTGATTGCCGGGGGGATCGCCGTGGGGATGCTTCTTGCGCTGACACGCGCCCGTCCGCAGGGTGAAATCGGCGATATCTTGCGCGCCCGCGCGCGCTGAACGCAACATCCGCGCCCCGGCGCCCCCGGCGTTATGGACGCAGACGGGGCGCTGGTATAAGGGCCGCGGATACGCGTATAGGAGATCGGGATGGCGGAGCGACGGCCCTTGTTGGTCATGGCGGCGGGTGGCACCGGGGGACACATGTTCCCCGCGCAGGCCCTGGCCGAGATCATGCTGGACCGCGGATGGCGCGTGAAGCTGTCCACCGACGCCCGCGGTGCCCGCTACACCGGCGCCTTCCCGGAGGGTGTCGAGATCGAACAGGTGCCCTCTGCGACCTTCGCGCGGGGCAATGTGCTGGCCAAGGCGGGCGTGCCTTTCAAGGTCGCGGGCGGGGTGCTCTCGGCGGTCCGCAAGATGCGGCGCGACCGGCCCGACGTGGTGGTGGGCTTCGGCGGCTACCCGTCGATCCCGGCACTGACGGCGGCGTGGCTTCTGAAGCTGCCGCGCATGATCCACGAGCAGAACGGCGTCCTTGGCCGGGTGAACGAGATCTTTTCCAAGAAGGTCGACCTGGTGGCCTGCGGGACCTGGCCCACGGCCCTGCCGGAAGGTGTCGAAGGCGTTCACGTGGGCAACCCGGTGCGCGCCTCCGTGCGGGAACGGGCGGGCGCGGGTTACATCGCGCCGGGGCCCTACCCGATGTCGATGCTGGTGATCGGCGGCTCGCAGGGGGCGCGCATCCTGTCGGACGTGGTGCCCCCGGCCATCGCCGCGATGCCGCTGGACATGGTGCGCAACCTGCGCGTCAGCCACCAGGCGCGCGACGAGGACGGCGAACGGGTCGCCACCTACTATGCAGAGAACGGCGTGCAGGCGGACGTGCAGCCCTTCTTTCATGACCTGCCTGCGCTGATGAGCGAGGCGCAACTGGTGATCTCGCGCTCTGGTGCATCTTCGGTGGCGGACATCTCGGTCATCGGGCGGCCGTCGATCCTGATCCCCTACAAGGTCGCGGCGGGGGACCACCAGACGGTGAACGCACAGGGGCTGGTCGATGCGGGGGCCGCGATCCGCATCCCGGAGAGCCAGCTCAACATCGAGAGCCTCAAGGACTCGATCGAGGCGATCCTGACGGACGAACAGGGCGCGATCCGCATGGGGCAGGCGGCCCTGTCGGTATCGAAACCGCAAGCGGCGGAACATCTGGCCGCGCTGGTCGAAGAACTGGCGGGCTACAGGACACAAGAAAAGGAAGACGAGGCGGGACATGAAGGATTTGACCATTGAGCGGAGCGCCTGCATGACCGGCGCGACCAAGCTGCCCGGCGACGTGGGCGCGATCCATTTCGTGGGGATCGGCGGCATCGGCATGTCGGGCATCGCCGAGGTTCTGCTGAACCACGGCTACACCGTTCAGGGCTCTGACCTGAAGGCGTCGAAGATCACCGAACGGCTGGCCGGCATGGGCGCGAAGGTGTTCGAAGGCCAGCGGGCCGACAACCTCGAAGGGGCTGATGTCGTTGTGATTTCCTCGGCGATCAAGCCGGGCAACCCGGAGCTGGACGAGGCCCGGCGCCGCGGTCTGCCGGTGGTGCGCCGCGCCGAGATGCTGGCCGAGCTGATGCGCCTGAAGTCGAACGTCGCCATCGCCGGGACCCACGGCAAGACGACCACGACGACCATGGTCGCGACGCTCCTGGACGCGGGCCGGTTCGATCCGACCGTGGTCAACGGCGGCATCATCCATGCCTATGGCTCCAACGCGCGGATGGGGCAGGGCGAATGGATGGTGGTGGAGGCCGACGAGAGCGACGGCACCTTCAACCGCCTGCCCGCCACGATTGCCATAGTCACCAACATCGACCCGGAGCACATGGAGCACTGGGGCTCGATCGAGAACTTGCGGCAGGGCTTCTACGACTTCGTGTCGAACATCCCGTTCTACGGTCTGGCAGTCTGCTGCACCGATCATCCGGAGGTGCAGGCGCTGGTCGGCCGCGTGACCGACCGCCGCGTGGTGACCTACGGGTTCAACGCCCAAGCCGACGTGCGGGCCATGGCGCTGCGCTACGAAAAGGGCGTGGCGCATTTCGACGTGCACTTCCAGGTCTCGGGCGAAGTGATCGAGGGAATGACCCTTCCGATGCCCGGAGATCACAACGTTTCCAATGCCTTGTCCGCCATCGCGGTGGCGCGTCACCTTGGCATGACGGGCGAGGAGATTCGGGCGGCGCTGGCGGCGTTCGGCGGTGTGAACCGGCGTTTCACCAAGGTGGGCGAGGTCAACGGCGTCACGATCATCGACGACTACGGCCACCACCCGGTGGAGATCGCGGCGGTGCTGAAGGCCGCGCGGCAGGCCTCCGAAGGGCGGGTCATCGCCGTGCACCAGCCGCACCGCTACACCCGCCTGCACCACCACTTCGAGGAGTTCTGCTCCTGCTTCAACGAGGCCGACGTGGTTGCCATCGCAGAAGTCTATGCCGCCGGCGAAACCCCCATCGAGGGCGCGACGCGCGACGATCTGGTGGCCGGGCTGGTGCGTCACGGCCATCGCCACGCGCGGGCGCTGCGCGACGAGGACGACCTGGAGCGGCTGGTCCGCGAGCAGGCGCAGCCGGGCGACATGGTGGTCTGCCTTGGCGCGGGCACGATCTCGGCCTGGGCGAACGGGCTGGCGGCGCGGCTGGCTAAGTGACCGCTGGACGCCGGGAATAGGCGTTTGAAATCAGATGGATGGACGCGCGGGGCTCCGGCCCGGCGTCACGGAAGGGCTCCCATGCGGGGCCCTTTTTCGTTGCAATTCACGGCTTCGTTTGCGCCCCGAGGCTTGCGCATTCCGGCATATGCAGGCACAGTCATCGCGCCTGCGGGGGCAAAAAGGAGTAGGAGCCATGACGCTCTCATTGACTCTCGCGTGCCTCTGGGCAGTGGCCGCGAACATCGCAGCGATGATCCCGTCTTCCGACAATCACTGGACCCGTGCCTACCTGCTGATCGCAGCCGGAATCCCGCTTGTGGGCTACGTGACCTATGAAAACGGGCCGTGGATCGGGCTGGCCACGCTGGTGGCCGGGATGAGCCTGCTGCGCTGGCCCGTGTATTACCTCGCAAGCTGGGGCCGCCGCGTCGTGTGGCGGACGGAGTGACCCGCGCGGTCGCTTGACGTTTGCCCCTTAAGGCACCGTCCGCTGGGACGGTTTCGCCCCCTTAACGAAGCGCGCGGTCGGGTTGATCCACCGTGCGCAGGGCCGCGTGGCACCAGATGTGGTGGCACCGGACGGCCTTGGCACGACCATCCTTCAAATCGTTAAAATCCCAGCGGCCCGCGTTACCGGCGATCCGGCCGGTTCAGGGTGTCGAAACGGCCGGTTGGTAACCTTTTTAGCCCGCGCGGGGCGTTGCGCGCCGGAAATGCGGTTAACGGGCGGGTTTGTCGCGGGCATTGGCCGGTATTCGCGCGTCCACGCGCAAGCCCCGTTGCGCCTGTCCCGCGGCGGCGGTAGCAGGTCGTCATGACATATTCCCTGCCCGAAACCCGGGGGCGGCTGACGCCCGACCGGCCTCTGAACGATCTTACCTGGCTGCGTGTCGGCGGGCCCGCGGACTGGTTCTTCCAGCCGGCGGACCACGACGACCTGTGCGCGTTCCTGGGCGCGCTCGATCCGAATGTGCCGGTCTTTCCGATGGGGGTCGGGTCGAACCTGATCGTGCGGGATGGCGGCCTCCGGGCGGTGGTGATCCGGCTGGGGCGCGGCTTCAACGGGATCTCGGTCGAGGGCACGCGGGTGACCTGCGGGGCGGCGGCGCTCGATGCGCATGTGGCGAAGCGGGCGGCGCAGGCGGGGGTCGACCTGACCTTCCTGCGGACCATCCCCGGCAGCATCGGCGGGGCGGTCCGGATGAACGCGGGCTGTTACGGCTCCTACGTCGCCGATCACCTGGTGGAGGCGCGGGCCGTCACGCGGGACGGCGAGCTGGTGAGCCTGTCGCCCGACGCGCTTGCCTTCGGCTACCGGTCGAGCAACCTGCCCGAGGGCTGGGTGCTGGTCGAGGCGGTGTTCGAAGGTGCCGCGGGCGATCCGGAGGCGCTGGAGGCGCGGATGGAAGAGCAGCTGGCCAAGCGAGACGCCACCCAGCCGGTCAAGGAGCGCACGGCGGGCAGCACCTTCCGCAACCCGGCGGGCTATTCCTCGACCGGGCGGGCGGACGACACGCACGACCTGAAGGCGTGGAAGGTGATCGACGATGCCGGGATGCGGGGGGCCACGCGGGGCGGGGCGCAGATGTCGCCCAAACATTCGAACTTTCTGGTGAACACCGGCGGTGCGACGGCGGCGGACCTCGAAGGTCTGGGCGAGGACGTGCGCGCGAAAGTGCGCGAACAGTCGGGGATCGAACTGATCTGGGAGGTCATCCGGATCGGCGATCCGGGCTGATACGGCACGGTTTCCGGCGTTTCGGGTCGGATTGCGCCGGGCGGGCGGACTCTGCCGCCTGCTTTTCGGCAGCTTGGGGCCGAATCGTGAGGCCATAACCGCGAAAAAGAGTTTTCCAAGCCCGAATAAAGGCGTTACACTCACTACTTGCGGGGCTGTTGCGCCCACGCCAAAGGCGGACATTCCCGGCGGTCGAGACAACAACAGCGGACCGGCGGGACGCGACCACAGGCAGGTTGCATTACAAACATGGGGGTGAACCCCCGGGAAAAAGGCAGTTTTGGGATGTCGAGCAGGACACTCCCGAAAGTGGCGGTGCTCAAAGGCGGACCCTCGGCGGAGCGCGAGGTTTCGCTGGTTTCCGGACGGGAATGTGCCGCCGCTCTGAGGGGCGAAGGGTACGAGGTGATCGAACTGGACGCGGGGCCGGATGTGGTCGAACGTCTGAAGGAGATCGCCCCGGACGTGGTTTTCAACGCATTGCACGGGCGCTGGGGCGAGGATGGCTGCATCCAGGGCCTCCTGGAGTGGCTTCGGCTGCCCTATACGCATTCCGGCGTGCTGGCCTCGTCGCTGGCCATCGACAAGGAAAAGACGAAGGTGGCCTATCGGACGGCGGGCCTTCCGGTTGCGGAAAGTTTTCTCGCGACCAAGGCGGAGGTCATGGCGGCGCACGTCATGCCGCCGCCCTACGTGGTCAAGCCCTACAACGAGGGATCGTCGGTCGGCGTCTACCTCGTCCACGAGGAGGCCAACGGGCCGCCGGTGCTGGACGACAAGATGCCCGAGCGGGTCATGGTCGAACAGTTCGTGCCGGGGCGGGAGCTGACCGCGACCGTCATGGGCGGGCGCGCGCTTGGCGTGACGGAGATCCTGACCGACGGCTGGTACGACTACGACGCGAAGTACAAGGAGGGCGGGTCGCGGCACATCTGCCCGGCGGAGCTGCCGCAGGAGATCAACGACGCCTGCATGGACTACGCGCTGCGCGCCCACGAGGCGATCGGCTGCCGGGGCGTGTCGCGCACCGATTTCCGCTGGGACGACACGCAGGGGCTGGCCGGGCTGCGGCTTCTGGAGACCAACACCCAGCCGGGGATGACGCCGACCTCGCTGTCGCCGGAACACGGGCAGCTTGCCGGCATGAGCTTTGGCCAGTTCTGCGCATGGATGGTGGAGGATGCCTCATGCGACAGATAAACGTGCCCGAGACCGACACCGGAATGGCGCGGCTGGACCCGCGCATGAGCCGGATGAAGTACCGGCTGGAGCGGCTGATGCTGACGCCGCTGTTCCGCTTTTCGCTGCGGGTGGTGCTGCCCTTCGCGCTGGCCTTTGGCGGCGTGACGGCGTGGTTCTCGGTCGAGGCGAACCGCACGGCCTTTACCTTGATGGTGGCGGACGTGCAGGCGGCGGTGCAGAACCGCCCGGAATTCCAGGTGAAGCTGATGGCGATCGACGGCGCGACCGAGGCGGTGGCCGAGGCGATCCGCGCGGAACTGGCGCTGAACCTGCCAATGTCGAGCTTCGACATCGATCTGGACGAGATGCAGCTGAAGGCGGGGGCACTGGACGCGGTCAAGAAGGTCGACCTGCGCATCCGGCAGGGCGGCGTCCTGCAGATCGACGTGGTGGAACGTGTGCCGGCGGTGCTGTGGCGCGGCCCCGAGGGGCTGGTGATGCTGGACGAGACCGGCATGACGGTCGGCCCGGCGGCGTCGCGGGCGGAACGCGTGGACCTGCCGGTGATCGCGGGCGAGGCAGCGGAAGAGGCGGTGCCCGAGGCGCTGCGTCTCTGGGCCGTGGCCGGGCCGCTGAAGGAGCGTCTGCGCGGGTTCGAACGGATCGGCGCACGGCGCTGGGACGTGGTCCTCGACCGCGACCAGCGGATCATGCTGCCCGACAAGGGGGCCGTGCAGGCCCTCGAACGGGTGATCGCGATGGCGATGGCGCCGCAGGTGGACCTGCTGGCGCGCGACCTCGTGGCGGTGGATCTGCGGCTGCCCCGGCGGCCGACGATCCGGATGAGCGAACATGCCACCGAAGAGATGTGGCGTATCAAGTTGATAGAGGCAGGCCAGCAATGATGTTCCGGCAGACTTCGGAGGATGATGGGCAATGATCGAACTGTACGAGTCCCAGCGGGCGATGCGGAACATGCGTCGCGCGGCGATGCAGCGGGGTGTGATCGCCATCCTGGATGTGGGCACGTCCAAGATCGCCTGCCTCGTCCTGCGGTTCGACGGCACGGAAACGCGCGACGACGGCATCGGGCCGCTGGCCGGTCAGTCCGGGTTCCGGGTGATCGGCGCGGCCACCACACGGTCGCGCGGCGTCCGCTTCGGCGAGATCAGCGCCATGGGCGAGACCGAGCGCGCGATCCGCACCGCCGTGCAGGCGGCGCAGAAGATGGCGGGCATCCGGGTCGACCACGTGATCGCGGCATTCTCGGGCGCCGATCCGCGCAGCTACGGGCTGGCCGGGCAGGTGGAGGTGATGGGTGTCACCGTCGACGAGCAGGACGTGGCCCGGGTGCTCTCGGCCTGCGACGTGCCGGACTTCGGCCACGGCCGCGAGGTGCTGCACGCGCAGCCGGTGAACTTCGCGCTGGACCACCGTTCCGGCCTGATCGACCCGCGCGGGCAGATCGGCACGGAGCTGTCCTGCGACATGCACATGCTGACGGTCGACGCGCAGGCGATCCAGAACCTCGCGCATTGCGTGAAGCGCTGTGACCTCGAACTCGCCGGGCTTGCGTCCTCGGCTTATGTGTCGGGCATCGCGGCGTTGGTGGAGGACGAGCAGGAGCTGGGCTCTGCCTGCATCGACATGGGCGGCGGCACGACCGGCATCTCGATCTTCATCAAGAAGCACATGATCTATTCCGACAGCGTGCGGATGGGCGGGGACCACGTGACCTCGGACATCTCCATGGGGCTGCAGGTGCCGATGGCGACCGCCGAGCGGATCAAGACCTTCTACGGCGGCGTCGAGGCCACCGGCATGGACGACCGCGAGATGATCGAGTGCGGCGGCGAGACCGGCGACTGGGAACACGACCGCCGGACGGTGAGCCGGGCGGAACTGATCGGCATCATGCGGCCGCGCGTCGAGGAGATCCTCGAGGAGGTGCGGGTGCGGCTGGACGCGGCGGGCTTCGACCATCTGCCGTCGCAGCAGATCGTGCTGACCGGCGCGGCCTCGCAGATCCCGGGGCTGGACGGTCTGGCGTCGAAGATCCTGCGTCAGCAGGTGCGGCTGGGCCGTCCGCTGCGGGTGCACGGGCTGCCGCAGGCGGCGACGGGTCCGGGGTTCGCCGGGGCCGTGGGCCTGTGCCTCTTCGCGGCGCATCCGCAGGACGAATGGTGGGATTTCGAGATCCCCGTGGACCGTTACCCGGCACGCTCCTTCAAGCGCGCCGTCCAGTGGTTCCGCGACAACTGGTGACAGGATTTTCTCCGAGAAATCCTGTCACGGCCGGAAGGTCATGTTTCCGCAAGGAAACGTGACCCCGGCACGGTGACATTCCGGGTGGGCCGTTCAGGATTTTCTCCGAAAAATCCTGTCACGGCCGGAAGGTCATGTTTCCGGCAGGAAACGTGACACCGGCACGGTGACATTCCGGGTGGGCCGTTCAGGATTTTCTCCGAAAAATCCTGTCACGGCCGGAAGGTCATGTTTCCGCAGGGAAACGTGAGACCGGAGCAGGGACGGTTCGGACGGGGCGCACAGGATTTTCGTCGAAAATCCTGTTGCCTCGGTGCTGTCACGCCCGCGGTGCAAGCGTGACGCCACAGGCGCTTCGGGAACGCCGCAATCAGCCGCTGATCGTGTAGGTGAAGGACGTGCCGTCGTCCTTCGACATGGTCACGGTGTTGCCGCTGAAGGTCACGCCACGGCAGCCGGTGCCCGCCCATTCGGCGGGTTCGGTCAGGGTGCGGCACCACTTGCCGTCCCGGATCTCCCAAGTGCCGCGGGTGATCTCGCCGGTGCTTTCCTTGCCGAGCAGCCGGCCGTCGGCGGTCAGGGCCATGGTGGACTCGGCGTTGGCGAGCGTCTTGCCGGCCAGCCGCCCCCTGAGTTGCAGGTCGGCCTCGGTGGGGGCTGCGGCCTCGGGCGCTGTGGCGGGGACCGGGGCGGTGGTGCAGGCGGTCAGAAGACAAATCGGCAGCGCCATAAGGGCAAATCGCGTCATGATATGGTCCTTTGTTCAATGAAAACGGAAAATGTCGTGCTTTCACGCCTACAACAGGCCACCGCCGCGTTCAAAAATTTTTTGGCGGGAGAGGACATTTCGCCCCGTGACAGAACCCGTCCGCCCTGTTAACAAGCATGTGGATAACAGCGGGAAATCCGCGGCCGGAGGATCGGGCAGGATCCTTGAAACACCACAGTTGAGTCGCCGCCCTGCGGGTGGTGGCTTTGTCGTGCTTGTGCCAAGTATGCCGCGGACCACACGATATCGCGCTTTCGGCGAATACTCGCGGAAATGGGCCGGAAATGTGGCATATTTGGTGGATAACTGCTGATTTTTGCGTGACGATCGGGGTTGCAGTGAGTAAACTGAACCCTAACAGGCCAACGACGTGCCTGGACGGGTCGAAAAGACACACACGACAAGAACACAGGCGGACGACACCATGGCACTGAACCTATCCATGCCCGGACAGGATGAATTGAAGCCGCGCATCACGGTCTTTGGCGTGGGCGGGGCAGGCGGCAACGCTGTCAACAACATGATCGAAAAGAACCTCGAAGGCGTGGACTTCGTGGTGGCCAACACCGACGCACAGGCGCTGCAGCAGAGCATGTCTCAAAGCCGCATCCAGCTGGGCGTGAAGGTGACCGAGGGCCTTGGCGCAGGGGCGCGGGCATCGGTCGGCGCGGCGGCCGCCGAGGAGTCGATCGAACAGATCGTGGATCACCTCGCCGGCGCTCACATGTGCTTCATCACGGCGGGCATGGGCGGCGGCACCGGGACGGGTGCGGCGCCGATCATCGCTCAGGCAGCACGTGAACTTGGCGTGCTAACCGTCGGCGTTGTCACGAAACCTTTCCAGTTCGAAGGCGCCAAGCGGATGCGCCAGGCAGAGGAAGGCGTCGAGACGCTGCAGAAGATGGTCGACACGCTGATCATCATCCCGAACCAGAACCTCTTCCGGCTCGCCAACGAGAAGACGACCTTCACCGAGGCGTTCTCGATGGCCGACGACGTGCTGTATCAGGGCGTCAAGGGCGTGACCGACCTGATGGTCCGTCCGGGCCTCATCAACCTCGACTTCGCCGACGTGCGCGCGGTCATGGACGAGATGGGCAAGGCGATGATGGGCACCGGCGAGGCCGAGGGCGAAGATCGCGCGATCCAGGCGGCCGAGAAGGCCATAGCGAACCCGCTGCTGGACGAGATCAGCCTCAAGGGCGCCAAGGGCGTGCTGATCAACATCACCGGCGGCGCGGACCTGACCCTGTTCGAACTGGACGAGGCGGCGAACCGCATCCGCGAGGAAGTGGACCAGGACGCCAACATCATCGTCGGCTCGACGCTGGACGAAGGCATGGGCGGCCTGATGCGCGTGTCGGTCGTGGCGACCGGCATCGATGCGTCGGACAACGTCGGCGACATGCCGGTGCCGCGCCGCAAGCTGTCCCAGCCGCTGCGCCAGCAGGAAGCGGAAGCCGCACCGGCCCCCGCTCCGCAGCAGCGCGCCCCGGAGCAGGTCGTCGCACAGACGGCGCCCGCAGCGCAGCCTGTGCAGGCGCCGCTGTTCGGTGAGCTGGACGCAGAGCGCGCCGCAGCCCAGGACGAGATGGAAGACATCTTCGAGGACGAGGCGCAGACCCCGGCCGCCCCGGCGATGCAGGACGACGGCCTTCCGCCGCCGGCCTACCAGCCGCAGGTCGCCGATTTCCGTCCGCAGCCGGACAGCATCGAAGCCGATCCGAACGATTTCATCGCACCGCGCAAGCCCGCCCCGGGCGTGCCGAGCCCGGACACGCTGGACCGCCTGAAGGCGGCCGCCGCCCGGACCCGCGAAGAGACTGTCCGCCAGCACGGCGCCATCCCGGCGCATGCGTCGGAGGAGAAGCCGCGCTTCAGCGTCAACTCTCTGATCGGCCGGATGACCGGGCACGGCTCCGAGAACGCGCAGCCGCAACAGCAGCCGGCACGCCGCCAGCCGCCGATGCAGGCGCAGCGTCCCGCTCCGGCCCCGGCGCCCGAGGCCGATCCGGAAGAAGATCGCATCGAGATCCCGGCCTTCCTGCGCCGCCAGGCGAACTGAGGCGGACACGGCACTACCCTCGGCCCGCCCGAGACCCTCGTGGACGGCGCCCTCTGGCAACAGGGGGCGCCTTTCCTTTTTCTTTACCTTTGTGTGGGTGCCTGTGTGGCCGGGCGGGCCGCGTTAACGCGAAGGTCGCGGCCTAAATCCCTGACGCGTCTCGGGCTTCTTCCGGTGGCGCTTCGGGAATCATGAGGTGCGGGGCAGGTTGACGTGAATGGCGGTAACGGACCGGCCGATCCACGGTTTTTCGCGCGGTCCCGGCGCCCTTTTGCAACAAAGGTGCAAAATCGCGGTCACATTGGCGGCGCAGGCGCCTGATAAAACCGCGCTCAAGCAGGGATATTTCCCCATGCATTCCAGAGGGTTGCCCGGAGTGTGCACCTGCAGCGGCGGGGGGGCGCCTAGGGGGGCGGGGGGATGTTTCACTCGGTTACAATCTTTGATTTGAGACCGGAGCCGCCTGCGCTTTATCCCATTGTACAAGGACGCGCCTGTCAGACGGTGCGCATCACAAATTCGGGAAGTCGACGTGCAAACAACCATCCGCTCAGCGATCAGCTTCGACGGCATCGGCCTGCATTCCGGCCGACCCGCGCGCCTGACCATCCGTCCGGCGGTGGTGAACCGTGGCATCTGGTTCAAACGTACCGACGTCGACCTTGGCGACACGATGATCCCGGCGCGCTGGGACAACGTCGTGCGCTCTCCGCTCTGCACGCTGATCCAGAACCGGGCGGGTGTCTCCGTCTCGACCGTGGAACACGTCATGGCGGCGCTGGCCGGTTGCGGCGTGCACAACGCGCTGGTCGAGATCGACGGCCCCGAGGCGCCGATCCTCGACGGGTCGAGCGTGCCTTTCGTGCGCGGCATCCTGAACGTGGGCCTGCGGGCGCAGGGCGCCCCCGTGCGCGCCATCGAGATCCTGAAGCCGGTCACCGTGGAAACCCAGGGCGGCTGGGCGCGCCTGTCCCCGTCTAAGACCGGGCAGGGGCTCGACATGGTGTTCCGCATCGACTTTGCCGACGCGGCCATCGGTGTGCAGGAAAAGCACCTGAACCTCGCCAACGGCACCTTCGTGCGCGAGTTGAGCGACTGCCGCACCTTCTGCCGTGCCTCCGACGTGGACGCGATGCAGAAGGCGGGCAAGGCGCTTGGCGGCACCTACGAGAACGCCGTCGTGGTCGATGGTGACAAGGTCCTGTCGCCGGGCGGTTTCCGTCACGCCGACGAGGCCGTGCGCCACAAGATGCTGGACGCGCTGGGGGACCTGGCGCTGGCCGGTGCGCCGATCCTTGGCCTTTACGAAGGGCACAAGGCCGGTCACGCCATGACCAACGCCCTGCTGCACGCGCTGTTCGCCGATGCACAGGCCTGGCGCTTCGTGGACTGCGACGCGGCGACCGCGGCGACGCTGCCGGGCGCAGGTGTCGTGCTGGACGAGATCCCGGCCGTCGCCTGACCCGCTTATCCACATCAACGATGACGTATATGTGTACTGCGCCGGTTGGAGAAACCGGCGCTTTCCACATCTTGCGGAATGCCCTTGCGTCCACCGGCAATATCTTGCGATGGATTGGCGGGGGCACCGCCAATAGGGCGTTTTGCCCGCTGATTTTCTGTGCTAGACCCTGCGCAACGGGGCCTTTATGCAGGTTGGCGCAAAGGGTTCGAAAAGAACGAAGGACGGTGTCATGACAGGGGGCAGATCGCGGGCTTTGGTGTTCGGGGTGAGCGTAGCGGCTCTGCTGTTGTCGGGCTGCGGCGAACTCAAGCGCAAGGACATCGGGCCGGACGGCCAGCCGCTGGAAACCTACACGGCCAAGCAGATCTACGAGCGCGGCGAATACGAGATGTCGCGCAAGGACTACGAGGACGGCGCGTTCTATTTCGGCGAGGTCGAGCGGCTTTATCCCTATTCGGACTGGGCCAAGCGTGCGCTGATCATGCAGGCCTATTCCTACCACAAGAACAAGGACTACGAGAACGCGCGCGCCGCGGCGCAGCGCTATATCGATTTCTATCCGGCGGACGACGACGCGGCCTATGCGCAGTACCTGCTGGCGCTCAGCTACTACGACCAGATCGAGCTGGTGGGCCGGGACCAGGGCCTGACGTTCCAGGCGCTGCAGGCGCTGCGCGCGGTGATCGAGCGTTATCCCGACAGCGAATACGCGCGGTCGTCGATCCTGAAATTCGATCTCGCCTTCGATCACCTCGCCGGCAAGGAGATGGAGATCGGGCGCTACTATCTGAAGCGCGACCACTTCGGCGCCGCCATCTCGCGGTTCCGCGTGGTGGTGGAGGACTTCCAGACCACGACCCACACGCCGGAGGCGCTGCACCGGCTGGTGGAGGCCTACCTGTCGCTGGGTCTGGTGGAAGAGGCGCAGACGGCCGCCGCGATCCTCGGTTACAACTACCAGTCGACCGACTGGTACGAGGACAGCTACGCGCTTCTGACGAAGCAGGGGCTGGAACCGCGTGCGTTCGAAAACAACTGGCTCGGCAAGGTCTATCGTCAGATGGTGCGCGGCCAGTGGCTTTGAGGGGCGGTGGGCTGAACACCCACCCTACGGCTGGACATGCTTCGGGCGCTTGAAATCCGCGACATGCTGATCATCGACCGGCTGGATCTCGACTTCCAGCCCGGTCTCAACGTGCTGACCGGCGAGACCGGGGCCGGGAAGTCGATCCTTCTGGATTCGCTGGGATTCGTGCTGGGCTGGCGCGGGCGCGCCGAACTGGTGCGCGCGGGCGCCGAGCAGGGCGAGGTCGTGGCGGTCTTCGACCTTGCGCCGGACCATGCGGCGCGCGGCGTGCTGGAGGAGGCCGGGCTGCCCGCGGGCGACGAGCTGATCCTGCGGCGGGTGAACACGGCGGACGGGCGCAAGACCGGCTGGGTCAACGACCGGCGGGTGTCGGGCGACGTGCTGCGGCAACTGTCGGACACGCTGGTGGAACTGCACGGGCAGCACGACGACAAGGGCCTGCTGGACCCCAAGGGGCATCGCGCGATCCTGGACGACTACGCCGGGGCCGATGACCTGCAGGCGGAGGTCCGGGAGGCCTGGCGCGCGCTGGCGGCGGCCCGGAAGGGGCTTTCGGACGCGCAGAAGGCGATGGATGCGGTGCGCGCCGAAGAGGGGTTCCTGCGCCATTCCGTGGCCGAGCTGGATGCGCTCGCCCCCGAAGAGGGCGAGGAAGAGGCGCTGGATTCGCAGCGCCGGACGATGCAGGCCGCCGAGAAGATCCGCGAGGACATCGCGCAGGCCTCTGCCGCCTTGGGATACGAGGGCGCGGAGGGCGCGATGTCGGGCGCGCTGCGCTGGCTGGAAGGGGCTGCGGAGAAGGCGTCGGGCCGGCTTGATGCGCCGATCGAGGCGCTGGTGCGCGCCATGGCGGAGCTGGACGAGGCGGCGCGCGGGGTGGCGGATTGCCTCGAGGCGCTGGATTTCAATCCGGCAGAGCTCGAGTCCTGCGAGGAAAGGTTGTTCGCGATCAGGGGGCTGGCGCGGAAACATCAGGTGATGCCCGACGAGTTGCCGGGGCTGGCCGCATCGCTGTCGGAACGGCTGGAGGCGCTCGACGCGGGCGAGGCCCGGCTGGGCGAGTGGCAGAAGGCGATCCGCGACGCGGAGGCGCGGTTCGACGATGCGGCGGGCCGGCTGACCGCCCTGCGCCGCGATGCCGCCCGGCGGCTGGACGCGGCGGTGGCGGCGGAGCTGGAGCCGCTGAAGATGGGCCGCGCGGTGTTCGAGACGGAGGTGGCAGAGGCCACGGCCGGGCCGGAGGGCCGCGACGCGGTGACCTTCCGCGTGGCCACCAACCCCGGCGCGCCTGCCGGAGCGCTGAACCGCATCGCCTCGGGCGGGGAACTGTCGCGGTTCCTGCTGGCCCTGAAGGTCGCGCTGCACGTGCAGGCGGGGCAGGGCGTGACGATGATCTTCGACGAGATCGACCGCGGCGTGGGCGGGGCCACCGCCGACGCGGTGGGGCGGCGCCTGAAGGCGCTGGCCGATGGCGGGCAGGTTCTGGTGGTGACGCACTCGCCGCAGGTGGCGGCGCTTGGCGCGCACCACTGGCGCGTGGCGAAACGGGTCGAGGACGGGATGACCCTGTCGGAGGTCGTGGCGCTGGACGCGGGCGCGCGCGAGGCGGAACTGGCGCGGATGCTGTCGGGCGACACGGTGACGGACGCGGCGCGGGCCGCGGCACGGTCGCTGCTGGCAGGCTAGGCGCGGCCTCCGGGCGCCCCGACCGGCGACCTTGCGGTCCCCGGCGGCCCACCCTCCCGGCCACGCCCCGGCCTGGCGTGGCACCGGGTGAGGCGCGGACAGGCTGTCATCTTGCACAACGCGCTTCGCGCGGACCCCGGCATGCCGGCCCCGGTGCCCTCTGCATTGCGGACACCGCGTTTCCCGTCCGTCGAGGGCAGGGGGCCGTCAGTTGCCGGGCACCAGCTTCCCGGGATTCATGATGCCCGTGGGGTCGAGCGCGTTCTTCAGCATGCCCATGACGGTCCAGGCGGCGCCGTGCTCCGCCTCCATGAAGGGTTTCTTGCCGACGCCCACGCCATGTTCGCCGGTGCAGGTGCCGCCGAGGCGCAGGGCGCGTTCGGCCATGCGGGCGGAGATCCCCTTGGCCTCGTCGAGGTCGGAGGGCTTGTCGGGGTCCAGAAGCAGGATGGCGTGGAAGTTGCCGTCGCCCACGTGGCCGAGGATCGGCCCGCTGATGCCGGAGGCGGCGATGTCGGCCTGCGTTTCCTCGACCGCGCGGGCGAGTTCGGAGATCGGCACGCAGATGTCGGTCACCACGGCACGGGCGCCGGGGCGCGAGGCGAGGATCGCGTAATAGCCGTTGTGCCGCATCGCCCAGAGCGCGTTGCGCTCCTCGGTCCGCGAGGACCAGCGGAAGGCGGAGGCGCCGTGGTCGGCCACGATCTCGGCAAAGCGTTCGGCGTCCTGCGCGGTCGATTCCGGCGAGCCGTGGAATTCCACCATGAGGTGCGGCTGTTCGGCCATGTCGGCGCCCGCGTAGGCGTTGAAGGCGCGCGCGGTGGCGGCGCAGGCGAACTCGATCCGGGCGAGGGGGAGGCCCATCTGGATGGTCTCCATCACCGCGGTCACGGCGGAACCCATGTCGGGAAAGGCGCAGATGCCCGCGGAGATCGATTCAGGGATGCCGTGCAGGCGCAGGGTCAGCTCGGTCACGAGGGCGAGGGTGCCTTCGGAGCCCACGAGCAGTGCGGTCAGGTCGTAGCCGGCGGAGGACTTGCGCGCGCGGGTGCCGGTGCGAATCACGGTGCCGTCTGCCAGCACCGCCTCGAGCGCCAGGACGTTGGAGCGCATGGTGCCGTAACGGACGGTGGTGGTGCCGGAAGCGCGGGTCATCGCCATGCCGCCGATGGAGGCGTTGGCGCCGGGGTCGACCGGGAAGAACAGGCCGGTGGCGCGCAGCTCCTCGTTCAGGGCCTCGCGGGTGACGCCGGGCTCTACGGTCACGTCCATGTCGGCGGGGCGGATCTCTGTCACCCTGTTCATGCGGGTGAAGTCGACCGAGACACCGCCGCGCAGCGCCTGGGTCTGCGCCTCGAGCGAGGTGCCCGCGCCGAAGCCAACCAGCGGCACGCCGTGGGCGTGGCAGATCTGCGCGATGCGCGACACTTCGGCGGTGTTTTCGGGATATGCGACCGCATCGGGGGCGATGGGCGGGAAATAGGACTCCGATCCGGCGTGGGCATCCAGATCGGGCTTGGACCGGCTGAGACGTTCGCCTAGGAAGGCCTGCAAGTCGTCGAGCGCCTGTTCGATAGGCATCTTGGTCTCCGGTGAGTGACAGGAGGCCACCTTACCGGGCGACGCGGGGCGGGGAAACCCGCGGGTTTGGAGGAGAAGGCCGTGCCGGGCGTATTCGCGCAACACCTTGCCACCATCAGGGGCGACTTTTCGCGCGGCTGGGACATGATCCGTCACAACGGGCCGGGACAGGTCAGTTTCTGGTTCATCGCGCTGTTCCTCGGCATGGTGTCGGGCTTTGCCGCCATCGGCTTCCGCTTTGCGGTCGAGACCCTGCAGGCGGCGGTCTACGGCACGCGCGACGTCAACATGCTGGCGAGCTGGGCAGGCGAGCTGCACTGGGCCTGGGTGCTGGTGATCCCGGTGCTGGGCGGCATCGCGGTGGGGGCGCTGTTGCAGAAGTTCACGCCGGACGGGCGGGTGCGGTCGGTCGCCGACGTGATCGAGGGCGCGGCGCTGAACGACGGCCGGGTGGAACGGCGCGCCGGCGTGGTCTCGGTGCTCTGCTCGTGGATCACGCTGTCGACAGGCGGCTCCACCGGGCGGGAGGGGCCGGTGGTGCACATGGCCTCGCTGGCGGCCACATGGGTCGCGAACCGGATGAAGGTGGACGGCATCACCGGGCGCGACCTTCTGGGCTGCGCGGTGGCGGCGGCGGTCTCTGCCTCGTTCAACGCGCCGATTGCCGGGGCGCTGTTCGCGCTGGAGGTGGTGCTGCGGCACTTCGCGCTGCACGCCTTTGCGCCCATCGTGGTGGCGAGCGCGGCGGGAACGGTGATCAACCGGCTGGTCTATGGCGACGTGACGGAGTTCACCCTGCCGGGGACGACGGTGGTGGAGTTCTACCTCGAGTTGCCGGCGTTTTTCCTGCTGGGGCTGGTCTGCGGGATCGTCGCGGTGATGATGATGCGGGCGATCTTCTTTGCCGACGACGTGGAGACGGCGCTGCAGAAGAAGCTGGGGCTGCCCTACTGGCTGCGCCCGGCGGTGGCGGGGCTGCTGCTGGGCGGCATCGCGATCTTCTATCCGCATATCATCGGGGTGGGGTACGAGACGACCTCGCGCGCGCTGACCGGCAACCTGCTGATGTGGGAGGCCGTGGTCTTTGCGGTGATCAAGGTCACGGCGGTGTCGATCACCATGGCGGGCCGGATGGGCGGGGGGATCTTCTCGCCTTCGCTGATGGTGGGGGCGCTGGTGGGGCTGGCCTTCGGCCATGTCGCCACGGGGATGGCGCCGGACATGTCCTCGGCCTTCACGCTCTATGCGCTGGCGGGGATGGGCGCTGTGGCGGCGGCGGTGCTGGGGGCGCCGATCTCGACCACGCTCATCGTCTTCGAGCTGACCGGGGACTGGCAGACGGGGCTTGCGGTGATGGTGTCGGTGTCGATGTCGACCGCGCTGGCGAGCCGCGTGGTCGACCGGTCGTTCTTCCTGACGCAGCTGGCGCGGCGCAAGGTGCAGCTGGCGGCGGGACCGCAGGCCTACCTGCTGGCGATGTTCCGGGTGCAGGGGGTGATGCGCAGGCCCGACGACGAGCGCGCCGCTGACGAGGAGGCCTGCCTGAGGATGATCGAGCGCGAGCTGTTCGTGCAGGCGACGGCGACGCTGGAGACCGCGCTGCCGATGTTCGACCGCTCCGGCGTGGCCTTCCTGCCGGTGGTGAAGATGGAGGACGGGGTGCCGGTGTTCCAGGGCGCGCTGTTCCACGTCGACGCGCTGAAGGCCTACAACCGGGCGCTGGCGGCGACGGCGGAGGAAGAGCATTCCTGAGGGGTTTCGCCTGCGCGGTGCGCAGGCGACCCGCCGGGGCTGCGCCCCCGGCGCGGGGGGCTGTCTGCCCCCCGGACCCCCCGAAGGTATTTGTGCCAAGATGAAGGGGGCGGGGCCATGGTGCCCCCCGGATGCGGAAACGCCCCCGCGGGAGATCGCGGGGGCGTTTTTTTTTGGTTCCGGTCTCTGGTCCGGGATCAGCGGCGCATGGTGTTGACGATGCAGCTGTCGAGCCGGTCGATGCGGACGAAGGCGCAGTTGGCGAGGATGCGGGGGAGGTCCTCTGCCTCGACCACGATGGAGCCGTTGTGGCGCTGCGGTTCGCGGCGCGGCTGCGGTTCCGGGCGCGGGGCGAGCGGCTGGCGGGTCTGCGACAGGTAGGAGGAGTGGGCGTAGCCGGTCCGGCCGTCCTCGTGCCGGATCAGGTACCAGGTCTGGCTGTCGTCCAGCACGCGCACGCTGCTGCCCTGGGTCATGGTGTCGATCACCGGGAAGTTCGTGCCCGGGCCGTCGCGCAGGTTCAGGGCACCGGCCTGCGGCGCGTTGATGTAGAGCTGCGGGAGCTGGTCGAGCGGCACGTCGGCGTGGCGGCGGTCATTGTTGCGGTAGCGCGTGTCGTCACGATCCCTGTAGGCGGAGCCGTCTCGATCCCTGTAGGCGGAGCCGTCGCGATTGCGGTAGCCGGAGCTGCCGCGGTCGATCTCGCCCGAGTAGAGCGAGTGATCGCGGCGCGAGGCGATGTCGTCGTCGCCGGTGCGGCGCGGGCGCGGTTCGGTTGCCGAGAGATAGCGGGCGGCGGCGAAGCCGGTGTTGCCGTAGGCGTCGCGCACCCGGAACCAGTTGCCGTCCTCCAGCACCGTCACGCGGGAGCCGTGCGGCATCTCCCGGACCACCTCGTAGGAGGTGGAGGGGCCGGTGCGCAGGTTGAGGAACCCGTCTTCGGGCGCGTTGACCCAGGCCTGCAGCGCGGCGGCCTGGCTGGCGGCGAAGAGGGCAATGAACAGGGCGATCAGGCGGGTCATGAACGGTCCTCCGGTGGCATCGGTTCTGTTGGCAGACGCCGTCAACATGGGGGCGCATCCCTCTGTTATGCAATAACGCGCCGTCGTCAGCGAATGTTCCGGGGGTCTGAGGAGGGCCCCGGAGGTAGGGAAACAAGGGGCTTGACGGGGTTTGACCGGCTTTGGCGCTTGCCGGAAGGGAAAGCCGTGCTTACCCTTCGTGTCATTGCAGAACAGGATATTTTCCGATGTTCAGAGTTTCGGACGACCAGATGCAGGGCTTTGCCGACATGGCGCGCAAGGCCGAGCACCGGCGCCTGTTGCGGCGCCTGCGGGAGGAACAGCCCGAACTGACCCTGCGCATGGGGCCGGGCGGGGCGGACGAGCTTGTCACCCATATCGTCGAGCGTGCCCGGGCCTTCGCCTTCGAGGAGCCGCGCGCGCTGGACTTCTTCCTCGACGCGGTGCTGGTCCTCGGGCTGGAGTTCGACCGCGACCGGCGGGTGCCATGGGCGGGCGCCAACCTTGCGGCGGAGGAGCTGGCCCTGCCGCGGCGGCTGATGAACCTGCGCACCGGGCTGGAGCGGTTCGAGACGGCGGTGATGACCGCGCGTCCCGCCGCCTGTGCGCGGCTGGCGGCGCTGGAGCCGGGCGCGCTGCCGGATGCGACGCGGGATGCCGATGGCTTCTGGCGGCTGGTCGACGCGGTCTGGCCGGAGCTTTATGCCAGGCTGAACAAGCTTTACGTGAACGGGCTGCTGCTGGCCGCGCGCGGCGTTGCGGAGCATTACCGCACCGGGCCGGAGGGGGTCGCGCCCGCCTGCCTTGCGCAGCTGTTCATGGGGGTGGGCTGCTTTGCCGATCCGCAGTGGCGGCACGTCCTGTCGGGGGTGCTGGAGGTGGGCCGGGCGGAGCGTGCGGCGAAGACCTTCGACGTGACGCGGCGCTGGGCCGCCACGGTCGCGGGCTGAGGGGGCGGGACGATGCTTGCACTGCTCGCCATCTGCGCCATCATCCAGGAGGTCAAGCGCCGTGAGCTCATGGAGCGGATCAAGAAGGGCGAGTCCTCGATCACCGTCAGCGGCAGCGACGAGTTCAAGGAAAAGGCCTATGCCTCGCTCGAGAAGCTGTCGAAGACGCCGACCGGGCTGGGGCTGCTCCTGGAGCTGGAGAAGACCGGCAAGTCGGTGGAGATCGTCGAGACTGCGGGCGGCAACAGCGAGAACCCGGCCAGCATGGCGGACGGCACATATGACCGGGTGAACGACCAGCCGGGGCCGGGCACGTCGAGTGTCGTGAAGTTCAACCCCGAGAAGAAGCAGATCAAGGACGGCTCGGAGGACTGGCACAAACGCGATCCCGCCGTTGCCCTGGGACACGAGCTGATCCACAGTCTGCACGATGCCAAGGGCACGAACGACGGGCGCAACCCGCTGCCTTACGAGGATCTGAACGGCGACAACCGCACCGCGCCGGGCTACGAACACCAGGCGGTCGGGCTGGGCGATTACGAGGACGATCCCTTTACCGAGAACAAGATCCGCGAAGATATGGGCGAAGATAAGCGTCCCTTCTACTGATAGACACGCACGAGGCCGAGATGATCGAACTGAACCGAGTGGAGGTGGCGCAGGACGTGCTGCGGGTCGACTACCGGGTGACCAACCCGGAGGAGAGCCCGATCTACCTCTTCGACCTGTTCTGGACGGTGGCGGACAAGGGATTCACCCTGCTGCCGGAGGAAAGCTACAGGTTCTTCGACGGCGACACGCTGGTCCTGCAGCGCGCGGTCCAGCCGATGCCGCCGGGGATGCGCCTGGAGGAGCCGGAGACGCCCTATGCCTCGCGGCTCGACGCGGGGGCCACGGCAGAGCGCAGCATCGTCCTGCCGGTGCCCGTCGCCCGGTTCACCGCCTATGGCGGCCCGGTCACGCCGGGCGAGGAGGTGGGCACGCCGTCGCGGCTGGTGCTGAGCCTCGGCTACGTGCGGCGGTCGGACATCCTCGATGGCTGGGCGGTGATTTCGCCGAAGCCGAAGCTGGGCGAGGGGATCTTTGCGCCGGACGCGGGCCTTGCGCTGGAACTGCAGCGCAGTTTCGAGGCGGAGCTGCCGGTGCCCGAGGGGCTGACCGGCTACCTCGACCAGTAGGCCCCGGACGGGAGCTACAAAGAGCAACGGCGCCCCCGGGAGGGCGCCGTTTTTCGTTCCTGTCCGCGGTGCGGGCGGTCTCAGACCTGTTCCACGTTCACGCCGTCCTGGACGTAGAAGGCGAGGTGGTCCTTGATCTGGGCGACCTCCTCCTTCGGGTTCTCGTAGGACCAGACCGCGTTCTCGTAGGTGCGGCTCTTGGACATGATGGAGAAATAGGACGCCTCGCCCTTGTGGGGGCAGGTCGTCTTGTGGTCGGTCGCGTCGAGGAAGGCCATGCCGATGTCCTCGCGCGGGAAATAGATCACCGGCGGCAGGTCACCTTCGCGGAGTTCCAGCGCGCGGGCGCTTTCGCCGAGGACCGCCCCGCCGGCGCGCACCACCCAGGTGCCGACTGCCGGTGTGATGCTGATATGGGTCGTCTTGGTCATTCCTGTTTTCCCCCTGTCCTTCGAATTTCCGATTGTCCGGTTTTCCGATCGCCGTTGCGCAGGCGATCGGTCTGTCCCCGTTCCCTGACACGGGACGTGTAACATAGACATGTCAGAGCGGCTGGCACGCAAGCTCTAACCAGTCACCTGCGGCATCATCTACATGCGGGCGCAGGGTGTCCAGAACCCGGGCGTGATAGCCGTCGAGCCACTGCCGCTCGGCCTCGGACAAGAGATCCGTGTCGATCAGGCGGCGGTCGATGGGCACAAGCGTCAGCGTCTCGAACCGGTACATCTGCGGGATGGTCTGGCCGGGGCGTTCGGGGGCCTCCTCGACGACGATGAGGTTCTCGATCCGGATGCCGAAGGCGCCTTCGCGGTAGAAGCCCGGCTCGTTCGACAGGATCATGCCGGGCCGGAAGGCCACGGTGCCGGTGTGCGCGATGCGGGCCGGGCCCTCGTGCACGCAGAGGTAGGAACCTACGCCGTGGCCGGTGCCGTGGCCGTAGTCGAGGCCGGCCTCCCACAGGGCCACGCGGGCCAGCACGTCGATGTCGCGGCCGGCCATGCCCTTCGGGAAGCGCAGGCGCGACAGGGCGATCATGCCCTTCAGGACGCGGGTGAAGGCCTCCCGGTGTTCGGCGGTGGGCTTGCCGATGGGGATGGTGCGGGTGATGTCGGTGGTGCCGTCGACGTACTGCCCGCCGGAATCGACCAGCAGCAGGTGCCCGTCCTCCACCGTGCGGTCGGTCTTTTCGGTCACGCGGTAGTGGACGATGGCGGCGTTGGGGCCGGTCCCGGCGATGGTGTCGAAGGAGATGTCGCGGAGCGCGTTGGTGGCGGCACGCTCGGCCTCCAGCTTCTTGACCACGGCGATCTCGGTCAGCGAGCCGGGGGCCTGCGCGTCGAGCCACGCGAGGAAGCGCACCATGGCGCAGGCGTCGCGCAGGTGGGCGGCGCGGGTGCCGTCGAGCTCTGCCTCGTTCTTGCAGGCCTTGGGAAGGATGCAGGGGTCTTCGCCGTCGACCGGATTTGACAGCGCCTCGTGCACCGCGACGGGGCAGGAGGCCGGGTCGATGCGCACCGTGCCCTCCCGCGCCTTCAGCGCCGGGACAAATTCATCGGGCGCATGGGTGCGGACCGAGGCGCCGAGGTGGTCGCCAAGGTCCGTCAGCTTTTCCGGCGCGATGAACAGGTCGACGGTGGCGTCGGCGTTCAGCAGGGCAAAGCCGTGCGGCACCGGGTTCTTCGGGATGTCGGAGCCGCGGATGTTCAGAAGCCACGCAAGGCTGTCGGGCAGGGTGATGACCGCGGCCTCGGCCGGGGCGAGCGTCTTGGCCAGGCGGGCGATCTTGTCGTCATGCGCCTCGCCGGCCAGTTCCAGCGGCTGGGCAAAGACCGCGCCCATGGGCGGCTCTGGCTGGTCGTCCCACAGCCGGTCGATGAGGTTCGCCATCGGCACCAGCGTCAGCTTCGGCAGTTTTTCCGCAAGGCGGCGGTGCTCGGCCACGGTCAGCAGCCACGGGTCGTAGGCGAGGCGGCCCTCGGGCAGCGCCTCGGCCAGCCAGTCGGCAAGCGAGGTGCCCGGCCAGTCGACCTTTTCGAAGACGGTGTCGGTCTGCGCCTTGACCTGCACGGTGTAGCGGCTGTCGGTGAAGATCGCGGCGCGGTCGGTGAGGGCGATGGCCCAGCCCGCCGAGCCGGTGAAGCCGGTCAGCCATGCCAGCCGGTCGTCGTGCGGTGCCACGTATTCGCCCTGGTGGGCGTCGGCGCGGGGCACCAGCACACCGTCGACGCCTTCGGTCCGCAGGAGGTCCTGAAGGGCGGCAAGACGGGCGGGCCCCTGATCGGGAGAGGCGGTTTCCGTGAAGGTCTGGAACATGCGGGGACTCCTTTGGCGCGACCGTAGCTTTGCGCGGGGCAGAGGCCAAGGGGGTGCGCCGTGCTGCACAGAGGCGGGGGCGCCGCGGGTGGCTGGGCGGCGGACATCAGGAACTGTGGCAGAGGGTGCAGCCGCAACACGTCAGCGGCAAACCGGGCTGCAACAAAATTGCGGCTAGGCCCCGGCACGGAATTTTCGCAGGATGAGACCGACCTATTGATCGAGTAATTTGCGACCCCCACGAGACATGCGTCCGCCCGCCCATCAGATCGTCGAGGATCTTCTCGAACGCACAGGATCAGCGATCACGGACCGCAACTTCGACCGGTTCGCGGAGTGCGTCTGCATGCCGTTGCTGGTCGAGACCTTCGAAGGCCGCCTGCGGATCGATTCCGAAGCGTCGATGCGCGACTGGTTCAACCGGAACGTGGACTTCTACGACATCATCGGGGTGACGGACATGCAGCGGCGCTGCGTTTCCGCGTCCTACCGCAGCGACACGATGATCGTGTCGGCCTACGAATCGCGGCTGGTGCAGCACGGTCACCGGCTGGAGCGGGAACCCTACATGGTCTACACCGAGATCCGCCTTGTCGCGGGGCGCTGGGGCGTGTGGTTCGCGCAGTACGCGATTGCGGATTCGGACGTCCACAACCGCGTGCTGGTGCAGGCCTCTGCCCACGAAAGGTCACGCGACGCGGCGCATTCCCATGACGCGGGCCCGGGCCCGGGGGTCTGAGTCGAAGAGCGAGGCAAGCTGTTCGGTCATCGCACCGGCAAGCTGCTCCACATCGGTGATCGTCACGGCCCGGTCGTAATAGCGGGTCACGTCGTGGCCGATGCCGATGGCCAGAAGCTCCACCTGCTTCTTGCGCTCGACCATGGCGATCACGTCGCGCAGGTGCTTTTCGAGGTAGTTGGCCGGGTTGACGGACAGGGTGCTGTCGTCGACCGGCGCGCCGTCGGAAATCACCATCAGGATCTTGCGTGCCTCCGGGCGGTTCACCATGCGGCGGTGCGCCCATTCCAGCGCCTCGCCGTCGATGTTCTCCTTCAGGAGGCCCTCTTTCATCATCAGGCCGAGGTTGTCGCGCGTGCGGCGCCACGGCGCATCGGCCTTCTTGTAGATGATGTGGCGCAGGTCGTTCAGGCGGCCCGGCTGCTGTTCGCGGCCGGCGTTCAGCCATGCCTCGCGCGCCAGCCCGCCCTTCCACGCGCGGGTGGTAAAGCCGAGGATCTCGACCTTGACGGAGCAGCGTTCCAGCGTCCGTGCCAGCACGTCGGCGCAGATCGCCGCGATGGAGATCGGGCGCCCGCGCATGGAGCCGGAGTTGTCCAGAAGCAGCGTCACCATGGTATCGCGGAACTCCATGTCCTTCTCGACCTTGAAGCTGAGCGGCGTCGTCGGGTTCGCCACGACGCGGGCGAGGCGGCCGGCATCCAGCACGCCCTCTTCCTTGTCGAATTCCCAGCTGCGGTTCTGCTGCGCCTGAAGGCGGCGCTGGAGCTTGTTGGCAAGGCGGCTGACCGCGCCCTTCAGCGGTTCGAGCTGCTGGTCGAGGTAGGCGCGCAGGCGCTCCAGCTCTACCGGCTCGGCGAGGTCCTGGGCCTCGATCTCCTCGTCGTGCTCGGAGGAGTAGACCTTGTAGTCGGGATCGGCCTCGGAGACCGGGGCGGGGGCGGGCGGCTCCATGGGCGCTTCGCCCTCGGGCATCTCGGCCTCTTCGCCCAGTTCCTGATCGGCGAGGTCGTCCATCGTGACCTGCGCCTGGCTCGGGTCCTGCGTCTCGTCCTGCGACTGTTCGGGCGAGGCATCGGATTCCTCGGAATCGTCCTCGTCGTTGCCGGTGGAATCGGGCTGGTCCTCTTCCTCCGCGCCTTCCTGTTCGCCGTCGTCCTCCGCCTCGTCGTCGAGGTTGTCGGGGTCGTCGCCCAGCTGGTCGCCGTAGCCAAGGTCGGTGATGATCTGGCGCGCGAATTTCGCAAAGGCGGACTGGTCGGAGAGCTTGGTCTGGAGGTCGTCGAGCGTGCCGCCCGCCTGCTCCTCCATGAAGCCGCGCCAGAGGTCCATGACGTTGGTGGCCTCCGCGGGCAGGTCGCGCCCGGTGGCGAGGTGCCGGATCAGGTAGCCCGCGGCGACGGGCAGCGGCGCCTCACCCTTGTCGCGGATCTGGCCGTAGCCGCGGCGGACCGCCTCGTGCCCGATCTTGGCGTCGATGTTCTTGGCGGTGCCGGGCATGTCGCGGGCGCCCATCGCCTCGCAGCGCGCGGTTTCCATCGCCTCGTAGAGGTCGCGGGCCATCTCGCCCTGCGGCAGGTAGCGGTTGTGTGTGGCCGCGTCGTGGTAACGGCGGTGCAGCGCCAGCGCGTCGGCGGTGCCCCGGGCCAGCAGCACCTCGTCGCGCGTCATGCGGCGCGAGACCTGCGGCAGGCGCATGGCGTCGCCGGACACCCCGGCGGGATCGACCGAGTAGCTGACCGTCAGGTCCGGGTCGTCGGCCATGACCTTGGTGGCCTCGGCGAGGGCCTTCTTGAAGGGATCGGCGGGGTTGTCGCTGGGCTTGCTCATGACCGCAGATTTGAACCGATGACCGGGACTTGGCAAGGGCAAAGGCGGATACGGCTTGTCGCGGCGGGCGCTGGTGGCGGTGCGGGGGTGCTGGGTGAGGGCGGTGGGGCGCCGGGAAGAGCGGTGCTTGTTGTCGGACGGAGCGGGGCGGGCCCGGTCGGCTGTCAGAGGCCGGTGAAGCGGCGCCCGATCACGAGGCTGTCGCAGGCGGCGATCTGGCGGAGGATGCCGCCGGCCGCAAGGCGCTGGCGACGCGGGTCGCCGTTGAAGGCGGCGGTGGCGAAGAGCGACCGGAGTTGCGCCCGCGCGTTGATCCGGTGGCTCATCATCGTGATGGAATAGGCGCGGTCTTCGGCGTGCTCTGCAAGGTAGGCGTTCATCATCGCCTCAAGCAGGTCGCGGCGGAAGGCGGCGGCATCGGCACCGTCGCCCATCAGCCGGGCATGTTCCATCACCGCCGTATAGCGGCCGTGGCAGGTGGCGAGGGTGAGCGCCCCGTCGGACGGGCCGGGCGGGTCCGTGGCCGCGCTGGCGGCTGGGGAGGCGAGGAGGAGGCCCATGATCGTCAGGGCCGTCCGCGCGGTATGCTGGCACGGGGCGATCATGGGCGGGCAGGCTAGCGCAGGGGCGTTACGATTGTCTTGTCGGGGCGCCCGGTGGCTCAGAGCAGCAGCGCCTCGCAGGGGCGGAGGGCCAGCGCGGCCTGCGCCCGCGCGCGGCGCTGCATCCGGGGGTCGCGGTCGAACCGCGCGATGGAAAGCAGGCGGGCCTGTGCCCACTTCGCCTCAAGCCGGATCTGGAGGATGCGGGAGCCGGTCAGCTCCGACCCGGTGCGCACGGCGTCAAGCAGACCCTCGAACCGAGCGCGGGTGATCTGCGAGGTGTCGTCGGAGGAATAGGCGTTCCACGAATCCTCCACCTGCGCGGAGTAGCGTCCGAGGCAGGCGGCGAAGACCGGGGTCATGTCGGAGGGGCGCTCTGCCAGCGCGGAGGCCGGAGAAGAGGTCATCCATTGCGCTGGCAAGAGGAGCGCGAGCGTCAGAAGGAAAGTTTTCAAACCGCTCATGAAGTGAACGCTAGCGCGGATTTTCTGCCTGACAATTAATCCGTTTGAAAACTTCCGCGCGCCGTCACCGGATTGTCACGGTGTCGCCTCGCCGGTGGCGAGCCGCGCCAGAAGGTCGACATGGACATCCAGCGCGTCGATGACGGGATAGGGTTCGGAGCCGTCGAAGGCGAGGTTGAGATCGGTGCCCGCCAGAACCACGGCGGAGGCGCCCGCGTCGATCAGCCTTTGCCCGGCGTCGCGGAAGAGGGCGCGCCGCTCCGGGCTGCATACACCCGCCACCGCCATGTCCTGATAGGTCTGACCCAGCGACTCGACCTCGTCCTCCAGCGCGATGGCGCGGGTCTGGTGGAGCTGCCCGTAAAGCTTCGTGCGCATCACCACCCGCGTGCCCAGAAGGCCGACGGTCGCATGGCCCTGTTCGGCGAAATGGGCGTCCAGCGGCGTGACGGCCGAGATCAGCGGCAGGGGCGAGATGGCCTGAAGCTCGTCGAAGCAGAAGTGCCCGCCGAGCGAGGTGACGGCGGCCACGTCGCAACCCGCCGCCTTCAGCCGGACCAGCAGGGGCAGCCAGTTGCGGGCCTGTTCCTCGCGCAGGTCGGCGAGGTTGGTGCGGATCAGCTCCTGCACGTCGGCATGCACGATGGTCAGGTCCAGCGTCTTGCCCCTGCGGGCCACGGCGTCGGTGAGGCGCTGGTAGTAGACGATTGTGGCGGCGACCCCGATCCCGCCGATCAGTCCGATATGCATTGTGCTTGTCCTATGCTGTCCAGTCCGCGTTCTGCAGGACGACATGATAACCGTCCGGGTCGCGGAAGGTCACGCCCTGCCGGTCCCAGTAGGGATTGTGCGATGCGACGGGGGAGTGGCCCGCGTCGGTCATCCGGTCGCGCGCGGCCTGCCACGCGGCGCGGTCGGGGAGGTAGAGCGTCAGGAGGTGTTCGGGCGAGGGGGCGTTGCCCGCCGCGACGCCGCGTTCGGAGGTGAATTCCAGGTGCCAGGGCGCGTTCGGATGCCCGAGCATGACCCCGTCGAACCCGTCGTGGTCCCTGAATTCGCCCAGCACGGTCAGGCCCAGCCCGTCGCGGTAGAAGGCCGTGACCTCTGCCATGCGGTCCGTGGGGCGGGCGACGCGGAGGATCGGGGCCGTCGTGGTCACGGGCGCCTCCGTGGCGTGGCGGGGCTGGGTGTCGGGGACGTTGCGGGCATGTCCGATCCTTCCAAGGGCTGTGTTTACAATTTTAGACGTATTGACCGGGTGAGGCCATGAGCGGTTGGAGAAGGACAGGATCTTGGATGCGGGACTTGGCGGAGGAGGAGCGGCGGCCCGGCCTGCCGTCGCTGGTGGGGCAGCTTCAGCGCATCGGCGATGCGGCGGCGGACGTGCATGCGGGGCTGGAAGGGCTGGAGGGCCGGCTGGTTCGGATGGAGGCGGAGGCGCTTTTGCTGGCCATGCGAAGCCTTCCGGCTAGGCGGGACAGGCCCTGAGCCGGAGGCGTCCGGGACTGCGTCGCGCCGAATGTCGATGTGACGTCAGGTCCCCAAACGCGCGAAGCCCGCGGATGCGGGCTTCGTCGGTCTGTCTGAGGATGTCCGGCGATCAGGCGACGCTGATCGAGGCCGCGCTTTCGGGAAGTTCCTCGTCGAAGCAGCGCTGGTAGAACTCCGCCACGGTCTGGCGCTCCAGCTCGTCGCACTTGTTGAGGAAGGAGACGCGGAAGGCGTAGCCGATGTTGCGGAAAATCTCGGCGTTCTGCGCCCATGCGATGACGGTCCGCGGCGACATGACGGTCGACAGCTCGCCGTTCATGAAGGCGCGGCGCGAGAAGTCGGCGACGGTGACCATCTGGCGGATGATCTTGCGGCCCTTCTCGTTGTTGTAATGCGGCGCCTTCGACAGGACGATCTGCGTCTCCGCGTCGATCGACAGGTAGTTCAGCGTGGCGACCAGCGACCAGCGGTCCATCTGGCCCTGGTTGATCTGCTGCGTGCCGTGGTAGAGGCCGGTGGTGTCGCCGAGGCCCACGGTGTTCGCCGTCGCGAAGATGCGGAAATACTTGTGCGGGGTAATGACCTCGTTCTGGTCGAGCAGCGTCAGCTTGCCGTCGGTTTCCAGAACCCGCTGGATCACGAACATCACGTCCGCGCGGCCCGCGTCGTATTCGTCGAACACGATGGCGGTCGGGTTGCGCAGCGCCCAGGGCAGGATGCCTTCCTGGAACTGGGTGACCTGCTTGCCGTCCACCAGCTTGATCGCGTCCTTGCCGATCAGGTCGATCCGGGAAATGTGGCTGTCGAGGTTCACGCGCACGGCGGGCCAGTTCAGCCGGGCCGCGACCTGTTCGATGTGGGTCGACTTGCCGGTGCCGTGATAGCCCTGGATCATCACGCGGCGGTTGTTGCGGAAGCCCGCGAGGATGGCCAGCGTGGTGTCGGGGTCGAACTTGTAGGTGGAATCGAGATCGGGCACCCGCGACGTGCGGTCGGGGAACCCGTGCACGATCATGTCGGTGTCGATCCCGAAGACCTCACGAACCGAGATCTCTTCCGTCGGTTTCGCGTTGATATCGATCTCGCCGTCCGCCATGGTGCCGATGTCCTTTGTCCGTTGTCTGCCCGCGTTGGTGCAACATATCTCGGGGAGGGGCAAGGGGAATGGATAACGGGACGCCATGACACCGCAGGAGGAGATCGAGGCGCTGATCGCCCGCGTGGCGATGGCCGACCGCAAGGCGTTCCGCGCACTCTATTCCCGAACCTCGGCGAAACTCTTTGGCATCGCGCTGCGTGTGTTGAGGGACGAAGCGGCGGCCGAGGACGTCCTGCAGGACGTGTACGTCCGCGTGTGGAACCGGGCCGGCGCATACCGAAGCAACGGATATTCGCCGATGACATGGCTGATCACGATCACGCGGAATGCCGCCATCGACCGCCTGCGCAAGGCGCGCCGCGAGGGCGTGGCGCAGGAGCCGGTCGAGATCGCGGAGCGTCTATATGACACGGCGCCCGGGCCTGCCCAGCAGGCGGAGATGCGAGACGAGGCGCGGGCGCTGAACGCCTGCCTCGACGAATTGCCCGCAGACCGGGCAGAGATGGTCCGGCGGGTCTACCTGCAGGGCCTGACGTACCAGGAACTGTCCGACCAGTCCGGCGTGAAGCTGAACACGGTCCGGACGTGGCTGCGGCGCAGCCTGATGCAACTGAGGGAGTGCCTGAGCGCATGACCGGTGCGGACGAGGATACGGATCTTCCGGGCGGCTGGGAAGCCGAGGCAGCGGAGTACGCCCTGGGCGTCCTGCCGGAGGCGGAGCGTGCCGGATTCGAGGCGCGCATGGCCGCCGACCGCAACCTCGCGCAGGACGTGGACGCGTGGACGGAATATTTCGCCACGCTGACCGACCGGATTCCCGAAGCCACGCCTTCGCAGGCGGTCCTTAAGCGGATCGAGGCGGAGGTGCACGGCGATCCGCCGCCGCCGGTCTGGCGCCAGTTGCTGCCCTATCTCGTCGGCGCCATGGCCGGTGCCGCGATGGCCTGGGTCGTCTTCATCTCCGGCGTGCTGGAGCAGGGACGCCCGGAAATCCTCGCCTCGCTGGAGCCCGTGGCCGGGGACCTGGCCTTCGACGTGCGCATCGACCCGCCGACCCATACCGTCGCCATCGACTATCGCGCTGGCGAATTGCCCGATGGCCGGGTGCTGCAGCTCTGGCTCATTCCGGAAGGCAGCGATCCGATCTCGCTCGGGGTGATGTCGCCCGGCGGCGATCACATCGTGGTCCTGTCGGACGAGATGGCGGCGCGTGTGCCGGGGGCGACGCTTGCGGTGTCGGACGAGCCGGAGGGCGGCTCGCCCACGGGGCTGCCCACGGGCGAGGTGCAGGCCGCAGGGGTGCCGATCCCGCTCTGATCCTCTGGTTTTCAGGTGTGGCTGGCGGGGCGTCCGTGCCACGGCCGTTTGGAGTGTGGGCGCGGGGTCAGTCCCGCGCGCCCACCAGCCGGTCGATGGGGGCATAGTTGTCGGTCAGGCGCGTGCCCCGTGCGGCAAGGCTGTCGACAAAGGCAGGCCCAAGTGCCGCGAAGGTGGTGCGCCGGGGCGCGAGCGCGGTGAAGCTGTCGACCGGCGTTTCGGCAAAGCCCGCGGCGATCACCATGACCACCCGTTCGCCCGGCTCGGGGCGGCGCGCCTCCGCCCAGATCTCCACATGCGGGAAATGGTCGCGCAGGGTCGCGGCAAGGCTGCCCACCGCGGCCATGCTGTCGGCATAGTCGATGACGTTCATCAAGTAAGTGCCGCCGGGCGTCAGCCGGTCGCGGACCAGCGCAAAGAATTCCGATGTCACGAGGTGCTGCGGGACGGCGGTGTCGGTGAAGGCGTCGCCCACGATGATGTCGTAGCGCGACGGGTCCGCCGCCAGCGCGCGGCGCGCGTCGTCGTGGCGGACGGTGGCCGTGGACGGGTCGAACCAGAAGTCGCGGGCGGCCAGCGCGGTCACTTCCGGGTCGATCTCGGCCACGGTGATCCGCGACAGGCCGCGCGCGGCAAAGGCGCGGGGCAGGGCGTAGGTGCCGCCGCCGATGTGGAAGCTGGAAAAGTCGTCCCGGGGCGCACGCAGGCGGGCCAGCGCGTCGAGCATGGCGGCATGATCGGTGAACATCACCTCCGGTGCGTCCTTCGCGGCGATGCCGTGCACGAGGTGGTCGATAACCATGGCGCGGGTCGGATGGGCGGGATCGGCGGAGAGGTCGACGCTCTGCAGGCAGAAGTAGCGTGATTCGACGGTGCAGGGGCCGGGACGTGCCGCCATGACCGCGGTCGCGACGGCCAGCATGGCGAGCGTTGTCACGGCCAGGGGCGTCAGGCGGCGCCCGAGGTGCAGGCAGATGGCGGCGCAGAGGATGTAGGCGGCGGTGACGGCGGCCAGCGTCCAGGCGGTGCCCAGCCACGAGATGAAGAGGAACCCGGCCAGCAGGGTTCCGGCAATGGCGCCGAGGGCGCCTGCGGCAAACATCGCGCCAAGCGCGCGGCCCTGCGTCCGGCCGGAGGTGAGCGCGACCTGCGTCAGTACCGGCGCGGGGATGCCCGCGAACAGCGAGGGGAGGAAGAAGGCCGTCAGGGTCAGCGCGGTGATCGCGCCCACCGGGTCGGGGATCTGCGTCAGCCAAGGTGCGCTGGCCCGAAGCGCGAGGCTCGCCGTGGCGGTGGTCAGCCCGGCGGCGGCCAGCGCATAGCCGGTAGCGGTCAGGGCGCGGTCGGAGGCGCGCTCGGCCAGGCGGCCGCCCCACCAGTGACCGGCGGAGAACCCGGCCAGCACCACGGCGATGACGGAGGTCCAGGTGTAAAGCGACATGCCGACGTAGGGGGCCAGCATGCGGCCCGCGACGATCTCGACAACGAGGGACGCGGCAGAGACGGTCACCTGCAGCGCGACAAGCAACCAGAGCGGAATGGGGGTCATGAAAGGGCCTCGTTGATCCGAACGGCAGTGTGCGCGCGATTTCGGGCGTTTCAAGCAGATTAGCTGGGGGAGGGCGGTTGGCGCCCGGGCGCGAGGGCATCTGGCGAGGGTTGTTCGTGCCGGGACGGCGGGTCCGGGCGTGGGGTGCTGGGCGGTACGCCATGCGCTGGGCGTTTTCCGGACGATTTGGGGCGTTTCAGGCACGATCGGCGGGGGCAGGGCAGTCGTCCCGGTGGTGGCGTCGGGACCATGCGGGGGACGTTCGGTCCGCATAAGCCGGATGCGGGGCGGCGGTTAGAAGGAGCATGCCATCCATCGCCAGACGTCGCCCGTGTGGCCTTTCCCGAGCGGGATGCGGCGTTTCCGGCACGGTTCGCCCGGGGGCGGGGCGTTTGCGCAATTGCCCCTCGCGCCGGTGCGCGCGGCTGTTATAAGGGCGCCGTCTGCTGAACAGGGGAACCAAGATGTCCGGAGAGCTGTCGCCCATCGACAAGGCCAAGTTCGTCGCCGCCAAGCGCGCGGCGGAATTCGTGGAATCGGGCATGCGTGTCGGTCTGGGGACCGGCTCTACCGCCGCCTGGCTGGTGCGCTGCCTCGGCGAGATGGTGCGCGAGGAAGGGCTGCGCATCAAGGGCGTGCCGACATCGACCCGCACCGCGGAACTGGCCCGCGACGTCGGCATCGAGGTGATCTCGCTCGACGAGGCGAAGTGGCTCGACCTGACCATCGACGGCGCGGACGAGTTCGACGAGGAACTGTCGCTGATCAAGGGCGGCGGCGGTGCGCTGCTGCAGGAGAAGATCGTGGCCACCGCCTCCGACCAGATGGTGGTGATCGCCGATGCGGCGAAGGAAGTCGGCCACCTCGGCGCCTTCCCCCTGCCGGTGGAGGTCATCCCCTTCGGCTGGCAGACCACGCAGGCGCTGATCGAGGAGATGCTGATCTCCATGGACGTGATGGGGCGCAATACGACGCTCCGGATGAACGGCGACCGGCCCTACATCACCGACGAGGCGAACCACATCCTCGACCTGCACCTGAGCCGGATCGGCAACCCGCGGCAGCTGTCGATGGTGCTGAACCAGATCCCCGGCGTGGTGGAGAACGGGCTGTTCATCGACATCTGCGACAAGGTGGTGATCGGCCACGGCGACGGTCGGGTCGAGGTGCGCGACATCAACGAGGGCACCGTGACCGAAAGCCAGCTCGACTTCGTCGAGGACGAGAACCTCTTCCGCGACATCTGAAGCAAGGCAGCGCGCCGCCGGATGGCAGATTGCAGCACGTCGGGGCACGGGTTCCGGCGCGCCTAGACATGCGCGCCGTGCAGTCCGGGCTTAACGCTACGGCATAAGGCGCGCAGGGGCTGTGCACACGGGCGGTAAAACCCGCTTGTGCGGCGGCCCTCCGGCTCTGGCCTTCCGCGGGGCTTCGTGAAATACCTCCGCCACGCGAGACGATGAAAGGCATGGGTCATGAGCGCATTCGACTACGATCTCTTTGTCATCGGCGGCGGCTCCGGCGGGGTGCGCGCGGCGCGGGTTGCGGCGGGCGAGACCGGCGCGAAGGTCGCGCTGGCCGAGGAGGACCGCTATGGCGGGACCTGCGTGATCCGGGGATGCGTGCCGAAGAAGCTGATGGTCTTTGCGTCCGAATACCGCGACATGCCGGCCACCGCGCGGGCCTACGGCTGGGACATCGCCGACGGGCAGTTCGACTGGACCGCTTTCCGCACCAAGCTGAACACCGAGCTCGACCGGCTTGAAGAGGTGTATCGCAAGCTGCTGAAAGGTTCGGGGGTGGAAACCTTCGACGCCCGCGCCACGCTGAAGGACGCGCACACTGTCAAGCTGTCGACCGGCGAGGAGAAGACCGCCAAGCACATCCTGATCGCCACCGGTGGCCGTCCGCAGCGGCCCGACATGCCGAATGCGCATCTGGGGATGGTGTCCGACGACATCTTCCACCTGGACAAGCTGCCGAAGTCGGTGCTGATCGTCGGCGGCGGCTACATCGCCTGCGAGTTCGCCTGCATCCTGCACGGGCTTGGCGTCAAGGTGACGCAGTTCTACCGCGGGGCGCAGATCCTGCGCGGCTTCGACGACGAGGCGCGCGGGCTGATCGCCGATGCGATGAAGGGCCGCGGCATCGACCTGCACACCGGCACCACCATCGTCGAGATGCACTGTGTCGGCACACCGGAGGCGGACGCCATGGGCGAGGCGCCGGTGGACGACGTGCAGTATGGCCAGCCGGAACAGGAAGAGATCGGATCGGGCCCGGTGCGGGTGAAGGCGACCAACGGCACGATCCGCGATTTCGACGCGGTGTTCTTTGCCACCGGGCGCGTGCCGAACAGCGACGACCTCGGGCTCGAGGCGCTCGGCATCGAGCCGGGCCGGAACGGCGCCATCGAGGTAGACGAATACAGCCAGACGAAGGTGCCCTCGGTCTACGCCATCGGGGATGTGACCAACCGTGTGAACCTGACCCCGGTCGCGATCCGCGAGGGCATGGCCTTTGTCGAGACGGTGTTCAAGGGCAACCCGACGCCGGTCGATCACGAGCTGATCCCGAGCGCGGTGTTCACCCAGCCCGAGATGGGCACGGTCGGCCTGACGGAAGAGCAGGCCGCCGAGCAGGAAGAGATCGAGGTCTACTGCACCTCGTTCCGCCCCATGCAGACGGCCTTTGTCGATGCGCCGGATCGTGTTCTGATGAAACTGATCGTATCGAAGGCGAACCGGACCGTCCTGGGCTGCCACATCGTGGCGCCGGGTGCGGGAGAGATGATCCAGCTTGCGGGGATTGCCGTAAAGATGGGGGCCACCAAAGAGGATTTCGACCGGACGGTGGCGGTGCACCCGACGATGTCGGAGGAGATCGTGACCATGCGCAACCCTGCGCGGACGCGGTAGCGAGGACGATGCCGCCTTGATACTTTCAGGCGGCGTGCACAGGTTAGAACGGACGAGACTGAGGGAAGGACAAGGCTTCATGGCAGGAAACAGCGGCGGCCCCTGGGGCGGCGGTGGCAACCAGGGCGGCAACGGCAGCCGTCCGCCTTCGGGCGGAGGCGGTGGCGGGCGTCGACCGGAGGACAGCCAGATCCCCGAGATCGACGAGCTGATGAAAAAGGGCCAGGAGCAATTGCGTGTGCTCATGGGCGGCCGGGGCGGCAATGGCCGGACCGGTGGCGGCTCTGGCGGAGGCGGCGGCGGACCCCGCCTCACGCGGGGGACGGTCGCAATCGGCGCGATCATCATCCTTGGGCTCTGGGCGTACTCCAGCTTCTACACGGTGAAGCCGGAAGAGCAGTCGGTGGAACTGTTCCTCGGGGACTACTCCTCGACCGGGAACCCGGGCCTGAACTTCGCGCCCTGGCCGCTGGTGACCTACGAGAAGGTCAACGTGACCTCCGAACGGACGGAAACCATCGGGTCCGGCCGCGGCGGTTCCGACGGCCTGATGCTGACCACGGACGCCAACATCGTCGACATCGACTTCCAGGTTGTCTGGAACGTGGCGGATCCGGCGAAGCTGCTGTTCAACATCCGCGACCCCGAGCTGACGGTTCAGGCGGTTTCGGAATCGACCATGCGCGAGATCATCGCGGCGTCGAACCTGGCCCCGATCCTCAACAGGGACCGTGGCCTGATCGCCGACACCGCCTTCGAGAACATCCAGATGACGCTCGACGAATACGAGAGCGGCATCCGCATCGTCCGGGTCAACCTGCGCGAGGCCGATCCGCCGCGCGAGGTGATCGACGCCTTCCGCGACGTGCAGGCCGCCGAGCAGGAACGCGACCGGCTGGAACGTCAGGCCGACGCCTATGCCAACCGCGTGGTTGCAGAGGCCCGCGGTCAGGCTGCGCAGACGCGCGAGGAAGCCGAAGGCTACCGCGCCCGCGTCGTGAACGAGGCACTGGGTGAGGCCGCGCGCTTTACCTCCGTGCAGCAGGAATACGCGCAGGCCCCCGAGGTCACGCGCCGCCGCCTGTACATCGAGACGATGGAGAAGGTGCTGGGCGACGTGGACAAGATGATCCTCGACGAGAGCATTGCCGTCGGTGGCCAGGACGGAGGCGGCGTCGTGCCGTACCTGCCGTTGAACGAGTTGCGCCGCTCCGGCGACTCGACACCGTCCAACGGCAACTGAGGGAGGACACATCATGGGTAAGACAACGTATCTTCTGCCCGCCTTCGTGGTGGCGCTGGTGCTGATCCTTTCTTCGGTCTTCGTGGTGGACGAGCGCGAGAAGGCGCTGGTCCTGCGGTTCGGCCAGATCAAGGCGGTCAAGGAGGAGCCGGGGCTCGGCTTCAAGGTGCCGCTGCTCGACGAGGTGGTGCGCTACGACGACCGCATCCTGTCGCTCGACACCGAGACCATCGAGGTCACGCCGTCGGACGACCGCCGGCTGGTGGTCGACGCCTTCGCGCGTTACCGGATCGCCGACGTGGTGCAGTTCCGGCAGGCCGTGGGCGTGGGTGGCGTGCGCGTCGCCGAGGACCGCCTGCAGGGCATCCTGAACGCGCAGATCCGCGAAGTTCTGGGTGCCGACCAGGTGACCTCCGACACGATCCTGTCCGAAGAGCGCGGTTCGCTGATGATCGGCATCCGCGACCAGGCACGTGCCGAGGCACGCTCGCTCGGTCTGGATGTGGTCGACGTGCGGCTGAAGCAGACCAACCTGCCGACGCAGAACCTCGAGGCGACCTTTGCCCGGATGCGCGCAGAGCGTGAACGGGAAGCCGCCGACGAGATCGCACGCGGTAACGAGGCCGCCCAGCGGGTGCGCGCGCTGGCAGACCGGACGGTGGTGGAGACGCTCTCCGAAGCCGACCGCGAGGCCAACGTGACCCGCGGTGAGGCGGACGCGGAACGGAACGCCATCTTCGCCGAAAGCTATGGCGCGGACCCGGAGTTCTTTGCCTTCTACCGCTCGCTTCAGGCCTATGAGAACGCCCTGCGCGGCGGAAACTCCACCATGGTCATGACCCCGAACAGCCAGTTCTTCGAGTACTTCAAGGACGAGGGCGAAGCGGGCAACCCGGTGCCGATGCAGACACCCGCCGCGGTCGAGCAACGGCCGGCGCCGCGCGATCCGGTGGTACCGCAGTCGCAGGACCTGCCGGACGACGTGACGGAGGGCGAGACGCCCGAAGACGCATCGACCGCGCCGGGGCCGGATGCCGTCGACCCGGTGGTGCCGGACGCGCCTGCCTCCGACACCTCGCCGGTCGGCGAGCCGGTCGATCCCTCGGATACCGGGGACGATCCGGCGAACACGGGAAACTGAGGCCGGGATGGGCCTGACCGACATCTGGACGGGGATCGCGATGGTCCTCGTCATCGAGGGGCTGGTGTACGCACTGGCCCCTTCGCTTGTGGAGCGTCTGCTGGAGGCGCTGAAGGAGATGCCGCCCGAGGCGCGCCGGTCGCTGGGGCTGCTGACGATGATAACCGGCGTGGTGATCCTGTGGGTGGTGAAGGGCTGAGGCGGGGTGCTTTGTCCGTGTCCGGCACCCCGTGGCGGGCCGGGGTAGGGTGGCGCGAAGCCCCACCCTACGAGAGGTCGCGTGACTGAGGCGGCGTGACATGTTCCTCGGAGGGCTGCGTGCCGGGAGGTGGGGCGCTTGCCCTCGCTCACGGCACGTTGGCTCGGTGTGAGGCGGCTTTCTGGTCCGACAAGTTGCGCTGAGGCCATGCCTCTCGCTTGGTGCGACGCAGGGACGGGAGCTGAATTGCCTGGGGCGCGGCGGTGGCGGATGGTCCTTCGCCGGGTCGTGCCACGATAGTCGATGTGGGTCCCGCGTTACGCCAGCCCGGAAAGTTTGGCGCGCGCTCCATGGCAACCGGCGCCCCACGGGCAGGGCACGTTCTTAAGGACAATGCGCAACGGCGGCGCTGCCGGGGCATGCTGTAGGGCGCGGCTTTGCGCCGCCCGGGTACTCCCCGATCCGTCACCGCGTGTCACTTGGGCGTGAGACAGCCTATACACGTCTTTGGTGTTGCGCCATTGAGCCTATGTTTGTCACACTGAGGAAGAGGCAGGGCAGCCGTGGCCTGAGGGTGGAGGCGGCCGACCTGCCAGAAACAAGGAGAATTCTTTGAAACCGCAAGTGCACGCGTTGACCCGGGAGGACGCGACGCCGCTTCGGCTGTTCTGGCTGACGGCGCTCTCGATGGTCCTCATCCTTTCGCAATCCCTGATGGCACACGCCCGCGGCGCACCGGAGAGTTTTGCCGAACTCGCGGAGAGCGTCAGCCCGTCCGTCGTCAACATCACAACGTCGACCACCGTCGCCGGCCGCACCGGCCCGCAGGGTATCGTTCCCGAGGGCTCGCCCTTCGAGGACTTCTTCCGAGAGTTTCAGGACCGCAACGGTGAGGGCAACCGCCCGCGTCGCTCGTCGGCACTGGGCTCCGGCTTCGTGATTTCCGAAGACGGCTACATCGTCACGAACAACCACGTGATCGAAGGCGCCGACGAGATCATGATCGAGTTCTTCGAGGGCTTCGAACTGCCCGCGACGCTCGTGGGCACCGACCCCAACACCGACATCGCGGTGCTGAAGGTCGAGGCGGAGTCGCCGCTGAAGTACGTCAACTTCGGTGACAGCAACAACGCCCGCGTCGGCGACTGGGTCATGGCCATGGGCAACCCGCTCGGCCAGGGCTTCTCGGTCTCGGCCGGGATCGTCTCGGCGCGCAACCGGGCGCTGTCGGGCACCTACGACGACTACATCCAGACCGACGCCGCCATCAACCGCGGCAACTCCGGCGGTCCGCTGTTCAACATGGACGGCGAGGTGATCGGCGTGAACACCGCGATCCTGTCGCCCAACGGCGGCTCCATCGGCATCGGCTTCTCCATGGCGTCGAACGTCGTGACCCGCGTGGTCGACCAGCTGAAGGAATTCGGCGAGACCCGCCGCGGCTGGCTGGGCGTCCGCATCCAGGACGTGACCGAGGATCTGGCCGAGGGCCTGGGCCTGGAGCAGGCCAAGGGCGCGCTGGTCAGCGACGTTCCGGAAGGTCCCGCGATGGAAGCCGGGATGGAGGCAGGCGACGTGATCGTCACCTTCGACGGCACCGAGGTCGAGGACACCCGTCAGCTTGTCCGCATCGTGGCCAACACTCCGGTCGGCAAGACGGTGCGCGTGGTCGTCAACCGCGACGGCGAGACCAAGACGCTGAAGGTCACGCTGGCCCGCCGCGAGGAAGCCGAAAGCGCCATTCCGGCCGCTGCTGCCGGTCCGGATGCTGCCGATCCGCAGGAGCTGGAGACGCTGGGGCTGACGCTGTCGCCGCTTACCGAGGAGCTGCGCGCCGAGCTTGGTGTGCCGGACGGCACCGACGGTCTGGCGGTCATGGAAGTGGACGAGGCCAGCCAGGCGTTCGAGAAGGGCCTGCGCGCCGGTGACGTCATCACCGAAGCCGGCCAGAGCGCCGTGGTCACCGTCACCGACCTCGAGGACCGGATCACCGAAGCCCGCGACGAGGGCCGCAAGTCGATCCTGCTGCTCGTGCGCCGTGCCGGCGACCCGCGCTTTGTCGCGCTGGGTCTGGAAGAAGAGTGATCCCTTCACCCATCCGGGTAGAGGAAAGGGCGCCCCGCGGGGCGCCCTTTTTCGTTGTGTGCCCGGGCCGGGACGTGCCGGTCAGCCGATCGTTCGCGCCCGGGCCGTGGCGGCGCGCAGGCCCTCTGCGATGATCTCCGCGATCCCCGCGTCCTGCATCGCCCGAAGCCCCGCGGCGGTCGTGCCCGCATAGGCGATCATCCCGTCGACATGGGCCTCTGCCGTGGGCGCGTCATGGGCCAGCATCTCGCCCGCCGACAGGAAGAGCTGCCGCACCGCGCGGTCCGCGACGTCCGGGGTTACCCCTTCGCTTTGCGCGTGACGGGCCATGGCGCTGGCGAAGAGCGCCACGAAACCGGGCACGGGGCCGGTCATCGCGGTGAAGAGGTCGATGTGCGCCTCGTCCGCGATCTCATCCGTAACGCCTATGGCGGAGAAGAGGGCGTTTGCCTGCGTACGGTCAGCCTCGGTGATCGCGGCGCTGCCGGTCCACGGCGTGTAGGCAAGGCGCCGGGCGGCGGCGGGGCTGGACATCGCCCGGACGATACGGGGGCTGCCGGTGATCGCCTCGAGCCGCGCGCGGGTGGCGCCCGCGATCACCGACAGGATCAGCGCGTCCGGCGCTTGGAGGTCCAGATCGGACAGTGCGGCGGGGGGAATGCAGAGCAGGATGGTCTCGCAGCGCCCGGCAAGGTCGCCGGGGCCGGTCACCTCGATCCCGGGCAGGGGCGCGCGTCCGCTGCTGTTGGCGAGGAGGAGCCGGTCGGGCGCCAGCCCGGAGTCGAGCCAGCCCTGCGCGATGGCCTGTCCCAGCATGCCGGTTCCGATCAGTCCGATTGTGCCCTGCATCGTGGCCTCCGGCATCCAGTCGCCTTCAGACTGCGCGGAACGGGGGCCGCTGCCAAGGGGCCGCTGCGCAACGGAGGTTCAGATGTCGTCGGGTCCCGAGGCCGCGTCGACGGTGATCAGCCCGAGGCTGCGGGCGGTTTCCAGCGAGAGCTGCGCGCTTTCGAGGCCGCGTTCCGCCTGATACTTGCGGATCGCGGCGGAGGTCGGCGCGTCGATCCAGCTTGTGACGTTGCCCGCGAAATAGCCGCGCGCCGCCAGCGCCCGCTGCAGCGAGGCGATGAAGTCCGGGGTCATCTGGTGGCCGCAGACCGCGTCGAAGATCACGTCGCTGCGCGGGCGGACGACCTTGGGCACCGGGGCGCGGCGGTAGACGGGCGGGCGCAGCACGGTGCCGTCCGGGGCGATCTCGGCCTGCACGACCTGCACTTCGCCCATGACCTGTTCGTAGACGGCGGGCAGCGTCTCGCGTGCCTGGCAGCGGCCGTCCGACAGCGCGATCACGGGGGCGGGCAGGGACACCGGCGACAGGGCCACGGGCTGCACGTCTTCCAGCGCGTCGCGAGAGGCGTTCTCGGACACGCTCGTCGTGCAGGCCGCGGCGAGGACCATCAGGCCCAGGGCGACGGTGAAACGGGTCATGACTGCTCGGGCCCTCTTGAACGGGGTCGTTGTCGTGGGCTGTTTATAGGTCAGGCGCGCCCGAAATCAAAGCGCCCGGCAGCCGTGGCGCGCGGTCTGTGGCCGATGGGACGCGGGTTGCGCCGGCGCGCGGGTCTCAGGCGCCCTGGTGCGCGGGGCCGGAGAGGGGCGGGAGGTCGGGATCCAGCAGGCGGTCGAGCAGGGGAGAGATGTCCTCGATATGCTCGGAGATGACATGGGTCACGCCGTTCTCGCGCTGGACCTTTCCGGTGACGCGCAGCATCCGCCCGGCGATCACCGCGCGACGGAAACGTTCGTAGAGGGCGCGCCAGACGATGACGTTGACGACGCCGGTCTCGTCCTCGAGGGTGACGAAGATCACCCCCTTCGCGGTGCCCGGGCGCTGGCGGAGGATCACCAGCCCGGCCACGGTCGCCCGCGCGCCGTTGGGCACGTCCCGCAGAAGGCGGGCCGGGGTTGCGGAAGGGGGGCGGGGCCAGGTCATGCGAACATATGTAGAACATACGCAGCGCGGCGCCAAGACTGCCGCTGCGGCGCAGGACGCTGCGGGGCTTCACGATGGGCTGACCGGGCGCGCCGGGGCGCAAAACGGGTCTGGCGGCGCGCCGCGTGGATGTCTAGGTATGCTGCGATGGATGACAAACGGAGCGGTGAAATGGCGAAGATCACCTACATCGAGCACAACGGGACAGAGCACGTGGTCGACGTGCCGAACGGTCTGACCGTGATGGAAGGCGCACGGGACAACAACATCCCCGGCATCGAGGCCGACTGCGGCGGGGCCTGCGCGTGCTCGACCTGCCACGTCTACGTGCACCCGGACTGGTTCGACAAGCTGCCACCGCGCGAGGACATGGAAGAGGACATGCTGGATTTCGCCTTCGAGCCCGATCCGGCCCGCTCGCGCCTGACCTGCCAGCTTAAGGTGAGCGATGCGCTCGACGGGCTGGTGGTGCAGATGCCCGAAAAGCAGATCTGATGACCGGGGCGCGCCCGTCCGGCAGCAAGACCCCTCGGGGGAGCTCGCTTCGGACGGGGGCGCCGCGTCCGCGTCGTGCTGTGTGGTTCGCGGCCGCCCGCGGCGCTGCGGTGATGCTGGCGCTCGTGGCGGCGTCGCCCGTGGCGTCGGATGCGCTCGGGACCATTCTGGACGCGCGGCTTGAAGAGCCGGTCACGCGCTACGACCACGGCGTTCTGGGAGATGCGGTGGAGTGGGGCACGCTGCGGCTGTGGGTGGATCGCTGCCCGGCCTGTGCGCGCACGGACGTGCAGGAGACGGTGATCCGCCTGCCCGCAACCCGCGTCTTCGAGGACGTGGAGGCGCGGCTCATCGGTCTGGATCCGCAGGCGCCCACGGCGGTCATGGTCGTCGAGAGCGATCTGGCGCGCGGCGCCCGTCTGTCGCTTTACACCGGCACGGGGCTTCTGGCCGCAACGCCGTTCATCGGACAGACGCACCGCTGGCTTGCGCCGGTCGGGGCGGCGGATCTGGACGGCGACGGCGCGCTGGAGGTGGCCTATGTCGACCGCCCGCACCTGGCGAAGGTCCTGCGGGTCTGGCGGCTGGAGGGCGACTCGCTGACGGAGGTCGCCGCGCTCGAGAACCTGACCAACCACCGCATCGGCTGGGACCATATCGCTGGCGGTGTGCGGGATTGCGGCGCAGGGCCGGAGATGGTGCTGGCCTCCGGCGACTGGTCGCGGCTGATGGCGGTGCGCCTCGATGGCGGTAGCCTGTCGGCGCGGGAGGTCGGGCGTTACGATGCGGCGGCGCTGGAGGCCGCGCTGGCCTGCCGCTGAGCGGGCAGGACGGGGTGGCAGGGGCGGTTGGTCCTGCGGCGGGATGTTACAGGGTCTGCTTTCCGGTGACGCGGGCCTGCCGTGTGCAAGCGCCCTGGCATAGCGTCCGTCGCGCCGTACCTTGTGGAGCACCGCTCTCGCCGCCTGACGCGCCCGCGCGCCGATCATGCGCCTCACCTGCCCGAAATCTGCGACCGATGTAGGGCGGGGCTTTGCGCCGCCTGCCTTTGCGCATTTCGGGGCTTAACTTTCCGGGCACGGCGTCTTACGGCTTTTGCCCATGCGAATACTCTTTTTGGGCGATGTGATGGGCCGCGCCGGGCGGCAGGGGATCGTGGACCGGCTTCCGGGCCTGCGAAAGGACTGGCGGATCGACTTCGTCGTGGTCAATGCCGAGAATGCGACCAACGGGGCGGGGCTGAACGCCGCCCATGCCAACGCGATCTTCGAGGCGGGTGCGGATGTCATCACGCTGGGGGATCATGCCTTCGACCAGAAGGAGATGCTGACCCATATCGAAGGCGAGACGCGCATCGTGCGGCCGCTGAACTTTGCCCGGGTGGCCCCGGGGCGGGGGGCCGCGCTCTACAAGGATGCGCGCGGGCGCAAGATCCTGGTGGTTCAGGCGCTCGGACAGGTCTTCATGTCGCGCAGCTACGATTCGCCCTTCGGGGCGGTGGACGATGTGCTGAAGCGCCATCCGCTCGGCGGGCAGGCGCAGGCGATCCTCGTCGACATGCATTGCGAGGCCACCTCCGAGAAGATGGGCATGGGCCATTTCTGCGACGGCCGCGCCAGCATCGTCGTCGGCACGCACACCCATGTGCCCACCGGCGACGCCCAGATCCTGCCGGGGGGCACGGCCTTCATGGCGGATGCGGGGATGTGCGGCGACTACAACTCTGTCATCGGGATGGAGCCGGCAGAGCCGCTTCGCCGCTTCGTCAACGGTATGGCCAAGGGCCGGTTCGAGCCCGCAAGCGGCGAGGCCACGTTGTCCGGCCTCTTCGTGGAGACTGACGACCGCACCGGCAAGGCCGTCTCCGTCACCATGGTGCGCCAGGGCGGGCGGCTGGCGCAGTCGGGTCCGTAGGTTGGTGACGGCGCGTTCCTTGCCTCTTCCGGTTCTGGCGCGCCTCGGGCCGTTCCTTGCGCTTGTGGCCATCGGCGCGGCGTGGGGCGGGACACAACCGCTGTCCAAGATCGCTGTCTCCGAGGGTTATCGCCACTTCGGCCTGATCTTCTGGCAGACCCTGCTGACCGGGATTTTGCTGGCGGTCATCACGCTTTTGCGGGGGCGGAGCCTGCGGCTGACGCGGCGCCAGTGGCTGACCTGCGCGGTCATCGCGGTGGTGGGCTCTGTCGTGCCGGGCATCGCCAGCTACCAGGCCATCGCGCATCTGCCGTCGGGCGTGGTTTCCATGCTGCTGAGTTCGGTGCCGATGATCTCCCTGCCGATCGCGCTGGCGCTTGGGCAGGACAGCTTTCGCCCGGTCCGTCTCCTCGGGCTCGTGCTGGGGCTGACCGGGGTGGCGCTCCTCGTCCTGCCGGAGGGCGGGCTGAGGGGCGACGTATCGGTCTTCTGGGTGGCGGTCGCGCTGGTGTCGTCGGTCTGCTACGCCTTCGAGGCGAACATCGTGGCGCGCTGGGGCACGCCGGGGCTGGACCCGGTGCAGGTGCTGGCGGGCGCGTCACTGATCGGCGCGGCGATCTCCCTGCCGCTGGCGCTGGGGACCGGCCAGTTCATTTCGCCGCCCTGGCCGCTGGGGGCGCCGGACCGCGCACTGCTGGCCAGCACGCTCCTGCACGCGGGCGCGTACACCGGTTACGTGGCACTTGTCGGTTTGGCAGGCAGTGTCTTCGCCGCGCAGGTGAGTTATCTTGTCACGCTCTTCGGGGTGACCTGGGCCATGCTCTTCCTCGGAGAGGGCTATTCCGGCTGGTTCTGGGCCGCACTTGCGGTGATGCTTCTGGGCATGGCTCTTGTGCAGCCGCGCCCCAAGACGCTTGTACCCGACGTGACGCTCCGTCAAAATGCGACGGGTTGAGGATCGGCTGACACAAGAGCAAGGGGCCGGCGATGCAGTGGATCGAGTTGAGTCAGGAGGCGCAGGCCTGGGCGACCCTCGCGGTCGTCGTGGCGATGTTCGTGCTCTTCGTGCGCGAGACGTACCCGACGGAGGTTACGGCAATCGGCGGCGTCGCGGCGCTGCTGTTGCTGGGCGCGCTGCCCTATGACGCGGCGCTGAGCGTCCTGTCGAACCCCGCGCCCTGGACCATCGCCGCGATGTTCGTCGTCATGGGGGCGCTGGTGCGCACCGGGGCGCTCGATGCCTTCACGGGTTATGCGCAGGCGCAGGTGGCCAAGCGGCCGAAACAGGCGATGGCGGCCATCCTCGGGGTGGTGGTGCTGGCCTCGGCGGTGATGAACAACACACCGGTGGTGGTGGTCATGCTGCCGGTCTTCGTCCAGATCGCCAAGGTCATGGACATCGCCCCCTCCAAGCTGCTGATCCCGCTGAGTTATGCCGCCATGATGGGCGGCACGCTGACGCTGATCGGGACCTCGACCAACCTTCTGGTGGACGGTGTGGCGCGGTCGCAGGGGCTGGAGCCCTTCACCATCTTCGAGGTCACCCCGCTGGCGCTGATCCTTGTCGCGGCGGGCATGCTCTACCTGTTCTTCGTCGCGCCGTTGCTGCTGCCCGACCGGATGAGCATGGCGGGAATGCTGTCGGACCGCTCGCGCATGAAGTTCTTCACCGAGGCGGTCATTCCGCCCGACAGCAACCTCATCGGCCGCGAAGTGCTGGGTGTGCAGCTGTTCAAGCGGGAAGGCGTCCGGCTGGTCGACGTGATCCGCGGCGACGAATCGCTGCGCCGCAACCTCGACGGCGTGTTGCTGGAAGTCGGCGACCGGGTCGTCCTGCGCACTCCCATGGCCGAGCTTCTGTCGCTTCAGAGCAACAAGTCGCTGAAGCGGCTGGACCAGGTTTCTGCCAAGGAGACGACCACGGTCGAGGTGCTGATTTCACCCGGGTGCAAGATGGTCGGGCGTTCGCTGGGCGGTCTGCGCCTGCGCCGCCGGTTCGGGGTCTACCCGTTGGCGGTGCACCGGCGGAACCAGAACATCGGGCGGCAGCTTGACGAACTGGTGGTGCGCGTGGGTGACACGTTGCTGCTGGAAGGCAGTGCCGAGGACATCAAGCGGCTGGCGGACGAGATGGGGCTGGTCGATGTGGCGCATCCGTCGGCGCGCGCGTTCCGGCGCGGCCATGCCCCCATCGCGCTGGTGGCCCTGACCGGCATCGTGGTGCTGGCGGCCTTCGGCCTTGCGCCGATCCTTGCGCTGGCGGTGCTGGCGGTGGCGCTGGTCCTGCTGAGCCGCTGCATCGACGCGGACGAGGCGTTTTCCTACGTGGAAGGCCAGCTTCTGGCGCTGATCTTCGCCATGCTGGCGGTCGGCGCGGCGCTGGAGCATTCCGGCGCCGTCCGGATGATTGTCGGAGCCGTCGCGCCCTACGTCGAGCAGCTTCCGGCGTGGGCCGTGGTCTGGGCGGTCTACCTGATGACCAGCCTGCTGACGGAAAGCGTGTCCAACAACGCGGTTGCGGTGGTGATGACGCCCATTGCCGTGACGCTGGGCACCGCCATCGGGGTCGATCCGCGCCCGCTGGTGGTGGCGGTGATGATCGCGGCCAGCCTCAGCTTCGCGACGCCCATCGGCTACCAGACCAACACGCTGGTCTACGGTCCGGGCGGCTACAAGTTCACCGACTTCATCCGCGTGGGCCTGCCGCTGAACCTCGGGCTCGGCGCGCTGGCGGCGCTGTTCATTCCGATGTTCTGGACGCTCTGAGGCGCGTCAGGCGTAGCGGCTGACGAAGGCCTGCAGCAGGCGTTCCGGCTGCGTCACGTCCGCCTCGCGGCACATGGCGATCAGGTCGTCCGCCTGTTCGGGTGCGAAATAGCCCTTGTGCCGGTAGATGCGGATGCGCGTCTCGAACCCTTCGGCGTCCGCCTCCGGGTGGAACTGCGTGGCATAGACGTTCTGCCCGAAGCGGATCATCTGGTAGGGGCAGGGGCCGGAGGACAGGAGGTGCACGGCGCCCTTCGGCAGGTACTGCACCGCCTCCTTGTGGCCGACGAAGGCATCGAACTGCGTGGGCAGGGCGCCGGTCAGCGGATCGCGGCGGCCGTCGTCGGTCAGGTGGCAGGTCACCGCCCCCACCGGCTCCCCGAACCGGGCCTTGGAGACTTCGGCGCCCAGGTGATGGGCGAGGATGCCGATCCCGTAGCAGCAACCCATGAAGGGGATGTCGGCGCCGGTGATCTTCGGCATGAGCGAGAGGCAGGCGGCTTCGATGCGCGCCTCCACCGGGTCCTTGTCCTCGGGCGCGTCGGACACGCAGCCCGGCCCGCCGCCGACGATCACGCCGGCATAATCCGCCGGGTCAAGGTCATCGGGCAGATCCTCGCGGTCGAGGCGGATGCGGTGCACCTGGCCCTCCGCAAGGCCGCCCTTGTCGAGGAAGGCGTGGTATTCGTCGTCGCTGGCTTCGGTTTCCGGGCGCAGCTGGAGGAGGAGGAATCGGGCCATGCCGTCGGGCTTAAGCGCGGGCGTCACCGGGCGCAATGGCCGTCCTTGGCAAGGCGCCGGGCATGGCTTATAGAGGCGCGAATTTCGAACAGTCGGGAACGAGAGGCACAATCATGGCCGGCCATTCCAAATGGGCAAACATCCAGCACCGCAAGGGCCGTCAGGACAAGCTGCGGGCCAAGGTCTTTTCCAAGCTCTCCAAGGAGATCACCATCGCTGCAAAGATGGGTGATCCGGACCCGGACAAGAACCCGCGCCTGCGTCTGGCGGTGAAGGAAGCCCGCGGGCAGTCCATGCCCAAGGACAACATCGAGCGCGCGATCAAGAAGGCGGTGGGCGGCGATGCCGAGGATTACGAGGAAATCCGCTACGAGGGCTACGGCCCGAACGGCGTGGCGGTGATCGTCGAGACGATGACCGACAACCGCAACCGCACTGCATCGAACGTGCGGTCGCTGTTCTCGAAGAACGGCGGCAACCTGGGCGAGACCGGCTCTGTCGGGTTCATGTTCGAGCGCAAGGGCGAGATCGTCTACCCGGCCTCTGCCGGCGATGCGGACGACGTCATGATGGCGGCGATCGAGGCCGGGGCGGAAGACGTGGAATCGTCCGAGGACGGGCACGTGATCTACTGCGCCGACACCGACCTGAACGACGTGGCCAGCGCACTGGAAACCGCTCTTGGCGAATCCGAGTCGACGAAGCTGGTGTGGAAGCCGACGACCACCACCGAGCTCGACCTCGACGGGATGAATTCGCTGATGAAGCTGGTCGATGCGCTGGAAGAGGACGACGATGTGCAGCGCGTCACCACCAACTTCGAGGCCTCCGACGAGGTCATGGAACAGCTCGACGCCTGATCCTTCGGGGATCTTCCGGGGATTACGGCGCGCGCAGGTCATCCTGCGCGCGTCTGTCGTTTCAGGGCATGGGCAGCAGCGCCTCGCCCGCCGCACGGCGCAGCGCCCGTGTCAGGGGGCGGATCGCCGGTGCGGTGATGCTGCGCACCTGCCAGTACAGCGGCACGTCGCGCGGACGGTCGGGCGCCATGGCGACCAGTTCGCCGCTCTCCAGCAGGGCCGCCACCAGCGGCAGAGGGTTGAGACCCCAGCCAAGGCCGCAGCGCGCCGCCTCCACGAAGCCGTGGGTAGAGGGCAGGTGATGCGTCGGCGGCGACAGCGGGCGGCCGTTGAGGTCTGCCAGCCAGCGCCGTTGCAGCACGTCCTTGCCGGAATAATCGAGCATCGGCGCCTTGGTCAGTGCGTCCTCTGTCAGCCCATCGGCGAAATGCCGGTCGCGGAAGGCGGGCGAGCAGGTGGCGATGTAGCGCATGACACCCAGCGGAACCGCATCGCAGCCCTGCACCGGCTGCGCGCGGGAGGTGATGGCGGCGGTCACGTCGCCGTCCCTGAGGCGCCGGTCCGAGACGGATTCGTCCTCGATGGCAATGTCGTAGAGGAAATCGGTGCGCGCCAGCGCGGGAATCGCCCAGGTGTCAAGGCTGTCGGCGTTCAGCGCGATGCGCAGCCGCGCCTGCGCCGCGCGCCCGAGGTCCCGGGCCAGCGCGGCGTCCAGCAGGGCGCATTCGCGTGCGTGACGGGCTAGCCGTGCGCCGGTCTCGGTCGCGCTGGCGGGGGATTGCCGCAGGACGAGCGGCGCGCCGACGCGATCCTCAAGCGCCCGGATACGCTGTGAAATCGCCGATGGCGTGACGTTGAGTTCGGCAGCGGCGGCCTCGAACGCGCCAAGCCGCAGGACCGCTTCGAGTGCCGAGAGTTGCGCCGGGTCGTACATTGGGCCTCTGATTAGCAATGCTTCATCAGATGAAACTGGATTAACTCGCCTTCACTGGCAACCCGCGGTAGTCCGTAGACGAACCGAAGGAGGTCCGGATGGACGCGGCACTGGCGGGCTTTGCCCTTGGATTTTCCCTGATCCTCGCGATTGGCGCGCAGAACGCCTTTGTCCTGCGGCAAGGGCTGCGCGGGGCGCATGTGCTGCCGGTGGTGCTGGTCTGCGCGCTGTCCGACGCGGTGCTGATCGCCGCGGGTGTGCTGGGGTTCGGGGCGTTGGCAAGGGCAGTGCCCGGACTGGAATGGGGTATGCGGATCTTCGGGGCCATTTTCCTGACATGGTACGGCATCCGGACTTTGCTGTCCGCATGGCGGGGCGGTGCGGCGCTTTGTGCGGGCGAGGGCGCGCAGAGCCTGAAGGCCGCGGTCCTGGCCTGCCTCGCCTTCACCTGGCTCAACCCGCATGTCTACCTCGACACGGTGGTGCTGGTGGGGTCGGTCTCGGCGCAATATGCGGACCGGGTGGCGTTTGCGGCTGGGGCGATGGTGGCCAGCTTCGTCTTCTTCTTCGGACTGGGTTACGGCGCGCGCAGCCTTGCGCCGTGGTTCGCCCGGCCCTCCGCCTGGCGGATACTTGACCTGGTGGTGGGCACGACCATGCTAATTATCGCGGTGTCGCTGCTGATGGGCTGAGCGGGGAGGCGGTCCGTGGCACGGCAGCGTTTCTCCGCGCTGGCCCGCTGGGGACCAGGGCGAGGGTCCTTTGCAACGCCTCGCCGCCTCCGTCGGTAAGCCCTTGCGTCAGGCATGGACAATCCCTTCCCCGAGAAACATGTTGTCGGCATGGAACAGGCGGCACGGCCCGGTGTGGGCATCTTCTGGATGGTTGTCACGGGGCTGTGCTTCGTTGGTGTGACCGCGTTGGTGAAGGCCCTGGGCGACCGGATTCCGGCGGTGGAAGCTGCCTTCCTGCGCTTCCTGCTTGGCCTCGTCTTTCTTGCGCCGATGTGGCGGGATCTGCATCAGGCGACATTCACGCGCAAACTGTGGGGCCTGTTCCTTCTTCGGGGCGGCATGCACACGGTCGGCGTGGCGCTCTGGTTCTATGCCATGACACGCATCCCGCTCGCCGAGGTCACGGCGATGAACTACCTAAACCCGGTCTACGTGACCGTGCTGGCGGTGTTTTTCCTGGGCGAGCGGCTTGCGGTCCGGCGTGTCGGCGCAATTGTCGCTGCCCTCGTGGGGGCCATGCTGATCCTGCGGCCCGGGTTTCGCGAACTCGATCCCGGGCACTACGCCATGCTGGTCACGGCGCTGGTGTTCGGCGGCTCCTACCTGCTGGCCAAGATCCTGTCGAGCGAGGTGCGCCCCTCGGTCGTGGTCATCATGATGTCGCTGACGGTGACGGTCGGGCTGGCGCCCATGGCGCTCTCGGTCTGGGTCTGGCCCACCTGGACCGAGCTGGCCCTGCTGTTCGGCGTAGCCTGTTTCGCCACTGGCGGTCACTACGCCATGACGCTGGCCTTCGTGGCGGCCCCCGTGACGGTGACGCAGCCGGTCACCTTCCTCCAGCTTGTCTGGTCGGTGCTGATCGGCGCGATGTTCTTCGCGGAGCCGGTCGACCTGTGGGTGGTCGCGGGCGGGTCGGTCATCATGGCGGCCGTGATCTTCATCACCTGGCGGGAGGCGGTGCTGAAGCGGCGCATCACACCGGTCGTTTCGGAAACGAAGCTGTAGTCAGCGGACCTTTGTTGCGAGAACGCGAAAAATCCCCGCGGTGGACGCATTCGCGCCGCAATACGTGAGCAACACTTGACGTAGCGAAAGCTTGCTACAGGAGAGAGTGATATGTTTGCAGAGAACAAGTTGACCGAGAACATGGCCGAGATCGAGGCCTTCCTGCTGCGCGAACGGGGCAAGGCCCTGTCCGATGCGGAATGGCGGTTCCGGATGAAGGGCTACGGCTACAACCTCCGCCGCACGGATGTCGGCGTCGAGGTGTCGCGCCTGCCGCAGAACCGCGTGCTGGGAACGCTTGCCCTCTGAGACAGGGACCTGCGGAACCGGGGCTGAGCAGGTCCGCGGGCCTGTGGCGGCGCACCGTTCCCCGAAGTCCGGACACATGGCTCCATGCGATCCGCCTTGGCGGTTTGGATGGGCCGCGCTGATGGCGCCCGGGACCCGGCGATTGGCCTGACTTGGTTTTTAGCCATGCGTCCCAGACAACGCTTCTTGATTGACTCATCAGTCAACAAAAGGCAAACCCTGACCCATGCCAAAGCTGGGACAGGAACCGATACGGCGCAGGGCGCTGGTGGCAGCCACGGTCGCTGAGATCGGGGCCAAGGGGTCGCTCGACGTGACGGTCGGGCAGATCGCCAAACGCGCCGGCATGTCCACCGCCCTGGCCCACCACTATTTCGGCGGCAAGACGGACATCTTCCTCGCCGCCATGCGTCACATCCTTTCCGAATACGGCGCCGAAGTGCGCGCTGCCCTGGCCACCGCGCGCAAGGGCAGGCGGCTGGAAGCGCTGATCGAGGCGAACTTTGCCGAGAGCTGCTTCGAGCGGCCCACCATTTCGGCTTGGCTCAGCTTCTACGGCATGGCGCAGAGCGAACCGGGCGCGCGGCGCCTGCTGTCGGTCTATCACGCGCGGCTCCGTTCGAACCTGCGGCACGCCCTGCGCGGCCGCTGCAAGGAGCCGGAGCTGGTGGCCGAGCAGATCGGCGCGCTCATCGACGGCGTCTACCTGCGCGCGGCGTTGTCCGGCCGAGGCATCGGCGGCGCGGCGGACGAGGTGATCCGCGCGGCGCACGCCCTGATGCACGGACCGTCCGAAGGACGCGGCTGATGACCCGTAACCTGTCCTTTTCGTCTGGCTTCCTGACGGAGCCGGTTCCGGTCCCAATCCGGACGGGCGCAAGACCAATTCGCCGGTGAATTGCCGGTACGACCTCGCGGCACCGGCGGCCTCGTCCGGCGGCGCCATTTTTCTGGACTGAACACATCCCCGCCGGAGGCATCCGGCCTTGCCGGGCGACAGCCTGCAAGCCTTGAAGGAAGACGGACATGTTGGCGGATTATGTCGTGGTGGGTGCTGGGTCGGCAGGCTGCGCGCTGACCTACCGGCTGGTGGAAGCCGGGCATTCGGTCATCGTGATCGAGCATGGCGGCTCCGACTGGGGGCCTTTCATCAACATGCCCGGCGCGCTCAGCTACCCGATGAACATGAAGCGCTACGACTGGGGTTTCCGGACCGAGCCGGAGCCGCACCTCGGCGGCCGCCGGATGGCCTGTCCGCGCGGCAAGGTGCTGGGCGGATCGTCCTCGATCAACGGCATGATCTACGTGCGCGGTCACGCGCTGGACTATGAACACTGGGCCGAGCAGGGCGCCGACGGCTGGGGCTATTCCGACGTGTTGCCCTACTTCCGGCGCATGGAAGACTGGCATCACGGCGGCCATGGCGGCGATCCGTCCCTGCGCGGTTCCGGCGGTCCGCTGCATGTCACGCGCGGGCGGCGGGACAACCCGCTGGTGCAGGCCTTTGTCGAGGCCGGGCGGCAGGCGGGGTATCCCGTGACCGGCGACTACAACGGCGCACAGCAGGAAGGCTTTGGCGCCTTCGACATGACCGTGTGGCAGGGAGAGCGCTGGTCGGCGGCCAAGGCCTACCTGCGGCCCGCAAAGGCGATGGGGGCCGAGATCGTGCGCGGCCTGGCCCAACGCGTGGTCTTTGAAGACGGCCGCGCCACGGGTGTCGAGATCTCGCGCGGCGGCGCGACCGAGGTGATCCGCGCACGGCGCGAGGTGGTGCTTTCCGCCAGTGCGATCAATTCGCCCAAGCTGCTCATGCTGTCCGGGATCGGCCCCGCGGCGCACCTGTCCGAACATGGTATCGAGGTGCGCGCCGACCGGCCCGGTGTCGGGCGCAACCTTCAGGATCACCTCGAGCTTTATGTCCAGATGACCTCCACCCAGCCGGTGTCGCTGGCCAAGTACTGGAACCTCTGGGGCAAGGCCTGGGTCGGGGCGCAATGGCTGTTCGGCCGGAGCGGGCCCGGTGCGTCCAACCAGTTCGAAAGCGCGGGGTTCATCCGTTCGCGGGCCGGGGTGCAATATCCCGACATCCAGTACCATTTCCTGCCGATCGCCGTGCGTTACGATGGCGCAGTCGCGCCGGAGGGTCACGGGTTCCAGGCCCACACCGGGCCGATGCGGTCGCCGTCGCGCGGGGCGGTGACGCTGCGCTCTGCCGATCCCGGCGAGGCGCCGAAGATCCTGTTCAACTACATGAGCTGCCCGGAGGACTGGGAGGATTTCCGCACCGCGATCCGGCTGACCCGGGAGATCTTTGCGCAAGAGGCTTTTGCGCCCTTCCGCGGGGTCGAGCTTCAGCCGGGCGCCGATGCGCAGACCGACGACGAGCTGGACGATGTGATCCGCGAACACGTTGAGAGCGCGTATCACCCCTGCGGCACCTGCCGGATGGGGCGTGCCGACGACCGCGATACCGTGGTCGATCCGGAGGGACGGGTGATCGGGGTGGAGGGGCTGCGCGTGGCGGACAGCTCGATCTTCCCGCGCATCACCAACGGCAACCTCAATGCGCCGTCGATCATGACGGGCGAGAAGATCGCCGATCACATGCTGGGCAAGCGGCTTCCGCCAGAGGCTGCGACGCCGTGGATTCACCCCGAATGGCAGACGCAGCAGCGTTAACGAAGACTGCAGAAACGCGTTGAACGGGCGGCCGCGTCGCACGTAAATGCAATGTTAAGAATGCTGAAGATCATTGCCCCGTTATGGCGCTTGCCGTGCCGGGGTCCGTCCTTGCCGGAGGCACGGTGGTGAGCGGGCCCGCGCGGGTTCTGGATGGCGCGCGGATCGTGGTGGGCGATACTGTCGTTCGCCTGCGTGGCCTCGAAAGCGTAAACGAGGATCTCTATTGCGGCGACGGTTTAGCCTGCGGGCGGTGGGCCGTAGGCAAGCTGAAAGCGCGCTATGATGGGCGTTTGCTGTCGTGTTTCGGGCATTTCGTGCAGGACGGGGCGGAATTCACGGCGTTTTGCCTCGACGGTCGAGATGACCTCGGTGCGGCGATCCTGCGCAGTGGTCTGGGCTTTGCGACGCTGGACGCGCCCGCGGAGTACCGCGATGCGAGCCACCGGGCGGTGCGTCTGAGGGTCGGACTGCGCGCCTTTGGCGGGGCCGTATCGATGCCCGGGGCAGAGGTGCCCACACCGGACATGAAGGCCAGATTCGGCAACAAGTCCGCGCCTGCGTTAAACACTCTTTAACACAGGTTATTGACTTGGCCGGCGCCGTTCCGATGTTTGCAGGCATGTTCAGACCGTTCCTCGCCGTCCTGTTTTGCCTTGCAATGCCTGCCCATGCGGAGGTCGCCGGAAAGGTGCGCGTGATCGACGGCGACACCTTTGCGATTGGCGAGACGCGGGTCCGGCTGCACGGGATCGACACACCGGAAAGCACGCAGATGTGCGGCGCCCGGGGAGTCAGCCCGTGGCCCTGCGGGGCCTGGGTGTCCGACAAGGTCAGGTCGGTTTACGACGGCGCGGACGCGCGCTGCGCCGAGGTGGACATCGACCGCTATGGCCGCGTCGTGGCGAAGTGTTTCGTCGGCGGCGAAGATGTCGGGCAACACCTCGTGGCGGAAGGGCTGGCGCTGGCCTATGCCAAGTACTCGCAGGATTACCTGACCGACGAATCCTCTGCGCGCGATGCGGGGCGCGGCCTGCATGGCATGGTCTTCGAGCGCCCGGCCCGTTTTCGGGCGGTGCAACGCGACTCCCGTGCAAAGACCGCGGCCTTGGGGCAGGAGGTGCCGGAGGGCTGCCGGATCAAGGGCAACATCAGCAGTTCGGGCGGGACGATGATCTATCACGTCCCCGGCCAGCGCGACTATGACGCGACCGTCATCAGCGAGGCGCGCGGGGAGAGGTGGTTCTGTTCGGAGGATGAGGCGCGCAAGGCCGGGTGGCGACGCGCCATGCGTTGAGCCCGAAATACATGCAGACTTGATGCGCATCAAGGTCGGTGGGGCGTGGCGGCTCTAGTGTCTGGTCGGACGCAAGAGACACAGGAGACGCAAATGTCCCATACGCCCCACGAGCTTTCCGAAGAATTCCCGGAATTCGCCGAGAAGCTGCATGAACTGAAATCCAGCGATGCGCATTTCGCCCGTCTGGCCGAGCAGTACCACGATGTGAACCGCCGCGTGCATCGCGCGGCCACCAACGTGGAACCGATGGAGCAACTGGCCGAAGACCAGCTCCGCAAGGAGCGGGCCATTCTGAAGGACGAGATCTACGCCCTGCTTCGGGACTGATCTGTCCTCAGACGCCCAAAATCATGCAGTGGGTGCCCCGGTGGGGCACCCTTTGTCATTTCAGGTAGGGCTGGATCGCGGAGGTGATCGGTTTCGACAGCGGCTTGGCCGTCGACCCGAAGGTGGCTACCACCGCCCCATCGGGACCGATGAGCACCTTGTTGAAGTTCCACGACGGCTCGAACCCGCTCTGCTGGCGGACCCACTGGTAGAACGGGTGTGCATCCGCGCCGCGCACATGGGTGATGTCGGTCATCGGCAGGGTCAGTCCGAAGTTCACGGCACAGAAATCCGCCACCGCTTCGGCGGTTGCCAGTTCCTGGCGGAAGTCGTCGGAGGGCACGGCGAGGACGACAAGGCCGTCTTCCTTGTGCCGGTCGTAGAGGGTCTGCAGGCCTTCGTATTGCGGGGTGAAGCCGCAGCGCGAGGCGGTGTTGACGACGAGGACCGGCTGGCCCTTCCAGTCGTCGAGGTCGAGCGTCCCGCCGTCGATGCTGTTGAAGGTGAAGCTGGCCGCCGCGAGCGGCGTTGCCAGCAGGCTCAGGAGGAGGGTGGCGGTGCGGATCATCGGGGCGCTCCTGCAGGTGCGGTTTCGTGAGAGATACGTGCGCCGGACCGATCCGGTTTCAAGTTTTCCTGTGAGCGCCCTGTGTCGTCGGGGTGTGAGAAGGCAACCGGCTTCGTGACGCTTGCGTTATATCGCCGAGACGTGCTGCAATTGTCGTCTCAGGGCCGAAATCCGGACGGAGGTGCACGATGGCGGGCGGATGGAGCCGCGATGGCGCGGAAAACGAGCAGATGGAAGCGACGATCCAGGAAGAGCTGGAGCGCATGAAGCTGCGTCGCGCGCCGATCGGCGAGAGCCTGAAGGAATGCGCGGAGTGCGGTGAGGAGATCCCCGAGAAGCGGCGTGTGGCCCTTCCGGGTGTGAAGCTGTGCGTGGATTGTGCGGCGGAGCGTCAGGGGCGCGACGTCAAGCGCGCGGGCATCAATCGCCGCGGATCCAAGGATTCGCAGCTGAAGTGACGGCTTTCAGCCGGTCCCGACCTCTATGAACGGAGCGGATCGGGACGTGACCCGCTCATCTACCTTTATCTCGATATTGTTGCCGTCGGGGTCGATCAGGAAGGCGGCGTAGTAGCCCGGGTGATAGTCCCGGAGACCGGGCGCCCCGTGGTCGAGACCACCGGCGGAAACCCCTTGTGCGTGTGCTGCCTGAACCTCCGCCCGGTTTTTGGCCTGCAGGCAGAGGTGCAGGCCGCGAGTGACCGGACCACCCTGACGGGCAGGGCCGATGTAGAGTTCGTCGATATCGAGGCCATCCGGGCCTTCGCGGACGTGATCCGACAGCCCCAGTGCCGCGAAGAGCGCCATGTAGAAGCGCCGCGAGGCGGGATAGTCCGCGACCCGCAGCGCAACGTGGTCGAGGACGCGCCCGAGTGTGTAACCGGCCCCGGGCGCGTCCTCGCCGCTCATTCTTCCATGGCTTCCAGTTCGTCGATGAAGCCTTCGATCATCGACAGGCCCTTGTCCCAGAACGCCGGATCCGTGGCGTCGAGGCCGAAGGGCGCCAGAAGCTCCTTGTGGTGCTTCGATCCGCCGGCTTTCAGCATGTCGAAATACTTGTCCTGGAAACCCTCCGGCTGCTCCTCGTAAGCGGCGTAGAGTGCGTTCACGAGGCCGTCGCCGAAGGCATAGGCGTAGACGTAGAAGGGCGAGTGCACGAAGTGCGGGATATAGGCCCAGAAGGTCTCGTACCCTTCCATGAAGTCGAAGGCCTCGCCCAGCGATTCCGCCTGTACGGACATCCAGAGCGCGTTGATGTCGTCCGGGGTCAGTTCGCCGCCGCGACGGGCCTCGTGCAGCTTGCACTCGAAGTCGTAGAAGGCGATCTGGCGCACGACCGTGTTGATCATGTCCTCGACCTTGCCGGCCAGCAGGACCTTGCGTTCCTTCTGATCCTTGGCGTTTTCCAGCATCTTGCGGAACGTCAGCATCTCGCCGAACACCGACGCCGTTTCGGCCAGCGTAAGCGGGGTGGAGGCCAGCATCTCGCCCTGATCAGCCGCCAGAACCTGGTGCACGCCGTGGCCCAGTTCGTGCGCTAGCGTCATCACGTCGCGCGGCTTGCCGAGGTAGTTCAGCAGAACGTAGGGGTGCGCGTCCGTCACGGTGGGGTGCGCAAAGGCGCCGGGGGCCTTGCCGGGTTTCACCGCCGCGTCGATCCAGCCCTTTTCGAAGAAGGGGGTCGCGATCTCGCCCATGCGGGGGTCGAAGGCGGTGTAGGCGTCCATGACCATGCTGCGCGCCTCGGGCCATTTGACGATGCGGTCGGTTTCCATCGGCAGCGGCGCGTTGCGGTCCCAGACCTCCATGCGGTCCAAACCCAGCCACTTGCGCTTCAGCTCGTAGTAGCGGTGGCTGAGGCGGGGGTAGGCCGCGACCACGGCATTGCGCAGGGCCTCGACAACCTCCGGCTCGACATCGTTGGACAGGTGACGGCCGGTCTGGGCGGTGGGCATCCCGCGCCAGCGGTCCATGACCTCCTTCTCCTTGGTCTGCGTGTTGTGGACGCGGGCGAAGGTCCTGATGTTGGCGCCGAAGACGCGGGCCAGTTCGCGGGCGGCGGCCTCGCGCTTGGAGCGGTCCTGATCGGTCAGGTGGTTCAGGGTCGATTCGATGTTCTGCTCTTCACCGTCGATGGTGAAGGTGAGCCCGGCGATGGTCTCGTCAAACAGACGTTCCCACGCGTCGCCGACCACGCCCATGTCGTGCAGGAATTTCTCCATCTCGTCCGACAGCTGGTAGGGCTTCATCGCGCGGATGCGGCGGATGGCGGGCTTGTAGCGCGCGAGGTCCGCGTTTTCGGCGTAGCGGCTGTCGAAGAAGTCATCCTCCAGCCGGTTCAGTTCCAGCGTGAAGAACACCAGCGGCGTCGTGTAGACGGTGATCTTCTCCTGCATGTCGGACAGGAACTTGGCGCGCTCCGGGTCGACGGTCATCTGGTAGTAACGCAGGCCCGCGAAGGACACGATCCGCCCGGCGATGGCCTCGATCCTTTCGTGCCGGTGGATCGCGTCGAGGAACCCCTTCGCGTCCAGCGAGGCCAGCTTGCCCTCGTAATCGGCGGCGAAGCTGCGGCAGGCGTCCTCCAACCAGTCGAGATCGCGTTTCAGTTCCGGCGCGTCTGGGGCGGGGTAGAGATCGGTCAGGTCCCACTCTGGCAGCGGGCCCAGGTCCTTGCCGCCTGCACTGGCATTGGCATCGAAGACGGGACGGGGGGCGGTCATGCGCATAGGGGTACCTCTGTTTGCCATTTGAGCAAGACATAGGTGCCGCATCACGGGGAAGGCAAGGCGAGGTGCCGGATATTTGGGCGAGGGGCATAGCCGAAAGGATTGGAGACGCGCGGCAGGATCGCCCTAAACTGAAAAGGGACACCCGGGGAATCAAACCGGGGCACGCGATATTCATGGGAGGAATTTCAGCATGTCTAACAAACACGTGGTCTTTGGCGCAGGTGGCGTAATCATCGGTCTGCTGGCGGGCGTCGCCGTGGGCGGGGCGGTGAGCGAAAGCAGGATGGCAGAGGCGATCGGCCAGTCGCTGACCCCGGCACAGGAAGCCTCCGCCGAGGCGGCCACCAGCACGCAGGAGGCCCTGGCACGGCTGGAGGAACGGCTTGGCACGCTGGAGCAGGCGGTGAACGACAGCAAGGTCGACCCCGACGCGCTGACAGAGGGCGTGCGCGCCTCGACCGAGGGCATGTCGGCGAAGCTGGACGAGATGCAGACGGCGCTGAGCACGAAGATCTCTGACACGGCGAAAAGCCAGACGGAGGCGATGAAGACCGCGCTGGCCGACATCTCGAGCGGGATCGAGGAAAGCGCGCGCATCGCGGCCTCTGCGGTCGCCTCCGCAGGCGGCGGTGGCGGTTCGGGATCGGGCGGGGATGCCTCCTCCGAGGCGATGAGCGCCAGCGAGACCGCGGAACTGAGCGAGGCCATGGGCGTGGGCCAGACCGCGATTTTCGCGGACGGCGCGCTGCGGGTGTTCGTTTCCAGGCTGGATGCGCAGAGCGGGTCGGCCCGGCTGTCGATCAACGGGGAGCCATCGATGCTGGGTGCCGGCGGTACGACAGAGGCCAGCGTCGGAGAGCAGACCTGCGCAGTTTCGGTCATGGCGCTGACGGATGAGGGCGTGACGCTGGGCTCGGACTGCAAGGGCGCGGCGCAGCAGCAGGCGGCGGCAAGCGAGGCGCCCGAGAATGGCATGAAACCCGGCAACGTCGTCAGCCTTGCCGATGGGGCGGTGCGCGTCTTCCTGTCGTCCGTGGACGATGAGAACGGCATGGCGCGGATCGCTGTCAACGGCGTCAGCACCCAGAGCGTGGCCGTGGGCGACAGCGTCGATGTAACCTCCGGCGACCAGAACTGCACCGTCACCGTGACGGGCATCGGTCAGGGCCAGGCGGCGTTCGAAGCGACCTGCGGCTGAACGGATCCGGCGCGTCCCTTCCAGGGCGCGCCGCGTCTGCGACCTTACGGTCTCAGAACTTCAGGCTGTAGGTGGCGTGCAGCCCGGGGTGGAGCGCCCCGTCTGTGGCTGCAATCGTCACCTTGCCGAACTCCCTGAAGCTGTAGTCGACGGCCAGCCCGTAGGCATCGTCGGTCGCATCTTCGGTGAACTCGCCCATAGCCTCCATCCCGATCTGGTCGGCAAGCGGCACGCGCATGTGCCACGCCACCGCGTCGGGCCGTTCGTTGGCCTCCGGGTGCAGGTACGCGAGCCCGACTTCGCCCCGGTCGAACAGGTAGGTGCCGCCGAACTTGGAGCTTGTGGCGCCATGGTCGTTTTCGCCGGTCCAGACGCTTTCAACGGCGGCCATCAGCCGGTAGCTGTCCCCGTTCCACGTCAGCGCCGCGGAGGCGGAGCGGAAGTCGCCTTTCGAGGCGTCGTGAAGAGAGACGATCCAGTCGAAACCGCCGGCGCTGCCCTCGGCGGAGAGGCCCCACGGGACCGCCGTGCGCCGCATTGCCTCGACCGTGTTGTACGCGCGGGTGTACTCGGCCCGGCTGTAGGCAAGGAAGGGCGCCGTGTCCTCGAACACCGACGGCAGCACGGCGTCATAGGCCGGGCGCAGCGCCCCCAGCCTGTACCGCCCGTCCCAGGCGAAGGCGGCGTAGGTCTCGTGCGGGCGCTTGCCGTCGAGCGAGAACAGGTAAGTGCCGAATTCGAAGGTCAGCGGTGCGCGGGAGGTCAGCGGCACACCAAAGGTCACGTCCGCAAAGCCGATCCCGGGTCCGGGCTTCATGTCCGTCGTGCCGATGGACAGCGTCCCGTGGTAGCTGAATCCACCGAGCGAGGACGTTTGTTCAGGCTCTGCCGCCTGTGTGGCCAGCGGAGCGGCCAGGGAAAGGGCGACCAAGGGCCCGAGGAATCGCTGCATCATGAGCCCCTGAGTGAGACGAGGAATAAAAGCCACGAGTGGATGGCATAGGGAAGGTCGCCGCATGCCTCCGGCCCCCGCATGTGGCCGGAACGGCACGATTTTTGCCGCTTGATGGGCGCCGCTCCGCCGGTTCAGCCGTAGGCGGACAGCATCTCCTGCAGGTCGCCCAGCGTGTTCGCCTCCGCCACCGGCTTGTCGCGCCGCCAGCGGGCCATGCGCGGAAACCGCAGGGCGATACCGGACTTGTGGCGCGGACTGGCCTGAATGCCCTCGAAGGCGATTTCGAAGACGTGTTCGGGACGCACCTGCCGGACCGGGCCAAAGCGCTGCAGCGTGTTGCGGCGCACCCAGTGGGTGATCTCGTCGAACTCCTTGTCGGTCAGTCCGGAGTATGCCTTGGTGAAGGGCACCAGCTCGTTGCCCTTCCAGACCGCAAAGGTGAAGTCGGTGAACAGGTTGGCTCGCCGCCCGTGGCCCTGCTGGGCATAGATCATCACCGCGTCGACCGTTAGCGGGTCGAGCTTCCACTTCCACCAGTCGCCTTTCTTGCGCCCAGACAGATAGGGGGCATTCAGCCGCTTCAGCATCAGCCCTTCGGAGCGGTGTTCGCGCGACGTGCTGCGGGTCTGCGCCAGTGTGTCCCAGTTGTCGAAGGGCAGGGCCGGCGACAGGCGGACGGGCGCGTCAGGGGGCAGGTCCGCCAGCAGGCCGTTCAGCCGTGCGCGCCGTTCCGTCAGCGGCAGATCGCGGATGTCGCGGCCCTCGTGCTCCAGCAGATCGTAGGCCAGAAGCGTGACCGGAGCGTCCTTCAGGAGCTTCTTCGACACCGTCTTGCGCGTGATGCGTGGCTGCAGCGTGGCAAACGGCAGCGGGCCGTCACGCCATGCAAGAATCTCGCCGTCGAAGACACAGCCGTCAGGCAGGAATTCCGCCGCCCGCGCGAACTCGGGGAACCGGTCGGTCAGCAGCTCCTCGCCCCGCGACCAGAGGTGGTGCTGCCCGTCGCGCAGGATCAGCTGGCCGCGTATGCCGTCCCATTTCCACTCTGCCTGCCAATCCTCCGGCGGCCCCAGCGCCTCGGGTGGGTCCTCCAGCTGGTAGGCCAGGTAGAACGGATACGGGCGCGAGGCATCGGCGGCAGGGTCGTCGCGTTCGACGAGATCGTGGAAGGTCGTGGTGTCCGGCGTCCAGCTTCCCATGAGCTTGAGCGCCAGCGCCGCCTCGTCCTGCCCGGTGGCCTGGGCGAGGGCGCGGGTCATCAACTTGCGGCTGACGCCAAGCCGGAAGCCTCCGGTCAGAAGCTTGGTGAACAGGAACCGCTGCGGCGTATCGAGCTGGTCCCAGGCCGCGACGATCTTCGGCTTGCGCTCTTCAAGCGGAAGACGGTTAAGGTCCCGCAACGCATTGATCCAATGGCTCAACGAATAATCGCTGTCCCGCTCCGGGGGCGGCAGGACCAGCGCGATGGTTTCCGCCAGATCGCCGACGATGGGATAACTCTCCTCGAACAGCCACAGCGGGATGCCGGCGCGCTCTGCCGCAAGGCCGCGCAGTTCCGTGGCATTGACCGCGCGCTTGGGGCGACGGCCGGAAAATAACGCGATGCACCACAGCTTGTCCTCATCCGGTGCGTGCCGGAAGTAGTCCGCCAAGGCGTCTGTTTTCACGGATGTTTTCGTGGTCTGGTCGAGGGCGGTGAACAGCCGGGTGAAGCGTTTCATGCCGCGGACTCCGCATCGTCTGCCTCGCCGCCGAACTCGGTCGGGACGACATGGGCGTCATAGCCCTGCTCGCTCAGCCAGCGTGCGAAGATCTCGGTGTAACCATGTGTCGCAAATACGGTTTCCGCGCCGGTGGCCTTGATCGCCTCCTGCAGGCCCGGCCAGTCGGCGTGATCGGAGAGCACGAATCCCCGGTCCATGGCGCGTCGGCGGCGGATGCCCCGCAGCCGCATCCAGCCGGAGGCAAACCCCGTGGACGCATTCCGGAAACGCCGCACCCATTGCCCGCCAAGCGCCGAGGGCGGAGCGATCACCAGCGGGGTCTTCAACGCCTTCAGGTCGAGGTCCGGCGTGACATGCGTGGTGTCGGGCAGGCTATATCCCTGGCCGCGCAACACCTCGTTCGTCGCCTCCACCGCGCCATGCGTCAGGATCGGCCCGATCGGATCGAGAAGCGACAGGAGCCGCTGCGCCTTCCCCAGCGAATAGGCGCCCAGCAGCGCCGTCTTGCCCTCGTCCGCGCAGGCCTGCCACCACGCGTTGATTTCCTTGGCGACCTCCGCCTGCGGTGCCCAGGTGAACACCGGCAGGCCGAAGGTGCACTCGGTGATGAAGGCGTGGCAGCGGACAGGCTCGAAGGGCTCGCAGAAGCCATCGTCGGTGGTCTTGTAATCGCCGGACGCCACCCAGACCTGGCCCCCCACTTCGACCCGCACCTGCGCCGAGCCGGGCAGATGACCTGCAGGGTGGAAGGACACGGTGGCATCCCCGATGCGCCGCGCCTCGCCGTAGCGGATCCCCTCCGCGCTGATCTCGCCCAGGCGGTGGCGCATGACAGGCAGCGCCGCCTCCGTGGCCAGGTACGAGCCATGCCCCGGGCGCGCATGATCCGCATGCCCGTGCGTGATCAGCGCACGCGCCACCGGACGCCACGGATCGATGAAGAAATCCCCTGCAGGGCAGTAGATCCCGCGGTCGGTGAAGGTAAGGACAGGCTCGGTCATGCCGCAGATCTAAACCGCCGCAATCCCGAAGCCAGTGCAGCAGGCCAGTTCGCCGCAATGGCGCCCGCCCTTCACTGGCTGCCCTTCATCTTGGCTGAAATACCTCGGGGTGCGGGGCAGGGCCCCGCTGCGCGGCCGCAGGCCGCGCGGATCGTCGCGCGCCAGCGCGGCGAAACCGCTTCAGGGAACTCAGGCGGTGAGGGCCTGTGCCTCGCCGGCGCTGTCGAAAAGCGCGACCATCTCCGACACCACGCGCTCGCGGGTGGAGGGGACTTCCATCATGATCTCGTGCTCGCCCGCGGGCACCATGTCCAGCCGTCCGCCGGGCCAGTTGGCCATGCGGGTGCGGATGCGGTCCACGTCGACGATGCGTTCGTTCGATCCGCAGAAGCAGATGCAGGGAAGTTGCGGCGAGGGGCGGCGCGCAAGCGAGCGCGTCTCCGCCAGCGCCTCGTGCAGCCAGTGCAGGGAGGGGCCCCCCAGTTGCAGCTCCGGATGGGCCAGCACCTGGCGGCGCATGTAGTCCCACATGTCCGGGTCGCGTGTCAGGAGGTTGTCCTCGAACTCGGCCGAGGCGACGTAGCTGTCGGCCCCCGTGCCCGGCGCGTAGACGTGGCCCAGACCCACGGACTTCGACACCCGGCTGATCGCCCAGGCGGCGGGCCGGACCGGGTTGGCGATGCGGATGCCCCACATCGGGCCGGTGAACACGGCAGAGGCCACCGGCAGCCCGTCCATCACCGACCGCAGGCCGATGCAGCCGCCCATGGAATGGGCGATCAGGTGCAGCGGACGCGGCAGGTCAAGCACCTTGGCAATGGCCTTCATCGCCGCGACGTCGTGCTGGTAGTCCTCGAACAGGCCGACGTGGCCGGTGCGCGGGTCTTCCAGCATCCGGTCGGCCAGCCCCTGTCCGCGCCAGTCGATGGCCAGCGTGTGATACCCGGCCTCGGCAAGGGCCGCGGCGGTGCGACCGTATTTCTCCACGTATTCGGTCCGCCCCGGAAAGAGCAGGACAGTCCCCCGCGTTCCCTGCGACGGGAAATGCGCGATACGCAACCGCAGCAGATCCGGCGCCTCGACCCAGAAGGCACGCGAGCCTTCGGGACCTTCGGACAGATCTGCGTAGAAAGGCGCGGGGGTCAGAGACATCAGGCAAGCACTCCGGCAAGGCGCATTGCAGCCGACATGTCGCCATCGACCGCGAGCTTGCCGCCCATGAATGCAGCAGTCGGGTTAAGGTCGCCTGAAAGAATGGCCTCGAACGTGTCGCGGTCGGCGGTCAGGGTGACATCGGTGGCATCGTCGCCCTCGCGGACGGTGTCGCCCTCGATGATCACGCTGCCTTCGTCCTCGATGACGAATTTCGCAGAGCCGTCGAAGGACTCACCGGCCATCTTTTCCTGCAGGGCGGCCACCGCCTTGGTCACAACTTCGCTCATAAGAGACTCCTTGGTGCTTTCTCTCTAAATCGTGCGCTTCAAATTCGGCGCACGGGCGCTACACTCATGGCAGGTTATGAGCACGGGTGACATGGAATTCAAAAATACCGTCACGGCAATTCTTGCCACAGTCATGATTTCCGTACCATTCGCGGTATCGGCGGATGAGCGCCTTGACGAGCTCATGTCGGAGCTTCGGGGCGCGGACTCGGAGACCGCGGCGCAGCGGCTGGAAAACCAGATCATCACGGAGTGGTCGAAGACCGGCTCCCCGGCGATGGACCTGCTGCTGAAGCGGGGCCGGGACGCGCTTGAGGTCGAGGATCTCGATGCGGCGCTCGAACATTTCCGGGCGCTGACAGATCACGCGCCGGAGTTCGCCGAAGGCTGGCACGGGCTGGCGCTGGCCTACTTCGAGGAGGAGCGGCTGGGCGAATCGATGGACGCGCTGGAGCGCGTGCTGGCGCTCAACCCCGACCACTTTGGCGCGCTGCGCGGTGTGGGCGCGATCCACGAACAGGTTGGCCATGAGGCGCTTGCCTATCGGGCCTATGAACGGGTACTTGAGCTCAGGCCGCATGACGAGGACGTTGAAAACGCGCTCGAGCGGCTGGAAAGCAAGGTAAAGGGTGTGTCTCTGTAAGCAGGGACGGACCGAGTGGGGCGCATGGCGCAGAGAGCACGGATCGCGGCCGTTCTAGGCCCGACCAACACGGGCAAGACCCACTACGCCATCGAGCGTATGCTGGCATACAGGACTGGTGTCATCGGTTTGCCGCTGCGTCTGCTGGCCCGCGAAGTCTATGACAGGATCGTGGCTGTGCGCGGCCCTTCGGTGGTGGCGCTTGTCACCGGCGAGGAACGCATCGTGCCGCCGCGCGCCCAGTACTGGGTGTGCACGGTCGAGGCGATGCCCGAAGGCATGGGCGCCGACCTTGTCGCCATCGACGAGATCCAGCTTTGTGCCGATCCGGAGAGGGGCCATGTCTTCACCGACCGGCTGCTGCGGATGCGCGGCACGCATGAAACCCTGTTCCTTGGCTCCGACACCATGCGCGGGCCGATTGGCCAGCTTGTTCCGGGCGTGGAGTTCGTCCGGCGCGAGCGCATGTCGCAGCTTGTCTACACCGGGTCGAAGAAGATCAGCCGCCTGCAGCCGCGCACGGCCATTGTCGGTTTTTCCGTCGACAACGTCTATGCCATCGCCGAGCTGCTGAAGCGGCAGAAGGGCGGGGCGGCCGTGGTCATGGGCGCTTTGTCGCCGCGGACGCGGAACGCGCAGGTCGACCTCTACCAGAACCGTGAGGTCGACTACCTGGTGGCAACCGATGCCATCGGCATGGGGCTGAACCTCGACATCGACCACGTTGCGTTTTCCTCCACGACGAAGTTCGACGGGCGGCGCATGCGGCCCCTGATGCCCAACGAACTGGCACAGATCGCCGGCCGGGCCGGGCGCGGCATGTCCGACGGCACCTTCGGCGTCACCGGAGAGGCCTCGCCCTTGCCCGAAGACGTGGTCGAGGCGATCTGCAACCACTCCTTCACGCCGTTGAAGAAGCTGCAGTGGCGCAGCGCAGCGTTGAACTTCGCCTCCATCGAGGCGCTGGAACATTCGCTTGAGGTCTCGCCCGACCATCCGATGCTGTCGAAGGCGCGCGAAGCCGACGACCTGCGCGCCCTGCGCGGGCTCGCGTCCGAGGCCGAGGTGCGCGCCCGGGCATCCAGTGTCGAGTCGGTGCGGCTCTTGTGGGATGTCTGCCGCGTGCCCGACTTCCGCGGGATAAGTGCAGCGGAACATGCCGGGCTGCTGGGCGTTATCTTCGGGCACCTGCACGAACGCGGGCAGGTGCCGGACGATTTCATGGCGCGGCAGGTGGCACGTATTGACCGGACGGATGGCGACATTGACACATTGTCGAAACGACTGGCGTATATCCGCACATGGACCTATGTGGCGCAGCGACGTGGGTGGACGCGTGACGAAGAGCATTGGCGCGGGGCCACTCGCGCTGTAGAAGATCGACTGTCGGACGCTCTGCACGAGCGCCTGACTCAGAGATTTGTAGATCGGCGGACCAGTGTTCTGCTTCGCCGGTTGAAACAGAAGGAGGCCCTCTTGGCCGATGTGAACGATCAGGGTGAGGTGACCGTCGAAGGTCACGTGGTTGGCAAGCTTGAGGGGTTCCGGTTCCGCCAGGACAAGGACGCGCAGGGCCAGGAGGCGAAGACTCTCCGACAGGCGAGCCTGCAGGCGCTGACCCCGCATTTTCACCTGCGCGCCGACCGCTTCTACAATGCGCCCGACACGGAGATCGACTTTACCGAGCAGGGCGGCCTCATGTGGGGCGACCAGGCGGTGGGCAAGCTCGCCAAGGGCGACAGCCCCCTGAAGCCGCGGGTCGTTGCCTTCGTCGATGAAGAGGCGGGGCCGGACGTGGCCTCCAAGGTGGAGCGTCGTCTCCAGCACTTCATGGACCGCAAGATCGCCGCGCTGTTCGAGCCGCTGCTGAAGATGGAAGGTGACGAGACCCTGACCGGTCTGGCGCGCGGTTTTGCCTTCCGGCTGGTCGAGGCGATGGGCGTCATTCCCCGCGCAGACGTGGCCGACGAGGTCAAGTCGCTGGACCAGGACGCACGCGGGTCGCTGCGCAAGCACGGTGTGCGGTTCGGCCAGTTCACCATTTTCATGCCGCTTCTGCTGAAGCCCGCACCGACGCGCCTGCGCCTCGTGCTTTGGTCGCTGTCGAACGGGCTGGATGAATTCCCCGAAGCGCCGCCGCCCGGACTGGTGACCGTCCCGAACATCGACGACGTTCCGGCGCAGCACTACGCGCTGGCGGGTTACCGCAAAGCCGGGGCCCGGGCGATCCGGATCGACATGCTCGAACGTCTGGCCGACATGCTCCGCAGCGAGGATTCGCGCAGCGGGTTCGAGGCGAAAGCCGACATGCTGTCGATCACCGGCATGACGCTGGAGCAGTTCGCCGACCTGATGCAGGGCCTGGGCTACCGCGCCGAGAAGGGCGAACGCAGCAAGGTCAAGCCGGTCGATACGGTGCTGGAGCCGGAGACCGGCGAGCAGGTCGAAGGCGACGCCACCCACCTTCCGGAAGATACGCCGGTGATGGATGTGGCCGCAGAGACGCCGCCGACGCTTGAGCCCGGTGCGGACGAAGCGCCGCAGCCCGCCGATGTGGCCGAACCTGTTGCCCAGCTCGAGGACGAGGGCGAGGCCCCGGTCTCTGCCGAGCCTGCGGAGCACACGGACGACGCCAGCAACGAGAACGCGGTTCCCGAGACGCCGGAAGAGGAAATCCTGCCGGGCGAAGTGCCGGACGCCGCTGTCGCCGGTGCCGAGACGGAAGTGTTCTACACCTTCACCTGGGGCGGCAATCGCGGCAACCAGCAGCGTCGGGGCGGCGGCAAGCCGCGCCGCGACGCGCAGGGCACCGGCGGTGGCCGTCGCGACGAGCGTGGCGGTGGCGACAAGCCCCGCGGCAAGGGACCCAAGGGCAAAGGCGGTCCGAAGGGCAAGGGCGGGCCGAAAGGCGACCGCGGCCCGAAGACTTTCGAATCGCGCCCGCCCCGCAAGGAAAAGCCCATCGACCCGGACAACCCGTTTGCTGCGGCTCTGATGGGACTGAAGGGCAAGGACTGAGTTGTCGGAGGCTCCGCAGTCGAAGATCCGCATCGACAAGTGGCTTTGGCATGCGCGCTTTTTCAAGACACGCTCGTTGGCGGCCAAAGTGGTCGCCAGCGGGGTACGCGTGAACGGACATCCGATCGCCAAACCGGCGTTCGGCGTTGCCTCGGGCGACGTCCTGACCTTCGCGCAGGGCAAGGATGTCAGGGTCATCCGTGTGGTGGCACATGGCGTGCGGCGCGGCCCGGCGCCCGAGGCCCGCGAACTCTACGAAGACCTCGATCCGCCCGCACCGCGTGAACGCGACCCCTCCGCGCCCGTGATCGAACACGGCGGACGCCCCACCAAGAAGGACCGGCGGCAGTACGAAAAGTCGAGGTCCTCTGCGCTTGAATGATCCGCACCGCTGGATTAGTCAGACCGGAAACCTGCCCGAGTGAGGATCGCTCATGACCTACGTCGTCATCGACAATTGTATCGCCTGCAAATACACCGACTGCGTCGAGGTTTGCCCGGTGGATTGTTTCTACGAGGGCGAGAACATGCTGGTCATCCATCCTGACGAGTGCATCGACTGCGGCGTCTGCGAACCGGAATGCCCTGCCGACGCCATCCGCCCGGACACCGAGCCGGACATGGAGAAATGGGTCGAGTTCAACCGCAAGTACTCCGAAGAATGGCCCGTCATAATCACCAAGAAGGACCCGCTGCCCGGCGCCGAAGAGCGCGACGGCGAGACCGACAAGGTGAACAAGTACTTCTCGGAGAAGCCGGGCGAGGGGGGCTGACGCTCTTCCTTGCCCGCGCCTGACCCGGTGCCGAGTACCCGCCGACCCTTGTCCGCGGGGTCGACCGGGTGAGTCGGCGATTCGGCGGGTTTCTTCTGCACGACCTGTGCCAAAAGGGGCAACGCATTGATTTGATGCGTTATTCCCCGGCGAGGCAGGATGCTAGGAGCCCGACCGATTTTATGTTATAAATCTGGTCTACGTGATGACATCTTGCGCAGGGCTCAATGCCTGAACTGCCTCTGGGGGCCTGATAACCGACGATACGACCAAGTGAACGGGAATCGCAACGATTGCCGCGCACTTTTTGTGTCTCTGCTGTCTCTGCCCTGCGCTTTCCGTGTCGGTGCTGCGAGGAACGAAATATATGACCAAAGCGAAAAAATCCGAATTCCGTCCTAACGACTACGTGGTCTACCCGGCGCACGGCGTCGGACAGATCGTGTCGATCGAGGAGCAGGAGATCGCCGGCATCAGCCTCGAGCTCTTCGTGATCTCCTTCGAGAAGGACAAGATGACCCTGCGCGTTCCCACGCACAAGGCATCGGAAGTCGGTATGCGGTCGCTCAGCTCCCCTGACGTGGTGAGCGAGGCGATGAAGACGCTGAAGGGCAAGGCCAAGGTGAAGCGGGCGATGTGGTCGCGCCGCGCACAGGAGTACGAGCAGAAGATCAACTCGGGCGACCTGATCGCGATTGCCGAAGTGGTGCGCGACCTGCACCGCGCCGACGACCAGCGCGAACAGTCCTATTCCGAGCGTCAGCTGTACGAAGCGGCGCTGGAGCGTCTGACCCGAGAAGTCGCGGCCGTGACCGGCGACGAAGCTGCGGCTGCCAAGCAGGTGGACGAGGTCCTGGGCCTGCGCGCCGCGTAACGGCTTGTCTGAAACGAATTGAAAAAGGCGCCCCGTTGTGGGGCGCCTTTTTCTTTGTCCGTGCATGGCTAGCGGCCCTTCAGCCGTGCCGTCGTTATGCCACGTCCTTCTTCCCGCGTTCGTCCAGCGCGGTGAAGAGGGCGGTCTCCAGTTCCTTCTCCAGCTCCTTGGCGCGGGCGATATAGGGCTCGTTCTCGGAGGCCGGGACGGCGGGATTCCACAATTTCGCCAGTTCGCGGACCGTGTGGCGGTCGTGGTGGTAGAAGGTCTCCTCGGCGATGGCGGCCTCGTATTCGCTCATCCCAATGTTCTCCAGCACGTAGCGGCCAGCGCGCAGCGAGCTGTCGAACATCTCGCGCACGATGTCGTCGGCCCCGGCCTGGTAGAGGGCGTAGACGTGGTTGCGGTCGCGGGCGCGGGCAACGATGTGCAGGTCGGGCCGGATGCGCCGGGCATAGGCCACCAGCTTGGTCGTTGCCTTGTGGTCGTCCAGCGCCGCCACCAGAACCCGCGCCGATCCCAGCCCCGCCGCGTGCAGCAGTTCGGGCCGCGTGGGGTCGCCGAAGAAGCCCTTGAACCCGAAGCGGCGCATCAGCTGGATGGTCTGCATGTCGTGATCGAGCACCACTGTCCGGTAACCCGAGCTTTGGACCAGCCGGTTCACCACCTGCCCGAAGCGGCCGATGCCGGCGATGATGACCGGGCCTTCCTCGTCGATCTCGTCCGCCTCGGCTGTCTCGGCGTTCTCCTGGAATTTGCGTGCGAGGTGGTCGAAAAGCAGGAACAGGAGCGGCGTGATCATCATCGACAGGGCGACGACCAGAAGCAACCGGTCCGCCAGCGGCTCCGGGAAGACGTTGAGTTGCAGCGCGAAGGACACGAGGACAAAGCCGAATTCGCCCGCCTGCGCCAGCCCAAGCGTGAACAGCCAAAGCCCGCGGCGGCCCAGTCCGAAGGCGCGTCCGAGACCGTAGAGCACGGCGCCCTTGATGAAGATGACCGCCACGGCGAGGCCGACGACAAGGAACGGCTCTGCCGCAAGGCGCTCCACATCGATGCCCGCGCCGACGGTGATGAAGAACAGACCAAGCAACAGGCCCTTGAACGGCTCGATGCTCGATTCCAGTTCGTGCCGGAATTCGGAGTTCGCCAGCACCACGCCCGCAAGGAAGGTGCCAAGCGCGGGGGAGAGCCCGATAAGCGTCATCAGGAAGGCGATGCCGATCACGATCAGCAGGGCGACGGCAGTGTACATCTCCTGCAGGCGCGCGGAGTGGATGAACCGGAACAGCGGGCGGGCGCCGTAGATGCCCGCCAGGATGATGACCGCGATGATACCCAGCGTGACCAGCGCGGCCTGCCAACCTTCCAGGCCGTCGACCAGCGACATGGCCGCGCCGTGGCCGTCACCGGCGTGCTCGGTCGCGTGTTCCGCGTCGGTGGCTCGGCGGATGCTGCCATCGGGGTTGATCGCGACGGAGGGCATGACCGCCAGCAGGGGCAGGGCGATCAGCATCGGGATCACCGCGATGTCCTGCGTCAACAGCACCGAAAAGGCGGAGCGCCCGCCATTGGTCTGCATCAGGCCCTTTTCCGAAAGGGTCTGCAGCACGATGGCAGTCGAGGACAGCGCCAGCGTCATGCCGACGGCAAGCGACGTCTGCCATGCCAGATCCATCGCGATTGCGCCCAGCATGATGGCCGTGGTGGTCAGTACGATCTGCAGCCCGCCGAGGCCGATCAGCCGGTGCCGCATGTCCCAGAGCGCCCGGGGTTCCAGTTCCAGACCGATGAGGAACAGCATCAAGACGACGCCGAACTCCCCGAAATGACGGAGGTCGTCGGTATTCGCCACAAGGCCAAGGCCCGGCCCGATCACGATCCCGGCCAGCAGGTATCCAAGGACCGAGCCAAGGCCCAGTCGGGCGGCGATGGGCACCGCGATCACCGCGGCGGCGAGGAAGACTGAGGCCTGAAAAAGGAATTCGTACACTTGGGCTGGGGCTCCTTGCTGTCCGCATCATGATGCGTGGCCTTGGCGGTCAAACGCAACATGCGGATCGATGCAAAGTTACCTTCCGGGCAATTTGTTCAGCGGTAAAACGCCGTATCTTGAAATACGGGCGATGCGAAAGGTCATTCGGCGGGCAGGCCGACCGGCGCGCGCAGGGGCAGGCGCGGCAGGATGCGCGACCAGCGGGGCGTCCCAGCCTCCGGCAGGAGCGCGCGCAGGCGGCCAAGCGGCAGCGTGTTCGAGAGGAACGCGGTATAAAGCGGGAAGACCCCGGCGCGCAGGTAGGGCGACCAGTGACAGACCAGCCGCTGCGGTTCGGCGATTGGAAAGCCCGCGTCGCGCAGGGCCTCAAGGCTGGCGGCGTCGTCCAGTTGCAGCGTCACGAGGTTGGGCAGGGTGGGGTTGCCGTGGCCCAGCATCCTGTCGTTCGGCTTGTCCGATGCCACCAGCCGTTCCATCAGGAAATCGTACAGGTCGTTCTCGCGGCTGGTGACGTTCAGCACCTGCGTTGCCCGCCCCGACGCGCCGGTCAGGGCATCTTGGGCAACTCCGGCGTATTCCGCTGCGGCCAGAAGGACGGCCCGGGTGATCGCGCCGGGCCTGCCGGATGCGATGGCGGTCAGGGCAACCCGCGCGCCCAGCGAATGCGCCACAAGGTTCACGGGCTGCGCCGGTGCGTGCCGCCGTATCTCGGCCAGAAGGTGCGCCAGGGCTTCTCCAGCCACCGCGGCCTCTGCGTGGGCGTCCCAGATCGTGCCCCGTGCATTCCATCCGAAGGAGATGCCCAGACCCTCGCCCTGCTGCCCGCGCAAGCCCAGATGGCGCGGCCAGCCGATCACGCGGGGATCGGTGACCGAAGGGGCGCGGGCAAAGATCGTGTCGTGCGGGCAGTGTCGGGGGTGGCCGGGCAGGTACTTGTAGCCGTGTACCATGACGGTCACCGGGCCGGGGTCCTCTGCCAGCGCCCGGCGCAGGGTCGGGGACAGCGGCGCCGTGGCGCCATGCAGGCGCGCTTTGCCGTCCGTCACAGTGATGCGTAGCATTGGCATGGCAGCGTCCCACTACATCTTGTGGATGACCCGTACGCCCAGCCTGCGAAACATTGATGAAAGCGCGGTGACCGCTGTGTGACGCTCTTGAAATGTGTCCTTAAGGTCTCTATGCGTGCCCGCGTGGCGATTTGTTACCGGATTGCGGGCCACGGCGGGCATCACGTATGTCGGGCAGGAGTGTGAGGCGTTGCGTTTCGGCACTTCGGGCACGATAGACCAGACCCGTCAGAAGCCGCTAAAGAGGTCAGCCGAAAGCCCCCTTTCGCTTGGCCGAAACGGGGCTTTTTTGTTGGAAGGATCAACAACATGGAACGCAGCAAACGCACCCGGCTCGTGCATGGCGGCACGAAACGCAGCCAGTGGGGCGAAATGTCGGAAGCGGTCTTCCTGACGCAGGGATTCGTCTACGAGACGGCGGAGGCCGCCGAGGCCCGCTTCGTCAAGGCCGGCGACGACGAGTTCATCTATGCCCGCTACGGCAACCCGACCATGCGCATGTTCGAGGAGCGCCTGTCCGGCTACCTCGGGTTCGAGGACGGATTCGCCTGCGCGTCGGGCATGGCGGCGGTGAACGGGGCACTGATGGCGCTGACCAAATCCGGAGACCACGTTGTTGCCTCGCGCGCGCTGTTCGGGTCGTGCCTTTACGTGCTGGAGGACGTGCTGGCCCGCTTCGGCGTGGAGATCACCCTGATCGACGGCACGGACAACGCGGCCTGGGAAGCGGCGATTCGCGACGACACGCGGCTGGTCTTCCTCGAATCCATTTCCAACCCGACGCTGGAGGTGATCGACCTCGCGCATGTCTGCAAGGTCGCCCATGCGAAGGGTGCTCTGGTGCTTTGCGACGACGCCATGGCCACGCCGGTCTATTCGTATGCCCGGGCGTGCGGTGCCGACATCTCCATCGTGTCCACCACGAAGCACGTGGACGGGCAGGGGCGGATGCTGGGCGGCATGATCTGTGGCACGAAGGAGCTGATCCGGGGGCCGATCGAAGCCTATATGAAGCACACCGGCGGCGCGATGAACCCGTTCACCGCCTGGACGCACCTGAAGGCGCTGGAGACGCTGGAACTGCGGGTCCGTGCGCAGTCGCAAGGCGCGCTGGAACTGGTCGAGGCGCTGAACGGTCACGAAAAACTGAATTACGTGCGGTATCCGACGCATGCGGCGCATCCGCAGCACGCACTGGCACAGTCGCAGTCGGAAGCCGGCGGCACGGTCTTCTGCTTCGACATCAAGGGCGGCAAGGAGGCGTGCTTCCGCTTCCTCAACGCGCTCCAGACGGTTCTGATTTCCAACAATTTCGCGGACGCCAAGACCATCGCGACCCATCCCGCCACGACGACGCACCAGCGTCTGCCGCAGGAACAGAAGGACATTCTTGGCATCACGCCGGGTCTGGTGCGTCTGTCGGTGGGTCTGGAGGACACGCAGGACATTCTCGAAGACCTGCTTCAGGCGCTTGAGTCTGCATAAGGTCGCATTAAGAGTGAACCGGAGGGCGGAATGACACGTAGACTAGTCGATGTTGGATTTTCCGCCCCTCGGACTTAAGTTAGGCGGTGGAAGTAATGGGCGGGGGACAACCCTACATGAATGTACACACGCCGGAAATCGACCGGAAGCCGAGTCGCGAAGAGGCAGAGGCCGCACTTGCGGTCCTGCGTCAATGGACGGGCAAGGCTCATGACAGTGAGATCGACGCGCTCGATCCCGCTTTGAAAAGGCTTGCGCCGGATGCCGAGGTGGACGGTTATCCCGATCTGTCCCGCACCTTCCCGGAAGGCTTCGAGGTCGACGCGGACTACCGCGCTTCGCTGCCTGACCTGCAGAACGGCCCGTCTTCGCTGATCCGTGGAGCCAATCGTGTGATCCAGCACGTCGGCATCTCGAACTTCCGCCTGCCGATCCACTACCGCACACGCGACAACGGCGCGCTGATGCTGGAAACCTCGGTGACCGGGACCGTCAGCCTCGATGCCGACAAGAAGGGCATCAACATGAGCCGGATCATGCGCTCCTTCTATGCGCATGCGGAAAAGACCTTCAGCTTCGGCGTGATCGAGGCCGCTTTGGACGACTACAAGACCGACCTGGAAAGCTTCGACGCGCGCATCGACATGGCGTTCTCCTTCCCCGTGAAGGTGGAGAGCCTGCGGTCCGGTCTGTCGGGCTACCAGTATTACGACATCGCGCTGGAACTGGTCGAGACGGACGGCGTCCGCCGGAAAATCTTCCACCTGGACTATGTGTACTCGTCGACATGCCCCTGTTCGCTGGAACTGTCGGAGCACGCACGTCGGGAGCGCGGGCAACTGGCGACGCCGCATTCGCAACGGTCGGTGGCGCGTCTGTCGGTCGAGGTGAAGCCGGGCGACTGCCTGTGGTTCGAGGACCTGATCGACATGTGCCGACGCGCGGTGCCGACTGAGACGCAGGTCATGGTCAAGCGCGAGGACGAGCAGGCCTTTGCAGAGCTGAACGCCGCCAACCCGATCTTCGTCGAAGACGCGGCACGGCTGTTCGCCGAGCAGTTGCTGGCCGATTCCCGGGTCGGTGATTTCCGCGTCGTCGCCAGCCACCAGGAAAGCCTGCACAGCCACGACGCCGTGTCGGTCCTGACCGAAGGCGACCTCTTCAAGGCAGAAAGCCTCGACCCGCGGCTGTTCTCGACGCTGTTCCACGTCGGCTGATCCGGTCCGAGAAGAAGAACAACGCGCCCGCCCCTGTGGCGGGCGTTTTCTTGCGCACCGGGCCGCTTCACCTGCACGAATCCAAAACAGTTACCTTTCATGAAGGGGAACCGTGCTAGGTTGAGGGGCGTGGGAGGAAACCAGCAACCGCTAGGAAAAGGTTTCCTGAATGACTCGTGACAATGTGCAAGTCCGGATCGGACATGTTTCTCTTTACAGCAAGATCGACTGGTTCCTCGCCGAACGCGGGTTGGGCTTCAATCCCGGCACCCTCAGACGCGCCCGCCTGCGTGAGATCATCCAGCTGGAAACGCTCAGCGATTCCGACTTGGAGCGCATCGGCCTGACGCGCGACGACATCCTGCCGCACGTGTTCCGCGACCTGTTCCACGCTTGACCCCGGGGCGCTGGCCAAGCACCTTGGCCGGACGCTTCACGGGGGACGGAATGGACAGGGTAACGGGTCATTGCCTTTGCGGGGCATGTGTCTTCGAGCTGACCGGCCCGCACAATTGGGTTGGACACTGCCACTGTGAAAGCTGCCGCAGAGCGACGGCTTCTCCGGTCACGACATTCATCGGGCATCCGGACGGCGCCTGGAACTGGCGGAGTGGTGAGCCGACCCTCTTCAGCAGCAGCGAGGGCATAACGCGCGGATTCTGCGGCACCTGCGGCTCTCCCCTGTTCTTCGCGTCCGAAAGGATCCCGGGCGAGACGCATTTCTACGCGGCCCTTCTCGACAACCCCGAGACGGTCACACCGGACGAGGTCAGCTTTGCCGAAGAGGCGCTGACCTGGGCGCCGCCGTGGTCAGCGCGGCATGAGGGGTAGAGCGGTCTTGCGCAGCTTGACAGCATCGCCCGCGCGCCCCAAGGCTCCGGTCATGTTCGATATCCGCCCTGTCGCCTATGTCATCGGCCTGCTGGTCACCGCATTGGGTGCCTGCATGCTGCTGCCGATGCTTGTCGACCTCGCGGAAGGGCGGGGGGAATGGCATGTGTTCCTCGAAAGCGCGATCATCACGATGATCACCGGCGGGTTGATCGCGCTCGCCTGTGCAAACCGCGTGCAGGAGGGGCTGACGATCCAGCAGACTTTCCTGCTGACCACGGGCGTCTGGGCGGCGCTGCCGGTGTTCGGCGCCATGCCCTTCGTGCTGGGCGCGACGGAGGCCAGTTTCACCGACGCCTATTTCGAGGCGATGTCCGGCATGACCACCACCGGGTCCACCGTCTTCTCCGGGCTCGACGACCTGCCCAAGGGCCTGTTGCTGTGGCGGGGTCTGCTGCAATGGCTGGGCGGCGTCGGGATCATCGTCGTCGCCATGGTGTTCCTGCCGGAACTGCGCGTCGGCGGGATGCAGATCTTCCGCTCCGAGGCGTTCGAGACCATGGGCAAGATCCTTCCCCGCGCGACCCAGATTTCCTCGTCCATCTCGACGATCTACATCACGCTGACCCTGCTCTGCGCGATTGCCTACATCGTGACCGGCATGAACGCCTTCGACGCGACAGTGCACGCGATGACCACCGTCTCCACCGGGGGATTCGCCAATTACGACGCCTCCTTCGGCGTGTTCTCCGGGCCGGCGGAATACGTGGCCTCGGTCTTCATGATCCTCGCGGCCCTGCCGTTCGTCCGCTACGTCCAGATGATGAACGGCAACAACCGCGCGTTGTTTCGCGACAGCCAGGTGATCGCCTTTGTCGGTGTGATCGCGGTGCTGGCGGTCGTCACGTCGATCACGCTCCTGTCGATCTTTCCGCACCATCCGGAACAGGCGATCCGGGAGGCGCTGTTCAACATCACCTCCATCATCTCCGGCACGGGCTATTCCAGCGTCGACTACATGCAGTGGGGCGCCTTCCTGATCGCCATGTTCTTCTTCATCGGCCTGATCGGGGGATGCGCCGGGTCGACCGCCTGCTCGGTCAAGATCTTCCGGTACCAGCTCCTGTTTGCTTCCATCCGTGTGCAGCTGCGCCGCATCCGTGACCCGCATGGCGTCTTCATCCCGCGCTACGAAGGCCGCCCCATCGGTCCCGAGGTCATGAGTTCGGTGATGAGTTTCTTCGTGTTCTTCGTGGTGTCGCTGGGCATCCTTTCGGTGACGCTGAGCCTCCTTGGGCTCGACTTCATCACGGCGGTGTCGGCGGCGGCGACCGCGCTGGCCAACATCGGCCCGGGGTTGGGCGACCAAATCGGTCCGGCGGGCAACTTCTCGGGGTTGTCGGATCCCGCGAAATGGGTGCTCAGCTTTGCCATGCTCGCAGGCCGGCTGGAACTGCTGGTCGTGTTCACCCTGTTCACCATCAGATTCTGGAGAGGTTGATATGCGAACCCTTGGGGCAGAAATCAGCCATGCGCTGAAGGCGCGTGGCGTCGAGGTCGTCTTCGGCATCCCCGGGGTGCACAACGTGGAGCTTTACCGCGGGATCGAGGAGGCGGGCCTGCGTCACGTCCTCGCGCGCCACGAACAGGGGGCGGGGTTCATGGCGGACGGATACGCCCGGGCGTCCGGTCGGCCTGGTGTCTGCTACCTGATCACCGGGCCGGGATTCGTGAACGCGATGACGGCGCTGGGGCAGGCCTACAGCGACAGCGTGCCGGTTCTGGCCGTGGCCTCCTGCCTCGACGAGGTGGCGGCGCGGCGTGGCCAGTTGCACCAGATGCTGAACCAGACGGGGGCGGGGGCCTCGGTCTGCGACTGGTCGGAGGAGGCGCGTACTCCCGAAGCGGCCTATGCCCTGATCGACCGCGCGCTTGGCGAGTTCGCGGCTGCGCGTCCCCGGCCCAAGGCGCTGCATGTGCCGATCTCGCTTCTGGGACAGGCCGTGCGGCCGGCGCCCATGCCCGCGCAAGAAACGCAGCTTCCGCAGGTCTCGCACAACCGGATGACCGAGGTGGTCAACGCCGTCTTTGCCGCGGAAAGACCGCTCTTCGTGTTTGGCGGGGGAGCGCGTGGCGGTGCAGAGGTCGCAGCGGGTGTGCTGCGCATGACCGGCGCGGCCAGCTTCACCACCTACGCGGGGCGAGGCATCGTGCCGAAGGGGGCGCCTCTGCATTTCGGTTCCTTCCTTGCGCGTCCCTCCAGCGCAGAGGTCTTCGCCCAGGCCGATCTGGTCGTGGCGCTGGGGACGGAACTTTCGGAGGTCGACCTCTGGCGGGACGAACCGGGGCACAGCGGGCGGATGATCCGCGTGGACATTGATCCGGAGGTGCTGTCGGGGTTGAAAGCGAGCGACATGGCCGTGCAGGGCGACGCGGGCGCGTTGCTGCGCGCTATGGCCGTGGCGATTCCCGCGCGCACGGAAGACCGGCGCCCGCGCTGGGATATTGCAGCGGTGGCCCGGCAACGCGCCGCGTGGCGGGCGGAAGTTATGTCGGAGCGGCCCGGGATCGTCGAGGTGGCCGAGGCGCTTCAGGCCGCCATGCCCGACGACGCGATGATCTATTCGGACATGACGCAGTTCGCCTACGGCGCGAAGGAGGTCTGGGACATGCCGCGCGCCGGGCACTGGCATCACCCCTACGGCTTCGGGACACTGGGTTATGCCCTGCCGGCCGCCATCGGTGGCGCAGTGGCGCGGCCGGGGTTGCCCACCTGTGCGATCCTCGGCGACTACGGCCTGCAGTATACGCTGCCTGAGCTTGGCACTGCCGTTGAGCTGGGGCTGCCGCTGCCGATCCTCGTCTGGGACAACGCCGAACTGGGAGAGATCCGGGACGCCATGGTGCGCAGTCAGATCGCGCCGAATGCGGTGGTGGCGCGCAATCCGGACTGGCTGGCGCTGGCACGGGCCTACGGCGCGCAGGCGGTCCAGCCCGACAGCCTGACAGCGCTGCAGGAGGCCCTGACCGCCGCCTTCGCCGCCAATGGGCCGACCCTCATACGCATGACGCCGGCCATTGTCTGACCGGCGTCACTGCTGTTCATTCGGCTGAAAGGCTGCGGCCCCGCGAAGAGGCCGCCCTTCGGATCACCCCAGTTCGGAAAGGCGGGCCAGCGCGTCCTTGATCTTGGCCTCGTCCGCCTCGCGCGCGGCGAGGTTCTCGCGGGCCTCTTCCACCACTTCGTCCGGTGCGGACTCGATGAACTTCGGGTTGTTCAGGCGACCGCGCAGACCGCCCAGCTCCTTCGCCAGCTTGCCCAGCGTCTTTTCGAGCCGCGCCTTTTCCTCGGCGACGTCGATGATGTCGGCAAGCGGCAGGGCGAGAGTGGCGGCGCCCACGGGGATGGTGATGCATCCCTTCGGGAAGGCTTCGACCTCGTCCATGCTTTCGATCCGCGCAAGGCGCTTGATCAGCACCTCGTTGCGCTGCCACGCACCACGCTCGTCGTCGGACATGCCCTTGACCAGCGTCGGCACATACAGACCTGCCGGGACGTGCATCTGCGCGCGGGCAGAGCGGACGCCCTCGATCAGCGCGATCACCCAGGACATCTCTGCATCGGCCTTCTCGTCCACCGCGTCAGAGGCCGTGTAGGTCGGCCAGTCGGCGTGCACCAGCATCTTGGAGCGGGTGCCCAGCGTGCCCCAGAGTTCTTCGGTGATGAAGGGCATGATCGGGTGCAGCATGATCAGGCACTGGTCCAGTACCCATGCCATCGTGGCGCGTGTTTCCGTCACAACGGCGGGATTCTCTGCGTCGAACAGTGGCTTGGAGAACTCCACGTACCAGTCGCAGACCTTGCCCCAGACAAAGCCGTAGAGCGCAGATGCCGCGTCGTTGAAGCGGTATTCTTTCAGCGCCAGGTCGACGGTTTCGCGGACGCGTGCGGTTTCGCCGACGATCCACTTGTTCACCGTCTGCTGCGCGGGCACCACCCAGGCCGGGTCCGCGGCGCTTTCGTGCGCGTCGAAGACATGGTTCATCTCCGCAAAGCGGCAGGCGTTCCAGAGCTTCGTACCGAAGTTCCGGTAGCCCGCGATCCGGTCGACCGACAGCTTCAGCACACCGCCGATGGAGGCCATGGACGCATTGGTGAACCGCAGGGCGTCGGCGCCGTATTCGTCCACGATTTCCAGCGGGTCGATGACGTTGCCGGTCGTCTTGGACATCTTCTTGCCCTTCTCGTCCCGGACGAGCTGGTGCAGGTAGACGGTGTGGAACGGGATCTCGTCCACCACGGCAAGCTGCATCATGATCATCCGCGCCACCCAGAAGAACAGGATGTCGGAGCCGGTGATCAGCACGTCCGTCGGGAAGTAGCGCTTCATTTCCTCGGTCGGTTCAGGCCAGCCCAGCGTGCCGATGGGCCAGAGACCGGAGGAGAACCAGGTGTCCAGAACGTCCGGGTCGCGGAAGATCGGGAGCTGCATCGGCCCGTCGAAGGTGCGGATCGTGCCTTCGTCCGCCACGTCCATGGTCTCGCGCACCTGAACCAGCACCTCGGCGGCCTCGGCGGCGTCTGCGACCACGCGGAATTCGGTGCCTTCGGCGGACATGGCGACGGCCTTTTCCTGCGCTTCGGCTTCGGTCGCGGCGCAGATCGGGAACCAGTCCTCTTCGCCGGGGATGTACCAGACGGGGATCTGGTGGCCCCACCAGAGCTGACGCGAGATGCACCACGGCTCGATGTTCTCCAGCCAGTGGTAATAGGTCTTTTCGCCCGATTCCGGCATGATCCGGATTCGGCCCGAGCGGACGGCGTCCAGCGCGGGGCCCACGACCTTCTCGGCATCGACGAACCACTGGTCGGTCAGCATCGGCTCGATCACCACCTTCGAACGGTCGCCGAACGGCTGCATGATCGGCTTGGCCTCGACCAGCGGGACAAGTTCCTCCTCGCCGGTGCGGACCTCGCCACCTTCTTCGGGGGCGACCGGCGCCTTGACCGGCTTGCCAAGGCGCGGGTCGGTGGCCTCCGTCATGACAGCAAGGCCCTCGGCGGTGACCTCTGCCACGACCTTCTCGCGCGCTTCGAACCGGTCGAGACCGCGCAGGTGATCGGGCACGAGGTTGATGAGGTCGGCCTCTGCCTCGGTCAGGGTGCGGTCGCCCCTGGCCACTTCCATGGCGATCGCGGCGGCCTCTGCGTAGGGGGCGCCGTCGTCGCGCATGTAACCGGCGCGGTCCATCAGGCGGTACATCGGGATGTCGCCGCGCTTGGCCACCTGGTAGTCGTTGAAGTCATGCGCGCCGGTGATCTTCACCGCACCGGAGCCAAAGGTCGGGTCCGGGTATTCGTCCGTGATGATCGGGATCAGGCGGCGGTTCTCTTTCGGGCCGACCGGGATCTCGCAGAACTGGCCGACGATGGGCGCATAGCGTTCGTCGGATGGGTGCACGGCCACCGCGCCGTCGCCCAGCATGGTCTCGGGCCGGGTGGTGGCGATGGAGATGTAGTCGCGCTCTTCCTCGAAGACGACGTTCCCGTCCTCGTCCTTCTCGACGTAGGTGTAGGTCGCGCCGCCCGCGAGCGGATACTTGAAGTGCCACATGTGGCCCGCGACCTCGATGTTCTCCACTTCCAGGTCGGAAATGGCGGTCTCGAAATGCGGGTCCCAGTTGACCAGCCGCTTGCCGCGGTAGATCAGGCCCTTATCGTACATGTCCACGAAGACCTTGATGACGGCATCGTGGAAGTTGCCGCGGCTGTCGGCCTCCGGCGCACCGGGCGCCCCGGACATGGTGAAGGCGTTGCGGTCCCAGTCGCAGGAATCGCCGATGCGCTTCATCTGCTCGATGATCGTGCCGCCGTATTGCGTCTTCCAGTCCCAGACGTGGTTCAGGAAGTCGGCGCGCGTGAGGTCAGTGCGGCGGACGTTCTTTTCCGCCTTCAGCTTCTTCTCGACCTGAAGCTGGGTGGCGATGCCGGCGTGGTCCTGTCCGGGCTGCCAGAGCGTATCGAACCCGCGCATCCGGTGCCAGCGGACGAGGATGTCCATCAGCGTGTGGTTGAAGGCGTGGCCCACGTGCAGCGCGCCGGTCACGTTGGGTGGCGGCAGCATGATGCAGAACGTCTCGTCGCGCGACTTGTTGGCGCCGGCACGGAAGGCACCGCTCTCCAGCCACGTGGCCGAGAGACGCGGTTCGGCCTCTGCGGCGTTGAATGTCTTTTCCAAAGGCATGTTGGGACCTCGTGTTCTTTGGGGTCTGTTACCGAATGGCGGCGGGAAGGGGAAGGCTTTGGCGTCCCGGGGCCGGGCGGGACGGACCTGTTTCCTTCGGAAAGGCGGCCCGCCCACCCGCGCGAACCCTCTTCCCGGGGATACGCGGCCTCAAGGGACTAACAGCACGAAGCCGCGCCCGGATCCGGCAGACATGAAAAAAGCCCGCGGTGCAGTGCACCGCGGGCCGAGTATACGAGCGCCCCAGGGAGGAGGAGAGGGGCCTCGATCCGTATGTGAGTGCGGCGGTGCCAGGGAGGAGGAGAGGCACCGCCGCTTATGCTTGACCCCAGGGAGGAGGAGAGGGGCCCTGCATGTCTGGGCCTTGCGGCCCGTTGTTAGGTGCGACGGTGCCAGGGAGGAGGAGAGGCACCGTCGCTTATGCTCGAACCCCAGGGAGGAGGAGAGGGGTCAGGCATAGTCTGGCCCTAAGGCCTTTGTTCGTTGCGCGGCGGCGCCAGGGAGGAGGAGAGGCGCCGCCGCTGATGCTAAGATCCCAGGGAGGAGGAGAGGGACCTTGCATGTCTGGGTCTCGTTGACCCGTTGTTTCTACGGGCGGTGCATCCAGGGAGGAGGAGAGGATGCACCGCCTAAGACGGAAGGGGCGGGAGGAGGAGTGCCCCTAGCCGAATTCAGAGTTCGTATGCCGCCTGGTAGGCCACGCGACGGATTTCGCTGCGGCCCAGGCCGAGATCGGCCAGTTCGCGGTTGCTCAGCGACGACAGCTCACGGAAAGTCTGGTTGAAGACCTTGCGACGTGCGCGGCGTGCGCGGATGGTTTCGACGATCCCAGCGAAGCCGGTCAAAGCGCTTTGGGACTGCGACGTGTATTCGGTTGCGTGTGCCATGTTTAAATGCCTCTGTTGGCTTTGCTGCCTCGGTTGATCCAAAGATGGAGCAAATGCTGCGGGTGCACAACGCCCGCCTCGACAATGCTGCCATGCGGAATGTGCATACAACATGCGTGTATTGCTTAATATTTCGCAAGCTTGCTGTGCAGCATAGCGGTCTTAGGTTGAGAAGACCCAAGGTAAACGCCACTGAAAGCGGCAAAGGGAAGGGTATCGAGCGATGACTTTAGGTAAGGCGGACGTCGAATCAATTTTGGCGCGGGTAAAGATTCCTGGCGGTGAAACGCTGGGCTCGGCCGACATGGTCAGGGCGCTGGTGGTTGAGGGCGGCGCGGTGCGCTTCGTCATAGAAGCGCCCACGCCGGAACTTGCGAAACAGATGGAGCCGGTGCGGGCAGAGGCTGAGGCGGTAGTCCGGGCGATTCCCGGAGTGACCTCCGTTTCGGTGGCACTTACGGCGCATGGGCCGTCGAAGCCGGCCCCCTCGCTCAAGATGGGCGGTCACATGCAACCGCAGGCCGGGCCGATGAAACCGGAGGGGGTCAAGGCGATCATCGCAATCGGCTCGGGCAAGGGCGGCGTGGGCAAATCCACCGTCTCTTCAAATCTGGCCGTCGCCCTCGCGCGCGCGGGAAAGAAGGTGGGCCTGCTCGACGCGGACATCCACGGCCCGTCACAGCCGCGCATGTTCGGCATCACCAAGCGCCCGGCGAGCCCGGACGGCAAGACCATCGAGCCCCTGCACGCGCATGGCGTCACGCTGATGTCGGTCGGGGCGATGCTCCCGGAAGAGAAGGCGGTGATCTGGCGCGGTCCCATGCTGATGGGGGCCTTGCAGCAGATGTTGATGCAGGTCGCCTGGGGACCGCTGGATGTCCTGCTGATCGACCTGCCGCCGGGCACGGGGGATGTGCAGCTGACGTTGGGCCAGAAATCGCAGCTTTCGGGTGCGATCGTGGTCAGCACACCGCAGGACGTGGCGCTGCTGGATGCCAAGAAGGCCCTCGACGCCTTCAACACGCTGAAGGTCCCGATTCTGGGTCTTGTTGAGAACATGGCCGTCTTCACCTGCCCGCACTGCGGCAAGGACAGTCATATCTTCGGTCAGGGCGGTGTTGCGGCAGAGGCGGAGCGCCTTGGCCTTCCGCTGCTGGCGCAACTGCCCATCGACCTCGATACCCGGGTGTCGGGTGATGCGGGGACGCCGGTGGCCCTGGGCGATGGCCCGATGGCAGAGGCCTACGCGAAGCTCGCGGACCGGTTCATCAAGGGCGGGCTGATCTGAAGGGCGGATGGTCGAGCGGGCGTTGCGCAGGCATCGTCCGCTTCGGCAATGAAGGGTTCATGTCCTTCAAAGGAATCGCGTGTCAACTTTGGGTTGCACAAACCGGCCGACTGAAGGGGTCTAATCGGCCGGTTGTTAACCATAGTACGTAATGACACTTGTTCGGATCGCCCCGATTCCCCTGAGCAGCACCGATCATCCCCATTATGGCAAAGGTTAATAATTCGTTAACACCTTTTCTCACATGACGCTGCGTCAACGCTGCGGCGCGGCGCAAATGCCACGTTCAGACGGGCGTTTTTACGCTGCATGCTGCAGATGCAGAAACATATCCGTGATGAGCATGGCCGGATCGACGTTCACGGCACGGGCATGGCGCGCCCTGTCGCCGGCCTTCTGGATCGCCTCCGCCCAAGCGCGTCCGTGCGCCGCGTCGGGCGCGAGGCGAAGCAGGATTTCCGCTTCGCCCGGCACGATCTCGGGCGGCGGGTGGCCGGTTACACCTGTTCGCGCCAGGCGGGAGACGAGCCGGTCGGTCAGGGTGAGGGCCAGCGCCAGCCGGTCCTCGCGCCCCTTGCCGGCGCAGCTTTCGGCGAGCGTCAACATTCCGGGCCGGTCGAGCTGGGGCAGGCTGCCCAGAACCGAGAGGATCTGACGGTACAGACCCAGCCCGTCCTGATTGAACAGACGCACCGCCGTGCCGACCGATCCCTCGGACAGCATGGTCATGGCCGCGGTGTCGCCGTCGGGGATTTCCACCTGCGCCTGATCTAAGGCAGCCCGCATGTCGTCTTCGTCCAGTGGGCCGAGGCGCAGCGTGCGGCACCGCGACCGGATCGTCGGCAGCAGTCGGGCGGGTTGGTGGGAGATCAGCAGGAGGGTGGCGCGCGCCGGCGGTTCCTCCAGCATCTTGAGCAGTGCATTGGCCGCCTGCGTGTTCATCTCGTCCGCGCTATCGACGATAACGACACGCCGTCCGCCATCGGCAGAAGAGAGCGCGAAGAAGTTGAACAGCTTGCGCACCTCGTCGACGCGGATCAGGTCCGACAGCTTGTCGCCCTTGTCGTTCGCGCCCCGTCTGAGCAGGAACAGGCCCGGTTCTGACCGTGCAAGCACACGACGTGCGACAGGATGGTCTGGGGGAATGTCGAGCGAAGCGGGGGGCGTGGGTGCGCCAAAAAGGCCGTCATCCTCCTGCGGCGGCGTTGCCAGCAGGAACCGGGCGATGCGCCACGCGAGGGTCGCCTTGCCGACGCCCCTTGGTCCGCTGAGCAGCCAGGCATGATGCAGCCGTTGCGAATTGAAGGCGGTCAGGAAGTCCTGTTCCGCCTGCGCCTGACCGAAGAGGTTGACGGTGGCACGAGGGTGCGGCGCGCCCTCGACGGCATCCGGTTCCGGCAGATCTGCGGGATCAGCCATGGCGGGATCGCTCCACATGGCGTTCGGCGCGGCGCGTCACGATCTGTGGCTCACGCTTTGACACCCAGCGCCTCCGTCACCGTGGCGTAGATGTCGGAGGCGACGGTTTCCGGCGCCCTGTTGCCGTCGATCACGCGGATTCGTGCAGGAAACTCCTTCGACAGTGCAAGAAACCCCGCGCGCATCTGGCGCTGAAGCTCGATGCCGAAGTCCTCGAACCGCTCTTCGGCGGTGGCGCGGGCCTTCGCCCGGGACAGGCCAGCCTCCGGGTCCATGTCGAGGATGATGGTCAGGTCCGGCTCCATCCCGATCATCAGGTCGTGCAGCTTGTCGACCGTCCCGCGCAGGCCCTGCCGCCCCTGATACAGTCGGGTGGAGTCGGCGAAGCGGTCGCAGATCACGACTTCGCCGCGCGCAAGGGCGGGGCGGATCGTGCGTTCCATGTGGTCGCGGCGCGCGGCGGTGAACAGCAAAAGCTCTGTCTCGGGCGACCAGCGCTCCGGGTCCCCCTGCAGGACAAGCGCGCGGATTTCCTCCGCCCCCGGCGAGCCGCCGGGTTCACGGGTCAGGCGCGCCGTCAGACCGTCCGCGGTAAGGCGGTCGGCCAGCATGCGCGCCTGTGTCGATTTGCCGGAGCCGTCGATGCCTTCGAAGGACAGGAACAGCCCGCTTTCACCGGGGCCGTTCACGAGGCGCCTGCATCCCCGGTTGCCTCGGGCGTGTCCGAGAACCGCTTCATCAGGACCTGGCTGACCGTCAGCATCCGGTCCATGAACCCGCCCGCGGCAACGTTGCCTGCAGCCACCAGCGGAACGCGGGTTTCGGGCAGGCCGTCGGGCTGGATGATGAGTTCCGCCAGTTTCTGGCCCTTGCTGACCGGCGCCTGGATCGGGCCGGTGTAGACCACCTCGGCCTTGACGCCGCCGGCTGTCATGGTCGGCAGCAGCAGGGTGATGTCCTTCTCGGACACGAGGTCGACGTGATCCTGCGCGCCGAGCCAGAGTTCTGCCTGCGTGACCGGCTGGTCCTTCTTCACGATGGTCTGTTCCGCGAACTGGCGGAAGGCCCAGTTGACGATCGCCTCAGATTGTTCGGCACGTTCGCCGGTGGACCCAAGCCCCGTGATGGCGAAGATGATGCGGCGCTGGCCGTTCTTGGCCGACCCGACGAGTCCGTAGCCCGCTTCCTGCGTGTGCCCGGTCTTCAGCCCGTCGGCCCCGATGTTCAGCGACAGGAGCGGGTTTCGGTTGTTGACATTGGAGGGCGCGCGGCCGTCGAATTCAAAGGTCTTCTCGGCGAACATCGGATAGAAATCCGGGAAGTCCTGGATGATGTGCAGCGCCAGCAGGGTGAGGTCGCGCATCGACATCACGTGCCCGTCCGCAGGCCAGCCGGAGGCGTTCTTGAACGTCGAATTGGTCATGCCCAGTTGCTGGGCGCGCTGGGTCATGAGGCGCGCGAACCCGGCCTCTGTCCCGTCGGGGGACAGCGCCTCGGCCAGCACGGCGCAGGCGTCGTTGCCCGAGAGCACGATGATACCGCGCAGCAGGTCTTCCACCCGGACCCGGTCCTTGGTGTTCAGGAACATGGTGGAGCCGGTGTACGACATCGCGTGTTCGGAGACCGGCAGCCGTTCATCGAGCGAGAGGCGCCCGTCGCGGATCGCCTCGAAGGTGATGTACAGCGTCATCAGCTTCGACATGGACGCGGGCGGCACGGCCTCGTCGGCGTTCTTCGCCAGCAGAACGGTTCCGGTGGTCACGTCGATCACGTGCGCGGCGGTGGCCTTCGTATCGAAAGCCGCAGCCTGCGTGGCCAGAAGGATGGCCGTGCCGGCGGCGAGAAGGCGGCGTGTCGTTTGTCGCATGGGGGCCTCGGAGTAGATGCTCGATTCTGCTCTGGGATGTTTATCGCTCATGTGGCTGGCCGTGTCACCCGGCGGTGGCGGCGGATCGCCTGCGACGGACGTACGGTGAGGACACGTCTGCGCGACCGCGCTGGTGGGTGTCCGGTCACGCAGGCGGCTATTGCGATGAAACAAAAAGAAATAGGGCCGCAGATGCCTTGGCATCGCGGCCCCGTCGCACAGATGTTCGGAAGAGGCGGCCCGGACAGAGGCACCGGGCGCCCGCATTGTCAGTCGGACACCGCGTAGGCATCCTCGAACCCCGAGGACTTGATGGTCTTCAGGAGTTGCTCGCGCTCCGCCTCCGTCTGGGCGGGGCCGACCACAACGCGCCAGAAGGGTTTGCCCTTCATCGTGCCGGGCTTGACGGTGGGCAGCATGCCCGCTTGCCGCATGGCCGTCGCGGTGTTGTTGGCGTTCTCTTCGACCGAGAAGATGCCGATCTGCAGGTAAGGGCGGGCCAGTTTCGAGGCCGATGCCGAGGCAGGCTGCGGCGCGGCGGCCACGGCGGGCTGCGCAACAACGGTCGTCGCCGGTTCGAGCGCCGCGGTCTGGACCGGCATGATGCTGTCGTCGGAAGGCGCCGCCGGGTCGAGCGCGCGGGAGGCGCCGTCCAGCACCGGGTCCAGCGCACCTTCGGTCACGTCGGGGGCAGAGGGCAGGGCGCCGTCGGCGGCCATCGCGAGGGGGGAGCCAAGGGCTTCTTCCGGGGCCGCCATCTCCTCGCGGCGCAGCGCCACCACGTCGAGGTTGGCAGGCGCTCCGGCCAGCATGCCGATCGCCGCGGCGGCGTCCGAGGACACCTGGATGCGCGGTCCGGGCGAAGACCGTTCCTTGCGGAACAGCGCGCCGATGACGTACTTGCCGTTTGCGGTGTTGCGGATGATGGCGCGTTCCGGCTCTTCGACGTCGGGGTGCGCGACCCAGACACCGCCGAGCGACGGCCGTCCGTCCCAGAGACCCGCTTCCTTGGCCGAGAAGATTTCCGGCGCTTCGACGTCGCGCTCGGTGGCCAGTGCGCCACCGGCGGCGCGGGAGACCTGCTCGCCATCGCCCTTGGGCTTGAGGAAACCCGGCATCTGCCCTTCGGAACATCCGGTCAGGGCCAACAGGGCGCCCACCATCACGGATGCGCGCAGGGTTCTGCCTTTGGTAGAAAGACTGCTCATCTTGTGCCTCGTGCCTCTTGTGCCACGTGTTGCGCGGCGCCGCGCCGGTTTGCCGGCAACAGCTTTACATCTGCCTCTGGTCGGGCTCTGACGGCCCGTATCCTGCCGGAGAGTAACGTTTTGGGATCGGTCTGAAAAGCCTGCATCTTTCCGATGCGCGGATTTTCCGCTCTGCGTGCTTTCAGAATCGTTTTTCAGAAGCTATCGATGCCCGCCACGGAGGTTTGGCAGAGTGGTCGATTGCGGCGGTCTTGAAAACCGTTGGGCGTGAGAGCGTCCCCAGGGTTCGAATCCCTGAGCCTCCGCCACTTGCACATTGCAAACCCGAAAACAGGTCCCTCGCGGGGCCTTTTTCTTTATGTGTCAAAGGGGTTTGCAGGTGACCTGCCACGGGATTTTTCCTCCACCGTCGATTAGAGTCCGGCCCAACCTGAGGACGGACAATGAAGCGAACGAGATTCACGGACGAGCAGATCATCGGCATCCTGGCCGAGCATGAGGCCGGCGCGAAGTGCGCCGATCTATGCCGCAAGCACGGCATGTCGGAAGGCACCTTCTACAACTGGAAGGCCAAGTTCGGTGGCATGACGGTATCAGAGGCCAAGCGGCTGAAGGCGCTTGAGGATGAGAACGCCAAGTTGAAGAAGCTTCTGGCCGAACAGATGCTGGATCTGGCGGCGATGAAGGATCTGGTTTCAAAAAAGTGGTAGGGCCCGCGGTGAAGCGCGAAGTCGTCGCCTATCTTCAGGCTGAGCATGGCCTGTCGGAACGGCGGGCCTGCCACATCGTCGGCGCGGATCGCACGATGATCCGCTATCGATCTCAGCGCGCGCCGGACACGGTTCTGCGCGGCCGGTTGCGGGACCTGGCCAACGAGCGTCGGCGGTTCGGCTACCGGCGCCTGTTCGTGCTGCTGCGCCGCGAGGGCGAGCCCTCGGGGATCAATCGGATCTATCGGCTCTACCGCGAAGAAGGGCTGACGGTGCGCAAGCGGAAGGCGCGGCGCAAGGCGGTCGGAACGCGGGCACCGATCCTGGTCGAGGCGCGACCGAACGCCCGTTGGTCATTGGATTTCGTCCATGACCAGTTCGCCAACGGCCAGCGCTTCCGCGTGCTCAACGTGGTCGACGACGTCACCCGGGAATGCCTGGCGGCGATCCCGGACACCTCGATCTCAGGGCGCCGTGTCGCGCGTGAACTGACGGCCCTGATCGAGCGCCGCGGCAAGCCCGGCATGATTGTCAGCGATAATGGGACGGAGCTGACCAGTAACGCGATCCTGCGGTGGTGTTCCGAGCACCGGGTCGAATGGCACGACATCGCGCCGGGCAAGCCGATGCAGAACGGTTTCGTCGAAAGCTTCAACGGCCGGATGCGCGACGAGCTGCTCAACGAGACCATGTTCCGCAATCTGGCCCATGCGCGGATCGTGATCGCAGCCTGGGCTACGGACTACAACACCGAGCGCCCCCATTCGGCCTTGGATTACCAGACCCCGGCTGCCTACGCGCGGACCCTGACCACCGCAATCGCCCGCCCCGCTGCGCGAGATGAAAGCTCCGCGCGCCGGGCGATTGCTCAACCTGCGCCAACCGGCGTAAACACTAACCGGGCTCCGGTCGTGGCTGGATGAAAGTTCAGTGGCAGGTCATTTCATCTGCAGATGTGGATGGAGGTTATGGCTTGGGCCGGAGGGGCGGAATGGGTGCGTGGTGGCGAACTGCAGGCTATTCAGCACACGCAACTTCCCTGCGCAGGTCAGAACTAGTTGCCGCGCAGGGTTTTGCTGACGATGCCCGCGCCGGTTTCAGCGCCCAGCCTTGATCTCCTCCAAATCACGCAGCTCTTGCTGTTCGAACGCCAGCACATCTTCGACACGATAGATCACCCGCCCGCCTAGCTTCATGAAGCGCGGCCCATCGCCGATCCACCGCCACCGCTCAAGTGTCCTTGGGCTAATTCTCCATCGGGCAGCCAGCTCGATTTGGCTGAGGCACATTTCTCGCATTTCCGCTTCCTTTCGAACGACCACCATGGTCGCACGACAACGAATGCGTAGAAAGAAAACCTATTCAAGTCAGTGTGTTGGGGACGCTGCGCGTTGCCGGCGGCGCCCTTCGGACAGTGGGCGCAGCATCAAATTGCCCAGTGAACCGGCGTCGAATTGCGAAAAGTTCCCTAGAAGTCCGTAAGACTCGTAATCCTGCCGGAGCTTCCTCAAGGGTCACTGGAGACGGTCCAGTTGGAAGTGCACATCCTCCGCCACTATCATGATTGCGAACCCGTCCAGGCTGCTCATAGGGCGGAGAATTTCCCCTGTTTTCAAAGGGGTTTGCCGGGCGGGTGCGAACCGGAGAGACGCGGGCCGCAGCTATTTCCGTCTCTAATGGCCTTTGGTCTCTGGTCGGGCGAACCGTGCAGATTTCGGTTCTGTTGAAAATTTCCTCGCTTTTCCAATGGTGTGACTGGCAGCCCCGCCAAAACCGTGCGCCCTGTTTCCATCGCTAGCGAGTTAAGCAGAGACCGAACATGCAGGAGGCGTAGACGTTGACCCGCGTCGCCTTGGTGTTTGGCGCTTGCGCGATCTCATCTGGGTTGCGATCGGCGCCAACGATCCGGTCGCCGCGGTGGACGACGCCGTGAAGATGGATGAGTGCGGTCGACCGACCTGGCACCGCTGAAGTTCGGCAACGACACGACCTCTAACCGACCGACGTGCTCTCCGTCTCAGCGCTCGCCACCACCGGCACAGCGGGGACAGTCCCGCTGGTCGGCGCCGACACCGGTGACTTCGTCTGTCGAGGATGCAGGCCGGGACCGCCTTCAGGGGCGGCGCTGGAAGAGGATGACCACCAGAGCCAAAAGCGACGACCCCAGCATCAGCAGCAGGGAGACCGCGTTCAGGAGCGGGGTCGAGCCTTCCTTCAGGCGGTCGAACATGGCGATGGTTAGCGGTGCGTCGGAGCCCACCAGCATCAGCGTGGTGTTGAAGTTCTCGAAGCTCATCAGGAAGGCGACGACCACCGCGCCGATCATCGCGGGCGCGAGGAAGGGCAGCGTGATCGTGCGCACCGCCGTCAGCCGGTCGGCGCCGAGGTTCAAGGCGGCCTCTTCCAGCGTGCGGTCGAACTTCTGCAGGCGGGCGGAGATCACCAGCGTCGCGATTGTTGTGATGAAGCTGAACTGCCCGAGGATCACCAGCAGCAGCCCGGGCCGCAGCGCCTGGATGTCGATCTGCGCGAGGTCCCAGATGCCGTTCGCCAGAGTGGACGAGAACACCAGGATCGAGATGCCCAGCACGATGCCGGGGATCACCAGCGGCAGCAGCATCAGCACGTAGAGCAGCCCCTTGCCGCGGAAGGTGTAGCGGTTGAAGAGGAAGGCGTTCGTGGTGCCGACGCAGACCGACAGCACCGCCACACAGAGGGCGACGAAGGCCGAAGTGCCGACCGCGCGCAGGATGCCGCGTTCGTGGAAGACGCCGATCTGCGGGCGCTCGTCCCCGAAAAACCAGTTCCAGGTGAAGCCTTCCCACGGCAGGGAGGGGAATTGGCTGTCGTTGAAGGCGAAGACCGCGACCACCGTCAGCGGTAGCGCGAGGTAGACGAAGAATAGCGCCACGTAGCTGCCGTAGAGCACGCGGAAGGCGCGGGAAGAGGGAATGGTCGGGATCATCCCATCGTCTCCTTCAGCGTGCGGCCCGTCAGCCGCAGCATCCCCCAGACGATCACGGAGCTGAGCACCAGCAGCATGAAGCCGAAGGCGGCCCCAAGCTCCCAGTTCGAGCGGACGATGAACTGGTTGTAGATCATCTCGGTGAACCACAGGCTGTCCTTGCCGCCCAGCATCGTGGGCGTCAGGTAGTTGCCGAGCGAGAGCATGAAGACCACGATGCAGCCCGACACGATGCCGGGCATGGCGTGGGGGATGATGATCTCGCGCAGCACCGACAGGCCGCTGCCGCCAAGGTCGTAGCCCGCCTCAATCACGCTGTCGTCGAGGCTTTCCAGTGTCGTGACCAGCGGCACCACCATGAAGAGCATCGAGGTATAGACCAGCCCGACCATCATTGTGGCGTCCGTATACAGCAGCTCCACCGGCTGATCGGCGAGGCCGGTCCATTGCAGCAGGCTCGACACCAGACCGGTCTCGCGCAGCAGGATCATCCAGCCGAAGGTGCGCACCAGCTCCGAGACGTAGAACGGGATCAGGCAGAGCATGAACAGCACCTGCTGCAACCGCCCCTTGGCCATCTTTGCGATGTAGTAGGAGACCGGGAAGGCGATGACGAGCGTGATGGCCGTCGCCAGCACCGACATGACCGCGGTGCGCCAGAATGTGCGCAGGTACAGCGGTTCGGTCAGGGCCTTCTCGTACTGTGTGAGGCTGCGCTCGTAGACGCCGAAGCTGATGCGTTCCCTGAGCGAGATCAGCAGCATGTCGATGTGCGGAATTATGATCAGCAGCCCGAGCCACAGCACCAGCGGCGTGAGCAGCAGGATAAAGGTGATGCGGGACTGGTTGCGCATCAGCCGGCTCCGAAACAGATGGCCTGACCCGCGCCCCAGCCGATGTGCACGGTGTCGCCCCGTTTCAGGGCCGCGAACTCGCCGGACTGGGGCAGGGTGACCTCGAGCGTTTCGCCCGCGTCGTCCTCGACCAGCACGCGGCTGGCCGCGCCGTTGAACAGGATGCTGGTGACGGTGCCTTTGAGCCGGTTGTCGAAGCTGGACAGAGCTTCGGCGCTGCCGGCAAGGCGGATCGATTCCGGACGCACGAAAATCTCGGCCATAGCGCCCTCGGAGAGGGCCGCGCCGGTGGCCCGCATGGCGAGGCCGCTCTCGGTCCGCAACTGGATGGTGTCGCCCTCTGTCCGTTCGATGCGGCCCTTCCAGCGGTTCGACTCGCCGATGAACCCGGCGACGAAGGGCGTGCCGGGCCGGTAGTAGAGGTCCTGCCCGGTGCCCACCTGCTCGAACCGGCCGGCGTTCATCACGGCGATCTGGTCGGACATGACCAGTGCCTCGGACTGGTCGTGGGTGATGTAGACGAAGGTGGTGTCGAAGGCCGCCTGCAGCGCCTTCAGCTCGACCTTCATGTGTTCGCGCAGCTTCAGGTCCAGCGCCCCCAGCGGCTCGTCCAGCAGCAGCACGTCGGGCTCCAGCACCATGCAGCGGGCGATGGCCACGCGCTGCTTTTGCCCGCCGGACAGTTCATCGACCTTGCGCCCGCCGATCCCCGGCAGGCCGATGCGGTCCAGCGCCTCGTCCACCTTGCGGGCGATCTCTGCCTTGGCCATGCCCCGGCGGCGCAGCCCGTAGCCGATGTTCTCGGCAATCGTCATCATCGGGAACAGCGCCAGGTGCTGGAAGACCATGTTCACTGGGCGCTTGTTCGGCGGCGTGTCGAGGACCGAGCCGCCCTTGATTCGGATGTCCCCCGAGGTCGGGTCGAGGAAGCCCGCGATCATCCGCATGATCGTGGTCTTGCCGCAGCCCGACGGCCCGAGGATCGAAAAGAAACTGCCCGGCGGTACCGAGAAGGAGACGTTGTCGACAGCCGTGGTTTCGCCGAACCGCTTGACGAGGTCGACGCATTCCAGATCAGGGGTCATGAGAATTCCGCGCAGAAGGGGCGGCCCCCGCGAAGGGAGCCGCCCGAATTGTCAGTTGGCCGCCTGGACGCGGTCCAGCACTTCGCCTTCGATGGCTTCCAGCCCGGCGGGGACCGGCGGATACCACTTGATGTTGTCCACGGCCTCCGGCGGGAAGCTGGCCTGGTACTTGGCCTTCAGGCTTTCCTCGGCGTATTCGTCGGCGCCTGCGGAGGCGGTGAAGTTGCCCGCCGCTTCCGTGATCTTGGCCGCGATTTCCGGCTGCATCACGAAGTTGATCCACTCGTAGGCCACGTCATCGGCCTGACCCTTGGCGGGCAGCACGAAGGTGTCGATCCAGCCGAGCGCACCGGACGCGGGCGCGACGAAAGTGATGTCGGCGTTGTCCTCGTTCAGCTTCCAGCCGCCGGTGTCCCAGGCCATGGAGGCGGTGACTTCGCCCGACCGCACTAGGTTCATCAGTTCGTCGCCGCCGCCCCAGTAGGTCTTCACGTTGGCCTTGCACTCGGTCAGCTTGGCCTCGACCTTTTCCATGATCTCGCGGTACTTCGCCTCGTCGTCGTAGGCGGCGAACGGATCCTCGCCCATGGCGAAGGCAAAGCCGATCAGGGTGGGGCGCTTCAGGCGGTAGGACACCTTGCCTGCCACAGCCGGATCGCAGAGGTCGGTGTAATCCTTGACCACGTCACCTGCCTCGGCGGTGTTCAGCACGAGGCCGGATGTGCCCCAGACGTGCGGCACGCCGTAGACGTCGCCGTTCACGGTGGTGTTCTCCATCGTCGCCTTCAGCATCGACGGGATGAACAGGTCCTGGTTCAGCTTGGAGACGTCCATCGGCTTGTAGATGCCGAACTCCATCTGCGGGCCCATCACGCGGTCCTGGCTGGGTTGCGCGAGGTCGAAGCCGCCGCCGCCGGTGGCGCGCAGCTTGGCGATCATTTCCTCGTTGTTGGACTTGGTGACTTCGACGGTGTGGCCGGTCTGTTCCTCGAACATCGCCACCACGTCGTCGGGGGCGTAGCCGCCCCATGTCAGCAGGCGCAGCGTGTCGGCCTGCGCAACGGACGCGAGACCCGCCAGCACGGTCGTGGCCAGCATGAGTGTTCTGGTCATGGAATATCCTCTCTGTCGTGTTTTGTTATTCCGGTCAGAATGCGCGCGCCGGACCAAATGGTCAAATTTTAGTTCGACGCGAAACGCTTCATTGTCGTTCCGAAATGCGAAACTGCGGTGACAGCTTGTGGACGACCCGGGAGTGCAGCGCCGGTTCGCCTGCGAAACACGCATATTTCGGGGAAGACCCAAATTGAATGGACGGTTTCGGGGCGCGGCGGGCGAGTCCTCCGGGCTGGGGTGGAGCAAATTTACGGTCCCATGTTTGGACGGCGCACGGAGCGGGGAAGGGCCATGCATGTCCGGTTCCCCGGTCCACTGGTCGGCCCATCGCGAAACAGTCTGAGTAACGCGCGCGCATTAACCACGTATGCACATCTTAAGGTTGACGGGGCAAAGGCATTTGCCTCGCAAGACAGTGGTTTGACAGTTATCGTAAACCTTGAATCGATGCGCTTGTTCCAAGGGAGTGTTACTGTTGGTCGATCCCAGGCAAACGATCTCGCAAATCAGTCTGGCGCATGCGGTGTTTGGCTTTGTTGCCGTCACCTGCGTCATTCTCTCCGGCTTCATCTGGCTGCTGATATCGAGCCGGTCGGAGCAGTTGACGACCGCCGCGCTCGACAACGCGGTGCGCCTGCGGACCGAGTCGGCGGCCGAAAACCTCGCCCGCACTCTGCACTCCGACTGGCATGACCTGCAGCAGCTGGCGAGCATGATCGGAACCCATTCGGACAACGAGATCACCGCGCTCATGGCCGGACTTCAGGGCGACGGTTCGCGGATTTCTTGGGTGGGGCTGGCCGATACGGCGGGCAACGTGCGCTATGCCTCCGGAAACATGCTGGTGGGGCAGGATGTGTCGTCCCGCCCGTGGTTCCGCGGCGGACTGCGCGGCGGCTTTGCCGGGGATGTGCACGAGGCTGTCCTGCTTGCGTCCCTATTGCCCGAGACGGCGGAGGGCGACGTGCCGCGGTTCATCGACCTTGCGCTTCCGGTCCGTGACGAGGCGGGCGAGGTGACGGGTGTCCTGGGCATGCACATCGACGCCGCTTGGCTGAAACGCCAGTTGTCGGAAACCGCCGAGACGCTGAACATCGACCTGTTCCTTGTGGCGGCGGACGGCAGCGTGTCGCTTTGGACGACGGAGGCCGACCCCGGAAGTTCCGGGCTGGCGATCATGCGGGCGGCACAGGCGGGGGTCGCGGCCTCCGACAGGGAAACATGGCCGGACGGGAAGGACTACTTCTCCATCCTCGTGCCCAGCGTCACGTACGACGATCTGCCGAACTTCGGCTGGCGCGTTGTCGGGCGGCTGGAGGCGGCCTCCTTCGCGCCTGCCATGCAAGACGCCCTCGGGACGATTGGCGCGGTCGTACTGTCGGCCATCTCGCTGCTGGCGGGGCTGACGGCCATATTCGTGTACCTGTTCGTCCGGCCGATCGAGGCGCTGGCCCAGACGGCGACACGGATTGCCAATGGCGACGAGGAGTTCCCGCCCGAACGCGGCAACACCCGCGAGATCGCCCAGTTGTCCGCAGCGGTGGCCCGGATTCAGGAGCAGAGGGATTACCGTCCTAGCGCGGCGGACGTGAGTTGAACGAGAACCGCCGCCCGAGGTCCTCGAGCAGAGCGGCGGTGCGCACGCCCCCCACGCCGGGGGCGGCCCCTTCGGCGTAGAAGCGCAGGATCAATGCCTCGCGCTGTTCGTCGGATGGCCGAAGCAGGAGCCGGGCGCCATCAACGGTGCTCGCGATGACCTGTGCCGGTACGTGGCCCACGTCCTTGATGTCGATCCAGCCCGAGGTGCCCTGCGGGTAGACCCGCCCGCGGATGCGCACCGTGTCGGCGGTCAGCGACACGAGCCAGACCTTGCGGCTGACTCCATCCGTCTCGAACGCGGCCCGTTCCGGCGAGTCGGTGACATGGCGTTCGCGGCGGGGCAGTTCGATGCAGGCGACAACCGCGACCGACAGGACCAGCAGGTTGTAGAGCGTCCAGAACAGGATGACCCACTTGCCGTCGCCCGCTTCGTCGAAGGCGAAGCTGTCCCAGATCATGCCCAGCGACAGGCCGATCACCGTGAGCACCAGCATGATCGCAAAGGGCGCCATCAGCCGCCACTGCACCACGATGCGGGACCGGTCCCCGCCCTTGGCGGTCACGGAAAACGGGTGGCCCTTGGGCTTGATCAAGCCGACGATGGCCGCGCGGCTGATCGGAATGGCGCCGATCAACTGGCTGACATCGTTGAGGATCGGCACCACCATGCCACGGCTCAGGGTGTTCAGGACCGTGAGAATCCAAAGGTAGTAGCAACCGAAATAGGTCACGACGTCCGGCAGGCTCGCGTCCACGACGGTGATGTTGAAGAACCAGTAGAGCAGGGGGTAGACGATGGCCGCCAGCCGGAACAGGAAGGTCGTGAACCAGTAGAATACCGAGTCCGCGACGCTCCAGCGGTCGCGCAGGCGCAGGTTGTTGCGGGCGAGGGGGCCGAGGCGCGAGCGGGCGATCTGCATCAGGCCAAGGCACCAGCGTGCCCTCTGGGTGACGTATTCCTTCAGGCCCTCGGGGGCGAGCCCCTCGGTCAGCGCCTCGTCGAGGTAGACGGTGTTCCAGCCCGCGTCCTGCAGGGCCAGCGTCAGCATGAAGTCCTCGGTGATGCTGTCGGTGGGAAAGCCGCCGATGTACTGGACCGCGTCCCAGCGGGCGACAGAGGAGGTGCCGCAGCAGAAGGCGATGCCCCAGCCGTCCCGTGCGGGCTGCATGTGGTCGAAGAAGAAGCGCTGTTCGTCGGGGTATGACCGGCTGACGCCCAGATTGTGCTGGATCGGGTCGGCGTTGAAGAAGTGCTGCGGCGTCTGCACAAGTCCGACCTTCGGATCGTGGAACAGCGCGAGGCAGCGGGACAGGAACCCCCGGTGCGGCACGAAATCCGCGTCGAGCACGGCCACGAAATCCGGCGTCTCGGCGTCCTGTGCCAAGACCGCCAGCGCGTGGTTGATGTTGCCTGCCTTCGACCCCTTGTTGTCGTGGCGCCGGATGTAGCGCACGCCTTGCCGGCGGCAGAAATCCTGCAGCCAGTCGCGCCGCCCGTCATCGAGGACCAGCACCTGCTTGTCGGTGTGGCGCAATGATTTCGCGCCGACGATGGTGCGCTCCAGCACCTCCAGATCCTCGTTGTAGGTGGCGATGAGGATGGCGACCCGCGGCGGGGTGTCTCCCCACCAGCCTTCGTACTTGTCCGCCTCGGCGCCGCGCAGGCGCAGGCGCGACATGATGACGAAGGCGCTGAGGCTGCCTAACAGGGCGGCCATTTCGATCGCGTAAAGCGACCAGCTTGCCACCATGTCGAAGGTCCAGCCCGCCGGGGCCAGTGTCTCTGTTGTGCGCCACCACGCGTAACGGAAGGCCAGCAGGAAGGCCACGAAGAACAGCAAAGCGCGGTGGAGCGTTTTGGTCCGGTCGACGACGAAGGGCAGGAGAAGCCCGATGCCCGCAACCAGCGACACGTCGATCAGGCTGGCCGAGAACTCTCCGAGATACGGGAAGCCGGTCATTCCCCTCATCAGAAACCGCGCAGCCAGTCGAACGGGCGATCGTCAAAGAAGGCCCGCCCGGTCCGGCCGATCATGCAGCCCTCGTTCCCGGCATCGCGTAGCGCCGGAACGGTCAGCGCCACATCGTAACGCTCGAGGTGCTGCTGGCTGGGGGCGACGGCGAGGTGTTCGTAGACCGTTGCGGCCCCGCTGCCCGCAAGGCGGGAGATGGTCGCGTCTAGCACCTCGCTCGACCCGTTCAGGCGGACCCGGGCTTCCTGCCCGATTTCGAGGCGATTGTAGACGTTTTCGCTGACCGGCACGGTGACCATGACCGACGCACAGTCGACCAGCGTCATGACCGGATCGCCGCGCTGCACGGTGACACCGTCCGACTGGAGCACCGTCCAGAGCAGTCCGCGCACGGGCGACTCGATCTGGCCGCCGCGCAGGGTGTTGACGCGGACCTCCTCGCGTTCGATGCGGGCGTCGACCGCCTCTGCCCGCTGGCGTGTCTCCGTGAGGCTGGCCTCCAGCCCGGCGATCTCGCCTTCGAGCACGACGGCATATTGTTCGGAGTTGGGCGCGTCGTTGTAGCCGTCACCAAGGAAGACGCCGGCTTCGGCCGCGGCGAGGGCGATTTCCAGCACCTCGACCCGTTCGCGGGCATGATCCAGAGCCAGTTCAAAGAGCACGGGTTCCGCGGGCAGGCGGTCCTGGTCCGGGTCGACGGCGTCGACTACGCGCTGTTCCCCGGCATCGACGGCGCCGCGCTCTTCCAGAAGGGCCAGGCGCGCACGGGCATGCGACAACCGCGTGCGTACCTCCTCCAGCCGGCGCGCGTGGAAGGTTTCGCCGCGTGTCTTCAGGCCTTCCAGAATGGCGCCGGACGCCGCCAGATCCGCCTCGATCCGGCCCGCCTCTGCGTCGAGGAAGGCGCGCTCCATGCGCAGATCATTCAGGCGGATGACATCGACGAGGGCGTCGTCGACGCTGGCAATACCTTCGCCGATCTCGACGTGCGAACCGAGCAGCCGGTTCGGCATTGCAATGCGTCCGGCTGTGTCCGCACGCAGGGTGACGACCCGTGCGTTCACCACCGCGTCACCGCTGGCACCGGCCATCTGTTCTCCGACGATGATCCAGAGAGCCGCGAGGACGACGAGGATGCCTAAGATCAGTCGGGTGAAACGCATGGAGATGGTGTCCCTCGGTTTGGTGCCGGCAGACTCCGAAGTTCGCAACCTTAGAGTTTTTCAGCAAGAATCATTTTCACGTTCAGCGAGAAGTGAAAAAAGGTGAAGCGTTGCCGGATAATATGGTTGTGAATTGATCGACTGCGGCGTGACGACCACAGCTTCGCAGCGTGTCAGAGACAGGATCGACCGATAGCCGGGCAGGTCACTGCGGTCGACAGGCGCGCCTTGGGCATCGCGCCTGACGGCTACGCCGGAGGGATCGTCGGGAAGGGAGAGCGCCTCGGCCCCGCGTGTCACCGCTGGATGATCGCGACGCCCCGACCAGACGAGGTACAGCGGCACGCGAAGCGCGTCGTACCCGGCACGCAGGTCGTGGTCGGCGGGCGGCGCGAAGCCGTCCGGGGTCACGTCGATCCAGTCCGGCACGAACCCGGCGGCGGCGAGTTCGCGCAGAACGGTTTCGCCATGGTCGGCGGCGCGCAGGAGGTCGGTCTGCCCGGTCGCCTCGCCCAGTTCCCTCAGGGCGCGGCTCATGATGTAGGACGGGTTGAACGGCACGCGGTCGGGCGCCCTCCGCGTTTCGGCTCCGGGCAGCAGCAGCAGCTCGCCTGGCGCACGCGGATCGGGTGCAAGGCACAGCGACGCGATGTCGGCGGCGATGCGGTCGGGCGTGTCGACCGGCCAGCCGGAATCGCGCGCGGCGCGCAACAATGCCCAGGCCCGGAAGAGGTCGCCGTCCGTCGCGGTGTGCCAGTCGGTGACGGCGGCGCCGGGCTCCCAGCGCCATGCCATCAAGGCCTCGTCACGGACCAGCAGGTTGTCCTTCGTCCATGCCTCGATCTTTTCGAAGGCGGCGCGGTCACCGAATGCCTGCGCCAGCAGAAGCCCGTATCCCTGTCCCTCCGAATGACTGATGCCGCCGCCGGTGTCGTCTGTGACACGACCGTCTGCGCCAAGGAAACGGGATTTCCAGGCGAGCCAAGCGTCTGACGGGGCGGCGCTGGCACTGGACGACAGGCCAATCAACGGAAAGGCCATGCAACTGCCGATAGCCTGTCTTCGGGTGATGCGCTTTGCCTGCACAGTGTTCGCGTCCTTCCGGAAACGCTGTTGGTCATGATCTGCTCCGCGAACCATGTGTGCCGAACTCCGGCGCAGGAACAAGGTGCCAGACCCTTTTGTGACCGGGCGGCGCTGGCAACAATTCGTAAGGCGGGGGGGCTGTCATCTGCCTCGGATCGGGCAAGCGGTCTGTCTGCCACGACGAAGGCCATGCAAACCCCCGGCATATTGCTATGTGCCTGGCAACGCCGCATGGTCCCGGGGATGCAAGTGACGACCTGGCGAGTACGATGAAAGACGACAATACCACGCCGCCCGATATCAGCAGCAAGCTGTTGCAGTTCCTCGATGCCGCCTACGAAGCGCCCTTCGATCCCGGCAACTTCGACGAGGTGATCGACAGCGCGGCGGCCTACCTCTTTGCTTCCGCCTCCGATCCGGCGCCTGCCCGTCACGTCCGGCAGGGCCTGCACGATCCGCTCATCGAATCGCATTCGGATCGGTTGCAGAAGATGCTTGAGGCGCAGGAAGCCGAAGCCCGCACCCGTCCCGCGGCGCTGGTGAAGGAGCGGCTGGCGGCGCTGGTCATCGACCATAAAGGCACCTGTATCGGCAATTCCAACGCGGCTTCGCTGTTCGGCCTGACGTTCCCCTGTGCACTGGACGACCTGCGCCTTGCCGGCGAGACGGCGGCCTATCTGCGCCGCGTGCTGGCCGACGCCCGACGCAACCTGCCGATGGAGACCGATGCCGCCGTGCTCGAGATGCAGGACGGCGAGCGGGTCGTCGCGCGTATCACCCAACACCAGCACGTGGACCCCGACAGCGGTGAAACCTCCAGCGGGCTGGCGGTGACCATTGCGCGTGTGGCGTGGGACGAGGACAGCCTGCCGCTGATCCAGGGGGCCTTCGGCCTTTCGGTGTCGGAATCCGAGGTCATGCTGGAAATCCTGCGCGGCCGCAGCCACGCGGAAATCGCCGAGCTGCGCGACCGGAGCGTGGAGACCATACGAAGCCAGGCGAAGGCGATCCTGGGCAAGACCGGTTTTGCCCGGATGCCGCAGCTGATCGCGATCCTGAACCAGATGGCGCTGTTTTCCGAACCCGGCATCTTGCCGGAGGCGGCCCCACATGTCCCTGCCATGCCCGATGCCCTGCGGCTGGACGTGGGGGAGGGGCGTCGCCTGGCCTATCGACAGTTCGGCCGTGCCGGCGGTCTGCCCGTGCTCTTCGTGCATGGTTATATCACCGGGCCTTATTTCAACGCGCCGCTGATCGAGGGGTTCACGTCCATGGGGCTGGAGGTGCTGGCGCCGTCGCGGCCCGGGTTCGGGCAGTCCTCGGTCCCGCGCGACTGGGGCGCCTATGACGACGTGGTCGTGTCCGACGCGCTGGCGTTGGTCGAGGCGCGCTGTGGCGCGCCAGTGCTGATCGTTGCGCACCAGGGCGGCGTCAGCCACGCCTGCCGCATCGCCCGAGCGCTGGGGCCGCGCTGCCGCGGGATGCTGATGGTGAGCGCCGGTATTCCCATCGACGACGCCCGGCACGTCCGGCACATGAACCTGCAGACGCGGGTGGCGGCCATCGCGGCGCGCTACACCCCGTCGATGTTCGCGATGCTGCTGCGCATCGGCATCGCGCAGTTCAACCGGATCGGGCACGTCGCCTATCTGAACAAGTTTTTCCACGGCTCGGACGCGGACATCGAGGCGCTGAAGCGGCCGGAGATCCTCGACCTCTACCGCCGGAGCGTCCATCACATGATCACTCAGGGCACGCGCCACATGGTGACGGACGGGCGCGCCGCGATGGCGGACTGGGGCGGCGACTACGAGGCGCTCAAGGTGCCGATCCGCTGGCTGCACGGCAGCGCCGATCCGGTGATGGGCGTGGGCTTTGTCCAGGAGTGGGCAGAGGCCCATGGCCACGGGCCTGTCGATGTCGTCGAGGGGGGCGCCAGCAGCATGTTGTGGGTGAACGCGGACCGTGTCCTGCAGGCCCTGGCGCGGCTGATCGAAGCTACGGAAAAAGATGGATAAAGGCGGCTCTTCACCCTTGAGGGTGATGCGCGCCCGGCCTGAAATGGTTAACCGTCCGGCCACGGCAGGATCGAGCAGTCCTTCCCCCTGATCTTGCAGGCTGCGCCGCTGAGGAAGCAGGCCTGTTCGTCGTCGCCGCGTAGTTGTTTGTCAGACGGATTTACAATGCCCACAGTGCAGGACACGACCTCCTCCGGCGATACGCAGGGGCTTCACAACGTCACCGGATCACCGCGTCCGGGAGATACCCGCGTGTTCGACCTCGGCGAAGGTCGGGTCCTGAGGATCTGGTGCCGCCGGCCCCGATCGACCCGTTCTGCACGACGCCACCTGGCCCCGACGGGAAGCTGCAGAAGGTCTTTACCTCGACGCCGCTGGCGGGCGGCGAGATCGTGCTACGACAACGCGTTCGGAGCCTACGTGCGCCGGCCCGGCGGCAGCATTGCGGACGTCGGGGCAAGCGTGATGCCGACCGGCATCGTGGATGACGGCATGCTGGAGGTCTTCTTTGTCCAAGACGAGGCTTCGGCGGCGGCAGCCTGCGCGTCGGGAGCGAGGACATGGTCTTTACCGTCGCGTGGACTGACGACTGGATATGATATTTGCGCGCGCCGCAAAGGGGCTTTGTCCCGAGGTGCGGGTGGCTGTGGTTTGCCAGTGCGTACCGGTTCTTGTTGAACGGTATTGAGTTGCTTCGGCGTGGCACGTCTTTTGAAGCCCGGATTAAGCGGTTTCATCGGTGCCGTGTACGCGTTCGCGGGACCAGTTTTCCGAATTTTGCGGATTGCTGGTCTGGCTGCCGGGTTGTGAGTGCCCGCGCAGTCCGTCAAATCGCCGAAGAGGGCGGCGGGGGGCCTTGCCCCGCCGCCCAAATTTCCGCCATGCGTGCTGGCTGATAGTCCTTGGTATCAGCGCACGGCATCCGTCAGTTGGAAGGTCGTCATGTGCGGTCAGGCGGGTGCCACCGAGCGGATGCCTCGCGCCCTGAGAGATATTCCAGACGGCATCCACACGACCGATCCGATGGCCGGTTGAAACGAGGGCCCGAAATACCCCGACTTGCTCACTCCGTCTCGCGATGGCCGATGCGCACGTCGTTGCGGTGGGCCGAGGTGTCGAGCCGACGGGAGGCGCGGGTGCCGGGCACGTACATCTCCGCCATCCGGAAGTAGGCGCGCAGTTCGTCCTTCACGATGCCGAGCGCCTTGCGGGCCTCGCGCACCGTCATCGACTGCCACGGTTCCTGCTCGAAGGGGATCAGGTGCAGGTTGCGGCCCGGCAGGTTGTCGATGGAGAAACCGACACCCAGCCGGAAGGAGGCGATATGCGCCTCCTCGAACCGCCAGTGTTTCGGGTACTCCGTCGTCGACACGCGGATGAAGGTGTCGATGGCCGCGTCGGTGATGTCCGACGCGGCGCCCATCGTGGCGCCGATGATAAATGCCTCGTCCTGCACGTGCAGCCCACGTCCCAGCAGGACATGGATGCAGTCGTGGCGCGGCAGGGAGATGGCGCCGGGCAGGGCCTCCGGGCTTTCCGGGTTCTCGTACCGGCGGATGATTTCCGGCACGTCCGTGGGTTCGGCCGCGGGCAGGGTGGCGAGCACCCCTGCGATGGTCATCTCATCCGTGTCGAGGCCGGGGTTCCATTCGTCCCAGTTCAGGTCGATGCGGCGGCCCATGGGTCAGCCCTCCCCGTCCGTGAACTCGGTGATGGCGGCGAAGTTGTCGTTCTCGGCCACTGCCGCCTGAAGCGCCCCTTCCAGCGCGGCCACGTTGGCGACATCGACGAAGCTGCCAAGGTCCGCGCGCCGCAGGACGTGGTTGCCGCGAATGCCGATGCCGATGGTCGTCAGCTGGATGGGGGTCCGGGCGGCAAGATCCTCGATGGCCCTTTGCAGCGCCTCGCCATCGTCGGCGGCGCCGTCGGTGGTCACGATCATGCGGAAGGTGCCGAAACCCCGGACCGTGCTGGCTTCGGCCTCCAGCAAAGCCTGGGTGTCGAGGATCGCGCGTGTCAGCGGGGTGGAGCCGGAGTCGCGGATCGGGGCGAGGGCGGCGGGAAGGGTCCGTCGCGCGTCGCCGACGAAGGTGAACGGCAGCACGACACCGGCATTCAGTGCCACGACCGCAACCCGGTCGGTGTCCTGCATGGCCTTCAGCGCGTCGATCACCGCCTGCTTCGCGGCGTCCATGTCCGCTTCCATGGAGCCGCTGTCATCCAGAACGATGGCGGTGATCCGGCGGTTGGGGTCCGGGAGGGCGTCGACCAGCTCTGCCTCCTGCGACGGCCAGGCGGCGATGGCCGTCCAGTCGGGCGGCACGGGATCATAGGTGATGGAGGCCCAGTCGAACCCCGGTTGGCTGCGAAAGATCACGACCGCCGCAATGGCGACGATGGCGACCGGAACGGCGATCTTGGCGATTTTCATGTCGTCTCTCCCTCATTGCAGCGGTGAAAAGGTGGTGGCTTCGGCCTGCACGGTCAGCACGCGGAACACGACGCGCATGTTTTCGCGCCATTCGGCCTCGGTCTTCGGCGGGTTGTGGCGGGGGCTGGCGATGCCGACTCCGTCCACGGTGAACTGGTCGCGGTTCATCTTCACCCCGAGGTCAGCGGCGTATTCGGTCAGCGCATCCACCACCGCAATCGCCCGGTCGAGCGAGAGGTTCTGGGTGGAGGTGCGGATCGCGCGCAGCTCGGCGTTGTCAGCGCCGTCCTGTTCTCGCCGCAAAAAGTGCAGCGGGTCGGAGTGCCCCTCGACCGTGATGATCGCGCCGGAGTAGGTGGAGGCGAGGCGCAGGATTTCCTCGAAGTCGGAGGCGTAAAGCTCGATCGGGAAGGTCGTGCTGTCGGGTTCGAAGAAGACCTCGAAGTCGATCTTCGTATTGGCGTCGAGCTGCCCGGTGCGGCGCAGCTTCTGCACAGCCGCGGCGGCCGCCTCGGGGTTGAAGGCGGCCACCTGCCGTTCGTCGAGGTTCGTCAGCCCTTCGGTCAGGGCGGCGAAGTCCCATTCGGCGGTGGCGAGGTTGGCGGGCGCATCCAGCCTGTCGGCGCCGCGCAGGGCGACGTTGACCTCGCCCAGAAGGACCTCGAAGCGGCGCGCCTCGTTGGGATCGCCGAAGTGCTTGGCGTTGCCGGCCCAGCCGTCGGTGATCGCGTCCTGCCAGAGGAAGACGCCTTCCTCGCGCGGCAAGCCACCCAGGAATTCACTGGCCATGAGGTCGGCCATCTCCGCCTGCTGCGGGTTGCCGTCCTGCGCCATGAAGGCGCGCATCTCTTCCTCGGCGCGGAAGAAGATGTTGACCATGCGGGCGATGTCGTCGCGATGGGCGTCGAAGTAGTCGGCGCGCACGGCGATGTAGTCCCCGATGACCGAAGCCGCCTCTTGCGTCGAGATCAGGATCGTCGCGCCCTTGACGGAGCCTTCGGCGCCGGTGCCGACAGTGCCGCCGGACGTCAGGAAGCGCGCATCGGGCAGGATCACGGCGGCGGCATCGGCGCGTCCGTCGGCCATGGCTGCGGCGGGCGTGTCGCCGTCGCCGGTCAGGTCGGCGACCCAGACGATCTCCACGTCCTCGAAGGACAGCCCGCCGTCCGCGAGGATGCGCCCAACGAAATCGACATGCGGCCCGTTGGCTTGGATGGCGATGCGCTTGCCCTTGAGGTCGGGGATGCGCGCGATGCCCTCACCGGCCACGATGCCGTCCCCGGCCGAGAAGGAGTGCTTGAAAAAGACGATCTGCTCGGTTCGGGCGTCGAACTCCGTCACGGGGGTGGCAGAGGCCAGCATCCCCAGCGTGCCGCGGAGGTAGGGCGTCTCGCAGGCGAGGTAGGCCTTGAGCTGCGCCTCGAAGCTGTCCTCGACGGTCAGCGACAGCGGCAGGCCCGCGTCGCCCAGCATCCCGCCGTCGTTTTCAAGCGATGCGCCGTTGGCATAGGCGACCACGCCATCGGCACCCCAGGCGATCAGCGGCATCTCCTCGATCCACCCCGAGGGGCAGTCGCGGACGCCATCGGTGACCGTTTCGGCCAGCCGGTCCCCGGGGGCGGCAAGCGCGGCCTGCCCGCAGAGGAGGAGGACGGTCAGGAAGGCAGAGGGAAATGTGTTCATGAAAGAAAACCTCCGGTTCAATGGGGTGTGGGGGCCTTGTCCGCGGGCATCATGTGGCGCGCCGGGGTCAGCAGGCGCTCGGCCACATCCGACGCGACCTCGACGTTTTCGAGAAGGCCGCGGGCGGCAAGAAGGTCGGTCTGGTCGAAGGCGGCGTTCATCGCGGCAACGGCGGCACGCAGCTTCTCGCGCGACAGATCTTCGGTCGAGGTGTGCTTGCGGCGGCGCAGCGCGGCGTGGGCGGCGGCGGCTTCCTCGATCAGTTCAGAACGCAGGAGCACCGCAGAGAGGTTGCGCTGGCGGTCCGGGCTGTAGAAGATCTCGCGTGCGGCGGCGTCGAGCCGGTCGGCCAGCCGGTCGACCTCAGCGGCGATGTCCTCGCGCATGACGGCGGCAGAGGCGCGCATGTTGGCGGCCCGCTGGTGGGCCTTCGTGATCATGTCGAGGGCGCGCTCTGCGGCCATGTCGGACAGGCCGTGTCGTGCCCGGAAGGCCATGCGCAGGCGGTCGGCCTCGGACCACAGCCAGCTGGCGGGCATCCACGCCACGATGGCAAGCGTCGCAAGCGCGGCAAGGGCTGCGGCAGCGACGGCGGAGAAGCCGGGAAAGGGCAGGGGCATCCTGACGAACCACGCGAACCCCGCTGCCAGCACCGCGGCGAGGATGGCCGCAAGGCCCAGGGAGCGCCCCGGTGTCATCTGCGCACCTGCACGCTCACGTCGACCCGCGCCATGCGCGACTGGTGCGCCCGGTCGCTTTCGCTGTCCTCCTGCGACAGGGGGGCGGACCCGCCGATCCCGGTCACCGTCAGCCGGTCGTCCGGCAGACCCATTGCCCGCGCCATCTGCGCGGCCACCTCTGCGCGCTTCACGCTCAGGTCGAGGTTGGCATCGGCGTCGCCCGACGTGCCAGTGTGGCCGACGATGACGACATGCATACGCTCGTCGGGCAGGGCAGAGGCCAGGACGCCGCGCAGCCGCTCTTCTTCCCCGTCAGCCAATGACGTGCCGCGTGAGAAGCGGAAGCTCTCGGTCTTCGCGATGGTGGTCTGCCCGATGATGCCGAGCGCGATGGCCCCTCCGGCGACCACTGCGGACAAGGCCGCGGCGACGAATGCGCGTCGCGGCAGGGCTGGGCCTGCCTCAACAGCTTTGCTGGTCATGTCGGGTCACCGCCCAAATGCGTAAAAGTAATTCTTTTCAGTCTGGCACATGTCCGGACCCAACGGAACCGGCGAAGGGGGCGGTGGGCATGCAAAGTCTTGAATACCTGACGGGGTCCGGTCGCCGACACGTCCGCATAAGCGCGGCTGTGCCCACGTAATGTGCAGTGGGGCGGGACAGGAGGCCCGAGTCGGCGCGGGGCAGAGCGCGTGCCAGATGGTAACTGCCCGGTGTTTGGGCAAATGGCCGCGTTGCTCGCCATATTATTGGGCGAATGGCGCGAACGTCTCCGCCGCGATGAGGGAGCAGTTGCGGCAGCACGAAACTGCACCGCTTGATGAAGGGGCAGGGCGTTTAGGGTTCCACCGCGACAAGCGGGTTCGGTCCGAGAAATGCCACCCGGCGGGCAAACTCCCGCAGGGCACACGGCGGGCCAAAATCCCGGGAGACTTCACTGCGTCGGTTTCGTCCGCGCCTGATCTCTTTGTTCCGCCAGCGGGGTGAAACGCACGTTGAAAACGGCGGGACGCACAACGGGGAAGACTTATGACCAAAGCCATTCTGACCGCTGCCGCGCTCTCTGCCGCCTTGCTGTCGAGCACGGCCATGCCACTGGCGGCCGAGGAGAAGACGGAGTTCAAGCTCGCCTGGTCGATCTACGTCGGTTGGATGCCGTGGGGGTATCTGGAGACCTCCGGCATCATGGACAAGTGGGCCGAGAAGTATGGGATCGACGTCGAGATCGTGCAGATCAACGACTACGTCGAGTCGATCAATCAGTACACCGCAGGCCAGTTCGACGGGGTGTCCGCGACCAACATGGACACGCTGTCCATTCCGGCGGGCGGCGGTGTGGACACCACGGCGCTGATCGTGGGCGACTATTCCAACGGAAACGACGCAGTGATCCTGAAGGGGGAGGGCACGCTTGCCGATCTGAAGGGCAAGCCGGTGAACCTCGTCGAGCTGTCGGTGTCTCACTACCTGCTGGCGCGCGGGCTCGACACCGTCGGGCTGTCGGAACGGGACCTCGACGGGGTCATCAACACATCCGACGCGGACATGATCGCGGCCTATTCGACCTCGGACGTTGAAGCGGTGGTGACCTGGAACCCGCTGGTCTCCGAGATCCTCGCCACGGGCGACAAGGCGAATTCGGTCTTCGACAGCTCCATGATTCCGGGCGAGATCCTCGACCTCATGGTGGTCAACACCGAGACGCTGGCCGACAACCCGGCCTTCGGCAAGGCGGTCGCGGGCGCGTGGTACGAGCTTATGGGCCTGATGGCCGCGGGCGACGAAGAGGTGCTGACGGCGCTTGCAGAGGCGTCGGGCACCGATCTCGAAGGCTACAAGGCGCAGCTTGCCGCGACGGAGATGTTCTATGATCCGGCCGAGGCCGTGGCGCAGGCCTCGTCCCCTGAACTGCCCGGCACGATGACCGCCGTGGCTGAATTCCTGTTCGACAAGGGCATCCTGGGCGAGGGCGCGCCATCGGCCGATTTCGTCGGCGTGGCCTATCCCGACGGTTCGGTGACCGGGGACGAGAACAACGTGAAGTTCCGTTTCGACACGACCTACATGCAGATGGCCGCGGACGGCGAACTGTAAGGACATGGGCCCCGGACCCTGCGCCGGGGCCTGACCGCCATGAGGCTCATCAACCGCATCCCCTCCCGCCCGACGGCCTTTGCGCTCGGCGCGCTGCCGTTCGTGCTGGTCATCATCGCCTATGCCGTCGCATCGGATATCCGCCTGACGGCCAACCCGGCGGACAAGCTTTTGCCCGCGCCCTCGACCATCGGGGACACGGCGGTGCGGCTGTTCACCGAAGGGGACCGGCGGACCGGAGAGATCCTGTTGTGGAAGGACACCTGGGCGTCGCTGATCCGATTACTGGGCGGTGTGGCCATCGCCGCGACCCTGTCGCTGGTGATCGGAATGGGGATCGGCCTCTTGCCCTACGTGCGGCGGACGTTCTCCGGCTTTGTTGCCGTGATCTCCATGGTGCCGCCGCTGGCGCTTCTGCCGATCCTGTTCATCGTCTTCGGACTGGGGGAGACCTCGAAGGTGGTGCTGATCGTCATCGGCATTACGCCCTTCATGACACGGGACCTGTCGCAGAGGGTGCTGGACATCCCGCACGAACAGATTGTGAAGGCGCAGACGCTGGGGGCATCGACCTTCGTGATCGCCATGCGCGTGGCCCTGCCGCAGGTGCTCCCAAGGCTCATCGCCAACGTGCGGCTTTCGCTGGGCTCTGCCTGGCTGTTCCTGATCGCGGCAGAGGCTGTGGCCTCCGACGTGGGGCTGGGCTACCGGATCTTCCTCGTGCGGCGCTACCTCGCCATGGACGTGATCCTGACCTACGTCGCGTGGATCACGCTGCTGGCCTTCCTGATCGACTGGGGATTGCGGACGCTTTCGCGCAAGGCCTTCCCGTGGCTGGAGGCAGGTCTGTGAGTTTCGTCGTCGCAAGGAACGTCTGGAAGCAATACGGCGACCGTCCGATCCTCGAACGGGTCAACGTGGAGGTCGAGAAGGGCGCCTTCATCTCGATCATCGGGGCGTCGGGCTGCGGAAAGTCCACCTTCCTCCGGATGCTGCTGGCGGACGAGCAACCCACGAAGGGCGAGATCAGCATCGAGGGCGGCGCGCCCGCTCAGGAACCCCGGCGCGAACGGGGCGTGGTCTTCCAGCGCTATTCGGTCTTCCCCCACCTGACCGTGCGCGACAACGTGGTCGCCGCCGAAAGCTTCGGCACCCCGTTCGGGCGGTTCTTCGGCAAGCGGCTGAAGGAGGCGCGGGCAAGGGCGCAGGTCACGCTCGACCGGATCGGGCTGGGACACGTGGCGCTCCATTATCCCGCGACGCTGTCGGGGGGCATGCAGCAGCGCCTGGCCATCGGACAGGCGCTGGTCGCCGAGCCGCGCATCCTTTTGCTGGACGAACCCTTCGGCGCGCTAGACCCGGGCACGCGGCTGTCGATGCACGACTTCCTGACGGAACTGCGCGAGCGGACGAACATGACCGTCTTCATGGTCACGCACGACATCGAAGAAGCGTTCAAACTGGGCGACCGCGTGCTGATCTTCGACAAGGTCCGCCGCGATCCCGAACGGCCGCAGCGCTTCGGCGCCACTATCACCCATGACCTCGATTCCTCGAACGGGCACGAGCCGCATCAGGAACTGCTCGACAGCATTCCGTGGCTCTCCGGGCTGACGCAGCTTTCCGACGAGGACGACGGATCCACCGTGCAAGCCGCCGGGCCCCTTGCACGGGACGACGCCAAGGCCCGGAACGAGCCCCCCCTTTGACAGGGGTAAGAGACGGAGACAGAGATGTTTTCTGAGCTTCACCACGCCGAGGCCCGCGCCCGCGATCCCCGTGCAATGTCCAGACGTCTTGCCGGACGCGAGAAAAGGCACCACCACCCGGACCTGACCAAGCTGGCCGGATGGAAGGCCATGCAGAAAGAGGGCGAGCTGCCCGAGGGCCGCTGGGACGAGGAACGCCGCTGGGCCTTGCGCATGGGTCTGACCGGCGCCGATTCCATCGACGACAAGTCGATCCCCACCTTCGCGCGGGGAGAGTTGCCGCATTACGCGGGCATCAACACCTTCCTTAAGGCGCCCTATGCCGAGGACGTGCTGGAGGTCGCGCATTACGATGCGACCGTGCTGGGCATCCCCTTCGACGGCGGCACCACCTACCGGCCCGGCACCCGCTTCGGCCCGCAGGGGGTGCGCAAGATCTCTGCCCTCTATACGCCCTACAACTACGAGATCGGCGTCGACCTGCGCGAGCAGATGACGCTCTGCGACGCGGGCGACGTGTTCACCATCCCGGCGAACATCGAGAAGTCCTTCGACCAGATCAGCCGCGCGGTGAGCCACGTGTTCTCGTCCGGCTCCCTGCCGATCATGATCGGCGGCGACCATTCCATCGGCTTTCCCTGCGTGCGGGGCATCGCAGAATGCACATCGAAGAAGATCGGGATCGTGCACTTCGACCGCCACGCCGACATCCAGGAGAAGGACCTCGACGAGCGGATGCACACGACGCCGTGGTTCCATTCAACCAACCTGCCGAACGTGCCGGCGAAGAACCTCGTGCAGATCGGCATCGGCGGGTGGCAGGTTCCGCGCGAGGCGGTGAAGGTCGCCCGCGAGCGGCAGACCAACATCATCACCATGGGCGACATGGAGAAGATGGGCGTCGACAAGACCATCGAGATGGCGCTGGAGATGGCCTGGGACGGGGTCGACATGGTCTACATGTCCTTCGACATCGACAGTATCGACTGCGGCTTCGTGCCGGGCACCGGCTGGCCGGAGCCGGGCGGCTTCCTCCCGCGTGAGGCGCTGGCGCTGGCGTCAGGGATTGCCGCGGAAGGCATCTGCGCGATGGAGCTGGTTGAGGTCTCGCCGCCCTACGACACATCCGACATCACCGCTCTGATGGGAACGCGGGTGATCGTGGATGTGCTGGGCGGGCTGGTCGCCAACGGCAAGCTCGGCGCGCACAAGCAGCATATCGACAAGCCGGTCGCGATCCCGCACGGCGAGTTCGAGGGCAAGCGCTGGTCCAACCGCAATCCGCATTTCTGAGGCCCGCCATGCCACACGATCACGGCCCGCATGGGCATCATCACCATCATCATCACGACCACGGCCACACCCACGGGCCGGGTCACAACCATCCGCACACCGACCACCTGCACTCCCACATGCACGACCACGACGAGGCCGCAGACCTTCAGGTGCTCGCCGTGCAGTTCATCGAGGGCTTCCTGCAGGCCAAGGACAAGACCAGTTACCTCAAGCTGGCGGGTGTGCCGTTCGAACGCCCCGGCGCGGGCGGCGCCAAGGCGCTGAAGTTGGTGGACGTGGAACTGAAGACCGACTGGCAGGTGGGCACGGCCTCGCCGTCCTTCGGGTCTCGTGAACTCAGCTACTTGCCGTTTCCGGGCCAGATGGTCCGGGAGCGCACCAACATGTCCCTGGTCTACGTGTCGATGGACGAGAAATCGGTCACCGACATCAGGGACTTCCTTTTGCAACGGAAACGGGAGATCGACACATGAAACACCTTTGGCTCGGGCTGCTGGCCCTCTCCGCCTCGCCTGCGCTGGCGCATGAAGGCGTGCACATGCACCCGCACGACGCCTCCCTGACGCCTGTCCTGATGGCCGCCGGGGCGCTTGCCATCGTGGCAGGGCTTCTGGTGGCGCGCCGCCTGTCCTGAGGCAAACCGCATTCATACCAGCGGCCGGTGCAGCCAGCGCCGGCCGCTTTTCCTTTGCCGAACGGAAATTGAAAGCGAAGGGAAACGCAGCTTGTGTGTTGTCGGGGAACATGCAGGCCCCGTCATGAGCGAATGTGCGGCATCGGGCGGGGCACAAAGGCGCTCCGGAAAGAGGCTAAAACCGGCGGCGCGCATCGGTGCCGGGATCCGAGGGGAAGCCTTCGGCTGCGTCTTTCAAACAAAAGGCCCGGATCCGGCACGACCGCCGGATCCGGGCCTTTATCGATGTCGCGACGTTGCGCGGGTGGTCAGGACGACACGAGAACGTTGCGGAAGGCCCAGGGGTGGTCCGGGTCGCTGTCCTCCGGGAAGGCGCCCGGCACGGTGTCGAGCGGGGTCCAGTCGGTATAGTGCGCCTCGACAGGGCCGAGGTACGGCCGCTGGATTTCGAGGCAGCGCGCGTGGTCCATCTCTTCGGCTTCGACGATCCCGGCCTGCGGGTTCTCCAGCGCCCAGACCATTCCGGCCAGCACCGCGCTCGACACCTGCATGCCGGTTGCATTCTGGTAGGGGGCCAGCGTCTTCGTCTCTTCGTTCGAAAGGCGCGAGCCGTACCAGAGCGCATTCTTCTCATGGCCGTAGAGCAGCACGCCCAACTCGTCGATGCCGTCCACTATGTCGTCGACCTGCAGGATGCGCTTCTCCGTCTGGATCTCGCCCGAGCCGAAGGTCTCATGCAGGGACAGAACGGCATCGTCGCAGGGGTGGTAGGCGTAGTGGCACGTCGGGCGGTACTCCGGCGCATCCGGTGCACCGACCGTGAAGTAGTCGGAGATCGAGATCGCCTCGTTGTGCGTCACGAGGAAGCCGAACTGCGCGCCGAGGGTCGGGCACCAGGTACGAACGCGGGTGGTCGCGCCGGGCCGGTTCAGCCAGATCGCGGACTGGCAGCCGGACAGGTGGGTGTGGCCGTCCTCCGGCATCCACTCCTCGTGCGTGCCCCAGCCCAGTTCGGCGGGTTGGAACCCTTCGGAGATGAAGCCGTCCACCGACCAGGTGTTGACGAAGACGCCCTTCGGGCGCGGTTCCGTGCAGACCTGCGTGTCGCGTTCGGCGATATGGACGCCCTTGACGCCAAGGTCGCGCATCAGCCTGGCCCAACCTTCGCGCCCGTCGGGTGCGGTGGCGTCGCGCCCGAGGTCGGAGGCGAGTTGCAGCAGCGCCTCCTTCACGAACCAGCTCACCATGCCGGGGTTGGCACCGCAGCAGCTGACCGCCGTGGTGCCGCCGGGATCGGAGGCCTTCATGTCGCGCACCGCCTGCCGCAGCCGGTAGTTGGTGCGCTTCTCGTTGGAGATGTCGCCGAAGTAGAGCCCGGGCCAGGGTTCCACCACCGTGTCTATATAGAGAGTGCCCAGACGGCGGCAGGTCCGCATCAGGTCCAGCGAAGACGTGTCGACAGAGAGGTTCACGCAGAAGCCGCCCGGCTCGGTGAAGAGGCCGGACAGGATCTCGTCGTAGTTCTCGGGCGTCAGCGCCTCTTGGACGTGCGCGTAGTCGCGGTCTTCGAGGTAGGTCGCCACTTCGGGATCGGGATCGATGATGGTCAGCCGCGCCGGGTCGAATTCGAAGTGCCGTTCGATCAGAGGCAGGACGCCCTTGCCGATAGACCCGAGGCCGATAAGCACGAGCGGTCCCTCGATGGTCGCGTGTACGGGGTAGGGTTGGCCGGTGGCTGCGTTCATCCGCGGGTCTCCTTTGTCTCTGCACCTTTCATATGGTGCGAACGCCTCGTGGGGCCACCGGAAGCCCGAATGGTCCCGGTCGGCGCATGGCGTGTCTTCCCGGGTATCGGTGGGCTGAGGCGCGGTGGCAACCATTTCCTTGTCCCCGTGCGGACGGGAGGGCGCCGGTGCCCCCGGAACGGGCGGGGGCGCGTGTGCACAATCGGAATTATCATACAGGACATTGCAATCCCCGGATGCAGGGCTAGGCTCCGGTCATGTCCCGTGGATCGGGGTGCCGGGGCTTTCGGGTTCCGGTCGGGAATGAAGGGAAACGATGCACGTGCGCAGTCTTGCCAGGAGCATTCCGGTCATCGCCCTGCTTTGCGCGGTGACGCCTCTGACAGCCACGCGCGCCCTTGCACAGGATGATACCCGGACGCTGCCCGCGGTCACGGTGGCCGAGGTGACGACCGCCGCCTTCGTGCAGCGTGTGCCTGTTTCGGGGAACGTGGTCGCCCGGAACGAGGTCCTGGTCGATCCCGAGGTGTCCGGGCACCGGATCGCGGAGTTCGAGGTGGACATCGGCGATGCGGTCGAAACCGGCGACGTGCTTGCCCGGCTCGACGAGCGGATCCTGCGCCGCCAGTTGCAATTGCGCGAGCTTGCGCTGTCGCAGGCAGAGGCCAGCTTCGAACAGGCCCGCAGTCAGGTGGCCGCCGATCAGGCGCAGCTCGATCAGGCGAATGCCGTGTTGGACCGTGCGCAAAGGCTGCGTGACAGCGGCACCGGAACGCAGGCCTCTCTCGACGATGCCATAGCCGCTCAGGCGGCGGCGCAGTCGGCCCTGACGGCATCCTCTGACGGGATCACCGTCGCGCAGTCGCAGATCGAGGAGGCGAAGATCAATCGCGACCTCGCCTCCGAGGATCTTGAGAATGCCACGATCACGGCCCCCGTCGACGGCATTGTCACGGCACGCGATGCGCAGATCGGATCGACCGTCTCCACCGGGCAGACGATTTTCCGCATCCTGCGCGACGGCGCGGTCGACGTGGAAGCCGAAGTGGTGGAGACCGAACTCGGCCAGATCGAACCGGGCGACCGTGCGGAACTCCAGATCGCCGGGATCGGCGCGATCCAGGGCACTGTGCAGAACATAGATCCGACCGTGGATCCCGTGACCCGCCTGGGCGTGGTCGAGATCGAGCCGGAATCGAAGGATGGGCTGCGTCCCGGTCTTTTCGTCGGCGGATGGATCATCACCGCCGAGCGGACATCGCTGGCCGTCCCAGCCTCTGCCGTCATCAACGACGGCGCAACCGCGTCGGTCCTAGTGGAGAAGGACGGCACGCTCGAACGGCGCGAGATCGTTGCCGGGCTGATCTGGGGCAACCTTCGCGAGGTGCTGGGCGGCCTCGAAGAAGGGGAGCATGTGCTGGCACGCGCCGCCGGCTTCTTCTCGGACGGGGACCGGGTGCGGCCGGTGACAGGGCAGGGCGACTGATCTCATGAACATGTCGTCCTGGGCCATACGCAATCCCGTGCCGCCCGTGGCGCTTTTCCTCGTTCTGATCGTGCTGGGCATCGTGTCCTTCATGCGGCTGCCGATCACCCGCATGCCGAACGTCGATCTTCCGGTCGTCACCGTCACCTCCGGTCTGCCGGGCAATGGCCCGTCCGAGATCGTGACGCAGATCATCACGCCGCTGGAAGACGAACTGGTGGACGTGCAGGGTGTGCGGCACATCACCTCCGTCGCGGGCGACGGCACTGCCTCCGTCACCATCGAGTTCGAAATCAACGTCGAGACGGACCGGGCGGTGAACGACGTGCGCGATGCGGTCGCCGCGGCGCGGGGCGACATGCCCGATGCGGCGAGCGAGCCCATCGTCCAGCGTCTGGATGTCATCGGGGGGGCGATCCTGACCTATGCCGCCTCCGGGTCGGACCGCAGCATAGAGGGGCTGTCCACCTTCGTGGACGATGTCGTGGCGCCGACGATCCAGGGTGCGGCGGGCGTGGCCTCCGTCGACCGGATCGGCGGCGCAGAGCGCGAGATCAACGTGGAGCTGTCGCCGGACAGGCTGCTGGCTCACGGTCTGACCGTTGGCGACGTGAACGGCCAGTTGCGCCAGCAGAACGTGGACGCGGGCGGCGGGGAAGGGCGCCTGGCCGGACAACAGGTCGCCATCCGTTCGCTGGGTGCCGCGAAGACGCTGGAGGAACTTGGGGCGACGCGCATTTCCCTGCCGAGCGGCGGCACCATCCGGCTGGACCAGATCGGCACGATTGCTGATGGCGCCTCCGACCGGGAGAACTTTGCCCTGCTGGACGGCCGTCCGGTCGTGGCCTTCGGCATCTTCCGGTCCAGCGGTGCGAGCGATCTTCTTGCCGCCGAGGCCGCGCGCGAGAAACTGGCCGAACTGTCGCGCGAGTACCCCGACATCGCCTTTACCGAGATCGACGACGCCACCACCTACACCGAAAGCAACTACGAGACCGCGCTGAACACCCTTCTGGAAGGGGCCGCGCTGACGATCCTTGTGGTGATGATCTTTCTGCGGGACTGGCGGGCGACGGTCGTGACGCTGGTGGCGCTGCCGCTGTCGATCATCCCGACCTTCTTCGTGATGGACCTGCTCGGTTTCTCGCTGAACACCATTTCCCTTCTGGCGATCACTCTGGTGGTCGGCATCCTCGTCGACGACGCCATCGTGGAGATCGAGAACATCGTGCGGCACATCCAGATGGGCCGGAACGCCTACGATGCCGCGAACGAGGCGGCGCAGGAAATCGGCATGACGGTCATCGCGATCAGCCTGACCATCGTCGCGGTCTTTGCGCCGGTGGGCGTGATGCCGGGCATTGCGGGCAAGTTCTTCCGCGAGTTCGGGCTGACGGTGGCGGTGGCCGTGCTCTTCTCCCTTCTGGTGGCGCGTCTCATCACCCCGCTGTTCGCCGCCTACTTCATGCGGAGCGACAAGGGCCATGCGGAGCCGGAGGACGGCTTCCTCATGCGCCGGTATCTGAACGTGCTGCGCTGGACGCTTCACAATCGTGCCGTGACCCTCTTTCTCGGGCTGGCCATATTCGCCGGGTCGATCTTCTCTGCCACGCTCCTGCCGACAGAGTTTGTCCCGGCCGCGGACGGCGGTCGCGCGACGGTCACAGTCGAACTCCCGCCCGGCGCGAACATCGACGAGGTGGAGGAGATTTCCCGCCGGATCACGTCGCTGATCCTCGAGATCCCGGAGATGGAGAGCGTCTTCGTCGAGGGGACCTCGGACACCGAGGCGACGGTGCGCGTGAACTTCGGCCCCCGCGACGAGCGGGAGCGCGGCGCGCCCGAGATCATGCAGGACATCCGGGACCGGCTCGCCGATCTCCCCGACGTGCGCATCTACGTCCTGGGCGAGGAAGGGGTCCGCGATGTGTCGATCAACATTCTCGCCGACGACCGCGAAACCGCGCAGGCCGCGTCGCGCGATCTGGCCAGCGGAATGTCCGGCCTGCCGCAACTGACCGGCGTGGCCGTCGAAAGTGCGCTTGCCCGGCCCGAGGTGCAGATCATCCCGCGCCCGCAACTGGCAACGCAGATGGGTGTGGACGCCACCACCCTCGCCACGACCGCGCGCATTGCCACGGTGGGCGATGCCGACGCCAACCTGGCGCGCTTCGACGATGGCGACGACCGTGTGCCGGTTCGTGTTCGCCTGGAAGAGGCCGCGCGTCAGGACCTAGACAGGTTGGCGGGCCTACGGTTGCGGACAAGCGACGGACAGATGGTGCCGCTGGGCGCGGTCGCCAGCGCGCGTCTGGCCAACGGACCCGCCACAATCGAACGCTATGGCCGTCAATACCGTGTGGCCATCGGCGCGACTCTGGCAGACGGGGCCTTCCTCGGCGATGCGACGGCGGCCATCGATTCCCTGCCGCAGGCGCAGGATATGCCGGAAGGTGCGCGCATCCAGGCCGCCGGGGATGTCGAAACGATGGGAGAGATCTTCTCCGGCTTCGCCATGGCCATGGGGGCGGGCATCCTGTTGGTCTATGTCGTCCTCGTCCTGCTGTTCCGCAGTTTCGTGACACCGGTAACGATCCTGCTGTCGCTTCCGCTTGCTGTCGGGGGCGCGATCTTTGCCCTTTACATATACGGGGCGGGGATCGGGCTTTCGGTGGTGATCGGTTTCCTGATGCTGATGGGGATCGTGACGAAGAACGCCATCATGCTGGTCGAATTTGCGCAGGAAGCGGTGCACGGCGGCATGTCCCGGGCAGAGGCCATGGTCGACGCCGCACACAAGCGCGCGCGTCCGATCATCATGACCACCATCGCGATGACTGCCGGCATGGTGCCTTCGGCCCTGGCCCACGGGGAGGGTGGCGAGATCCGCGCACCCATGGCCATCGCGGTGATCGGGGGGCTTCTTCTGTCCACGGTGCTGTCACTTCTGTTCGTTCCGTCGCTCTACACGGTGATGGAAGGGCTGAAGGACAGGCTGCTTCGCCTGCTGAAGACGATTCTGGGCGGCGAAGCCCCCGGGTCGGACGCTCCCCGGGCTGAAGAAGCCAGCTGATCCGCCGAAATCCCCCGATCCGACCGCCGCTGAGGGGTGATTTGCCCACGGATTCCCGCCTCGAGTCGTCTTCCGGGGGGCTGATTCACACCTGCGGGGAGGGCCGGAACGGCAGGGAAGGGCCCCCCGGCAAGAAATTCGCTGAAAAAATCGCATAGAAAACAAGCTGTTGGAAGAAAAGTTCCCCCTCTCTGCAAAAATCCTGAAAAAACTGCTTGCGGGTTTG